>DASRJX010000203.1:0-4042 GCA_035649235.1 Candidatus Cryosericum sp.
CGCTCTACAGCACGCCGATCGCCATCCTGCGGCGCGAGCGCGGAGCCCGCGGCGCCCCGATCCGCGAAGGAGTCCATCTGCTGCTGGCCGAGCGCAGGGTGTCGGCGCGGCTGCTGGGGCTCGTGCTGCCGGCAGCGGCGCTGGGCGCGGCCGTCCAGTACTTCCAGGGACCCGACTACAAGGATCCGGTTCCGACGGCCCCGGAGGCTCTCGCCTTCTTCGTGGCGTCCTACCTGACGCTCGTGGCGCTGTTCGGGGCCTGCCGCGTGGTTTTCGATCGAAGCCGCCCGGCGGGCGGCCGCGACCCCGGAGCCGAGCCGGCCGCGACTGCGCCGGGGCCTCCCGCGTAGGCCGTCGCGTCCTTCACGCCCGCGGCCAGGAACGCGTCGACCCGCTCCTTGCACTTGCAGCAGTCGCCGCAGTGTCGCGCGCGCCGCGGGCTGATGCACGAGAAGGTCAGGTGGAGCGGCAGGTCCCGCCCGCGGCGCACGACCTTCTCCTTGGTCAAGGACCGGAACGGCGTCCGGATCCTGATGCGGCGGCCGAGCCCGCGGCTCAGGGCCTCCTGGATGAGGCGCAGGAAGTCGGGGGATCCGTCGGGGAACGGGTTGGCGCTCAGGATCCCCGACACCAGGATCGGGATCCCCTCGAGGGCGCAGTAGGTCGCGGCCTTGGCGAACAGCGAGATGTTGCGCCCCGGGATGTAGACCGAGGCGTCGCCGTCGTCGTATCCGGGGGCGCCGCGGCCGGTCCGGCTCCAGTGCCGGCCGTAGAGGTCCGACATCGGCACCTGGATGGACGCCAGGGGCTTCAGTCCGGGGTGCCGGAGGCCGCGCAGGAAGCGGCGCAGCGCCGCGCGCTCGATTCCCTCCCAGCGCAGCCCCGCCCGCACGTAGAGTGGCTGCACGGTGCCGTAGCGGCGAAGCGACTCGCGCAGCAGGACGCACGAATCGACTCCCCCGCTGACGAGCACGCAGGCCCTGGCGCCGTCCGGAGATGCACGGCGACGCCCGCGCCGATCGCCGTGCCCGGGGCGATCCTTCCGCTTCATGCCGCGCGCAAAAAAAGGGGCCCCCGGTCCGGGGACCCCGGCTTCGAAATCGTCTTGTGGCGCCGCGTCAGGACGATCGCAGCTTGTTCGTCGGCTTGTGCGGCGGGTCGTTGGCCGCGCGCGGCGTCACCGGCGCGTTCTGCTTGAAGGCGGGCGTCAGATCCTTGTTGATCACCGCCCATTCCGGCGACTCCTCCTCCGTCTCGACGATGGCTTCGATCGGGCACTCGGGGAGGCAGGCGCCGCAGTCGATGCACTCCTCCGGGTTGATGATCATGAACACTTCGCCCTTGTACTCGCCGGGGTGGATGCAGTCGACAGGACAGACCGCGACGCAGGTGGCGTACCGCTCGCCCAGGCATTTTTCGACAATCACGTAGGACACGATCGGACCTCCTCATGGTAGTCAGCCGATGCCGCGTGCGCAGGGGATGGTAGCACAGGTGCGGCGGGGACGACAGGCCGCGGGATGGCACCAGAAGGGGGGTGGATGAGCCACGATCCGGCATGACCCTGACGGCGGAGCGGCGGTCGCTCCCGTCTATAATCCCTGGGCCCCACGGGGGCGCGTTTCAACATCCGGAGAACGGCATGCCCCGACGGATCCGCGGCTCGCGCGCCATCCCCTGCGTCGCGACGGCCATCGCCTGCATCGCCTCGTCCTCCGTCGCACAGGCCTCAGGCCCTGGGCGCGAGCCCGTCCTGAAGCAGATCCGCCTGCCTCACAACTACTACTACCGCGAGATGTACCTGCCCCAGGTGACCAGCGGTCCGGGCTCCTTCGACTGGTCGCCCGACGGCACCGAGGTGGTGGTCTCGATGCAGGGCAGCCTGTGGCGGCACAGTCCGGGCTCCTCGGAATGCGTCCAGCTCACCGACGGCCCGGGGTACGACTACCAGCCGGACTGGTCGCCCGATGGAAGCGTGATCGTCTATGCCTCCTATCGCGACGACGCCGTCGATCTCCTGGCGCTCGAGGTCCGGACCGGTGTCGTGCGCACGCTCGTGCACAACGGCGCCGTCAACCTCGAGCCGCGGTTCTCGCCCGACGGCGGGCGCATCGCCTACGTGTCGACGCAGCACGAGGGGCGGTTCCACATCTTCCTGCTCCCCTACTCGGGGGGGGAGGCCGGCGACCCGCAGCGGCTCAGCGAGGACCGCGACGACGGCCTGCCACGCTACTACTACGCGCCCCACGACCACTACCTCTCGCCGACCTGGTCACCCGACGGCGAGGAGCTCATCCTCGTCTCCAACCGTGGGCGCATCTGGGGCACCGGAGGCCTCTGGCGGGCGCGGGCCCGTCGCGGGCTGGCGATGCGCGAGGTGCGGCCGGAGGAGACGACCTGGAAGGCGCGCCCCGACTGGTCTCCCGACGGACGGCGGGTGATCTACAGCTCCTATCTCGGCCGCGCCTGGCACCAGCTGTGGATCATGACCGACGAAGGCGGCGACCCCTTCCCTCTCACCTACGGCGACCACGACGTGACCTCCGCCCGCTGGTCACCCGACGGCCGGAGGATCGGGTTCATCTCGAACCAGGGCGGGAACACGTCGCTCGAGATCATGGATCTGCCGGGCGGGCGCACCACGCGGATCGACTTCGGGACGAGGCGCCCGCTCCATCCCGCCGGCCGGATGTCGATCGAGCTGGCGGACGCGGCTACGGGCCGCCCGCTCGCCGCGCGTGTCTCGGTCATGGGCCCCGACGGCCGTTTCTTCGCGCCTGACGACGCCTGGCGGCATGCCGACGAAGCCTTCGTGCGCGCGGAGAGCCGGTTCGAGTACGGCTACTTCCACGCCCGTGGCCAGGCAGGGCTGAGCCTGCCCGCTGGCCGCTACCGGGTGGAGGTCAGCCGGGGCCCCGAATACGCCATCGACACCCGGAACGTCGAGGTCGCGGCGGGCCGGACCGCGTCGCTGCGCGTCCCCCTCCGCCGCATCTCCTCCCTGTCCGGGACGGGATGGCGCAGCGGGGACCTGCACGTCCACATGAACTACGGCGGGACCTACCGCAACGATCCGAAGCACCTGGCCCTCCAGGCCGAGGCGGAAGGGCTCAACCTGATCGAAAACCTGGTCGTCAACAAGGAGCAGCGGATCCCGGACATGGCCTCCTTCTCGACGCGCCCCGACGCCGCCTCGACCCGGGACCTGCTCATCATGCACGGCCAGGAATTCCACACGTCGTACTGGGGACACACGGGACTCCTCGGCCTCAAGGATCACTTCCTGCTCCCCGACTACGCCTCCTACGTGAACACGGCGGCCGCCAGCGCCTACCCGCACAATGCCGCCGTCTTCGATCTGGCCCACGCCCAGGGAGCGCTCACCGGGTATGTCCACCCCTTCGACACCCGCCCGGATCCCTTCGACGAGAGCGCCCCCCTGTCGTACGAGCTGCCGGCGGACGTGGCCCTGGGCAAGACCGACTACCTCGAGGTGATGGGATTCAGCGATCACCTGATCACCTCGGAGATCTGGTACCGGCTGCTCAACTGCGGCTTCCGCCTGCCTGCGGGCGCAGGCACCGATGCCATGGCCAACTACGCGTCGCTGCGCGGGCCGGTCGGCCTGGTCCGGGTCTTCGTCAAGACGGGGCCGGTGTTTGATCACGATCGCTTCCTGGCGGGCCTCAAGGCCGGCCGCACCTTCGTCACCAACGCGCCGATCCTCGAGTTCGCTCTGGCCGGGAAGGAGCCGGGCGACACGCTCCGGCTTCCGGCGGGCCGGCGCGCGATCGAGGCCCGCGCCTCGCTCCGCTCGTCCGTGACGATCGATCACCTGGAGATCGTCGGCAACGGGAGGGTCGTCGCCACCCTCCCGCTGGCGGGCGATCAGAGGGCGTGGCGCGGCACGGCGACGATCGACGTCGAGCGCAGCGGCTGGTACCTCCTGCGCGCCTATGCCGACACCCCGGCGTGGCCGATCCTCGACCTGTATCCCTTCGGGTCCACGAGCCCCGTCTACGTGGAGGTGGCCGGCCGCCCG
>DASRJX010000204.1:0-19926 GCA_035649235.1 Candidatus Cryosericum sp.
CGAGCCCGAACCACTGCCACCCCTGCCGGCCCCGACCGGTCCGGCGAGGGCCTGCCTCATGGTCGTCAATCCACGCCTCCTGTTCCTCTATTGGACGTTCGACGATGCTTTGAGGCACAGGCTCGAGGCGGCGCGCGGTCCGGCGGAGATCCTCCTCGAACGTCCGGCCGGAACGGGGGACGGGGCCGAGATCCTCCGTGCTCCGGTCGACGTCCGCGCCGGCTCCTGGTACCTGTCTCTCGAGGCGACGTCCGGACGTCTCCTGGCGCGGATCGGGCTGCGTCAGGCGGGGCGCTTCCAGGAGCTGCTCAGGACGGAGCCGGTCTCCATCCCGCGCACGGCGCCGGGGTCCGAGGAAGAGGTCTGGATGGACGTGCGGGCGCTTCGGGCGGGCCGCGCCGAGCCGGCCGCTCCGCCCCCGCGGCGTCCGGCGTCCGGAGTCAGCGTGGCGCGGACCGCGGCGATGGGCCGGGGAGGGGAGCCTCCGGGAGAGGCGCTTCGGACGGGATGCTCACCGGCGTTCGCGCCCGCAACGTCCCCCGCGCGCCACGTGTGGGCGGCCGCGGGAGCGGCATGGCCCGCTGGCCGCTCGGGCACACCATCCCCTGGAGCAGGCGCGGCTGGCGGCGAGGCGGTCCCCGGGCTCGATGGAGTCGGTTCCCCGGCCCGCGGGGGAGAGGCGCCCAAGGCGGCGCTGCCGCCCCTCGGGATCGCCGATCCGCGAGGCTACCTCTGTTTCGTGCTGCACGCGCACCTGCCCTTCGTGCGGCACCCGGAGAGGGAGTACTTCCTCGAGGAGCACTGGCTGTTCGAGGGGATCACGGAGACCTACCTGCCCCTCCTCGACATGCTCGACCATCTCGCCGCGGATCGCGTTCCGGTGCGGCTGACCGTGTCGATCAGCCCGACGCTGGCGACGATGCTGCGCGACCCGCTGTTGCTGGGGAAGTACGAGCGGCACCTGGGGCGCCTGTGCAACCTGGCATGGCGCGAGGTGGAGCGCACGCGCCGGGATCCCTCCTTCAGCCCCGTGGCGGGATTCTACTGGGACCGCCTGCACCGCCTGCAGCACCTGTTCGCCGAGGTCTACCGGCGCGACCTGCTGGCGCAGTTCGCGCGCCTCGAGGATCGCGGCGTCGTGGAGCTCCTGACCTGCGCCGCGACGCACGGCTTCCTCCCGCACCACCGCGCTGATCCGGGGTCGGTCGCGGCCCAGGTCGCGGCGGGCGTCGCGGAGCACCGCCGGCTCCTCAATAGGTCCCCGCGCGGTCTGTGGATCCCGGAATGCGCCTACTTCGAGGGGCTCGACTCGATCCTGAGGGACGCGGGGATCGAGTACTTCTTCGTCGACACCCACGCGGTGCTCAACGCGACGAGCCCGCCCCGGTTCGGCGTGCACGCCCCGATCCTGTGTCCCTCCGGCGTGGCCGCCTTCGGCCGGGACGAGGAGTCCTCGGCGCAGGTCTGGAGCAGCGAGCAGGGGTACCCGGGCGATCCGGCCTACCGCGATTTCTACCGCGACATCGGCTACGACCTGGACGCCGCCTACGTGGCCCCCTACCTCGACCCCGCGGGGACGCGCGGCATGACCGGCCTCAAGTATCATCGCATCACCGGCCGCACCGACCACAAGGAGCCGTACCGGCGCGATCAGGCCCTGCGGGCGGCCGCCCGGCACGCCGCCGATTTCGTGCGCAACAGGGGCCTGCAGATCGACTGGCTGCGGGGCGGGATGGACCGGCCGCCATTGGTCGTCTCGATGTATGACGCCGAGCTGTTCGGACACTGGTGGTTCGAGGGCACGGACTGGCTGGAGCTGGTGATGCGCGGCCTGCCCGGCGCCGGCATCGCGGCCATCAGCCCCGCGCAGTACCTCGCGCAGCATCCGGTGGCGCAGAGAGCCTTCCCCTCCGATTCCTCCTGGGGCGAGCATGGCTACTTCGACGTGTGGCTGATGGCTGAGAACGACTGGATCCTGCCGCCCCTGCACGAGGCCGGGCGCCGCATGCGGGACCTGGCGCGCCGCTTCGCCCCGGAAGGAGGCCGCGCCTCCGGCGCCGAGCGTCGGGCCCTGGCCCAGGCGGGGCGCGAGCTGCTGTTGGCGCAGGCCTCCGACTGGCCCTTCATCCTGAAGAACCGCACGACGCCGGAGTACGCCCGGCGCCGTGTCCGGCAGCACCTGAGTCGATTCGACCAGCTGGCCCGGATGCTGGAGCGCCGGCAGGTCGACGACCAGGCCCTCGGCGGAATCGAAGACCAGGATCGGATCTTCCCGGACCTCGACCCGGGACTGTGGGGCCGCCCGTGAGCCCGGGGATCCCCGTCGGACGGATCGCCCATGGCGTCAACGCCATCGTTCTCGCCGGCGGCGAGGGCCGGCGCCTGCTCCCGCTCACGCGCCGGCGGGCCAAGCCGGCGATGCCGTTCGCGGGCTGCTACCGGCTGGTCGACTTCGTGCTCACGAACCTCGTCCACTCCCACCTCCTGCGCATCAACGTCCTGACGCAGTACCAGTCGTACTCGCTGCTGCGCCATCTGTCGCGCGGCTGGAACTTCGCCAGCAACCTGGGGCAGTACTGCGAGGTCATCCCGGCGGCCGTCGGCGAAGGGAAGGGCTGGTACATGGGGTCGGCCGACGCGCTGTACCAGAACCTGGAGCGCATCGAGCGCGACCACCCGCTCATCGTGGCGGTCCTGGGGGCGGATCACATCTACCGCATGGACTATCAGCAGATGATCGAGGAGCACGTGGAAACGCGCGCCGACGTCAGCGTCAGCGTCGTGCCGCACCCGATCGCCGAGTCGCACGAGTTCGGCTGCATCGAGGTGGACTCCGGCATGCGGATCACCCGCTTCCTGGAGAAGCCGCAGTCGCCGCCTCCCTTCCCGCCCGAGCCGGACCAGTCCCTGGTCTCGATGGGGAACTATCTCTTCAACTACGAGGCGCTCCGCGACATGCTGCTCGCCGATCACGAAGCGTCCGACAGTACGCACGACATCGGCCGGGATCTGCTCCCGCGCTGGTACGACCGTCTGCACATCCACGCCTACAACTTCAGGAACAACCGCGTGGCGGGCGCGCCCGAGTCGGACGTAGGCTACTGGCGCGACGTCGGAACGATCGGGGCCTACTGGCGCGCCTCGATGGACCTGGTCAGCGTCACGCCGTCCTTCAACACCTACAACCACGAATGGCCGATCCTGACCGCGCGGCGGGACGACCCGCCGGCGAAGTTCGTGTTCGCCGACCGCGAGTCGAATCGCGCCGGGATCGCCACGGACTCGCTGGTCTGCAACGGCTGCATCATTTCCGGCGGGCACATCGATCGCAGCGTCCTGAGCCCGCGGGTCCGCATCAACTCCTACGCGACCGTGTCCGAGAGCATCCTGTTCGACGACGTGGACGTCGGCCGGCGCTGCCGCATCAAGAGGGCGATCATCGACAAGCTGGTGCACGTTCCCGCCGACACGACGATCGGCTACGACCCGGAGCAGGATCGGGCTCGCGGCATCCTCCTCAGCGAGGAGGGGATCGCCGTCGTGCCGCAGGACGTGCGCTTCTGATGCACACCGGCCGTCCCCTGCCCGGGGCGCGGGCCTGATGACCGTCTCCCTCGCCATCCTCTGGCACATGCACCAGCCGCTGTACCGGCTGGGGGAGGAGCGGGTCTGCTTCCAGCCGTGGGTCAGGCTCCATGGCGTGCGGGCCTACTACGACATGATCCGCGTCCTGGAGGAGTTCCCGGGCGTCCGGGTGACGATCAACCTGGTGCCGGTCCTGCTCGACCAGATCCAGGCCTACGAGCGGGGCGCGAGCGACGCCTTCCGCGAGGCGGCGCTCACCCCTGCCGAGGACCTGGACGAGGCGCAGCGCCGCTTCCTCGTGCGGCATTTCTTCTGCGCGCAGGAGGAGCGCCTGATCCGGCCGCTGCCCCGCTACGCGGAGCTGCTCGATCGGAGGCGGGCCGCCATCCGCCGGCTCGGCGAGGAGGACGCCTGGCGCGAGTTCGCGGTCGCCGACCTCCGCGACCTTCAGGCCCTGCTCGATCTCGCCTGGTTCGGCTTCAAGGCGGAGGAGGAGTTCCCCGAGATCCGGGAGCTGCGCCGCAAGCAGCGCGGCTACACGCTCTCCGACATCAGGACGCTGCACCGGGTGGAGGACGCGATCCTGGCGCGCCTCGGACCGATGTACCGGGGCGCTGTCGCGCGCGGCCAGGTCGAGATCAGCGCCTCGCCCTACGCCCATCCGATCCTGCCGCTTCTGATCGACACCAAGAGCGCGCTCGAGGCGATGCCCGAGACGACCCTTCCGGCGCGCCTCCTGGCGGGCGAGGACGCGCGCCGGCAGATCGCCGACGGCCTCGAGCGGGTCGGAGCCGCGGTCGGCGCCACGCCGCGCGGACTCTGGCCCTCCGAGGGATCGGTGAGCGACGCCGCGATCGCCCTGATGGGCCGCTGCGGCGTCGCCTGGGCGGCGAGCGACGCCGACGTCCTGCGCGCCTCCGAGTGCTCGGAGGAGGCCGACCCGTACCGGCCCTGGCGTCTGGCGGGGGAGGGCGGGGAGGTCGATCTGGTGTTCCGGGATCACGACCTGTCCGATCGGATCGGCTTCACCTACGCGCGCTCGGATCCGCGGGAGGCCGTGGGGGACCTTCTGGCCGAGGTGCGCCGGCGCGCGCCGGCGGACGCGCTGGTCCTCCTGGCACTCGACGGGGAGAACCCCTGGGAGCACTACCCGGACGGAGGGGCCGGCTTCCTGAGGTCCCTGTACGCCGCCCTCGAGAGCGAAGGGCCGGTGACGGCCCGAACCGTCGCTGAGGCGATCGCCGCCTGCCCGCGCCGCGGGGCCTTGCGCCGCCTGCGCGCCGGCTCCTGGATCAACGCCGACCTGGGGGTCTGGATCGGCGGGCCGGAGCGGAACCGCGCCTGGACTCTCCTGGGCCGGGTCCTGGGCGCGGTCAGCGGACCGCTCCGCGACCCGCGCCTGGAGGAGGCCGCCCGCCGGACCGCCTGGGAGTCTCTCCGGGCCGCGGAGGGGAGCGACTGGTTCTGGTGGCTCGACGGGCAGTACGATAGCCTCTTTCGCGAGGACTTCGATCGCCTGTTCCGGGCGCATCTCAGGGCGTCGTGCACGGAGCTGGGGGTCCCGCCCCTTGAGTCCCTCGACTGGTCGATCCTCTCGCCGGAGCACAGGACTGCGGCGCGGCCCCCCGCGGGGCCCGCGCCCATCGTGGAGGTGATCGTCGACGGCTACGAGAGCGCGTACTTCGAGTGGTGCGCCGCCCCGCCCCTCGACTGGGCCGGCCACGGCCCGGACGCCGCCATGCGGCGCGCGCAGCGGCCGATCGAGTCGCTGCGGTTCGGCTTCTCGCCGGGCGGCGAGTTCTGCCTGCGTCTCGATCCGGGCCGGCGGTCCGGGCCGGGGATCCTGGCGGGGCTCGTGGTCGAGCTGCGCTTCGCCCGGGACGACGGGGAAGCGCGCGAGATGACCATCCATCTGGACGAGCGGGGGGATCTGCGCCAGGCGACCCCGCCCTCGGTACGCGCCCGGGCGCGGAAGATCTTCGAGATGGCGGTCCCGGCCGGCGACGCGGGCCTGCAGCCCGGCCGATCGGTCTCCCTCTTCGTCCGCGTCCGGATCGGGGGGGCGGTCCACGAGCTCCGGGAGGTCGAGCTGTCGCGGGCCGACGCTGCGGGGGCGCCCCGGACCGGGGAGGCGCGCCCGGACGGCGCCCACGGGGAGGACGCGTGAGCCCGGAGGGGGACCGTCTGCGACTCGTCCTGGCGCTCCACCTCCACCAGCCGGTCGGCAATTTCGATCGCGTCTTCCAGGAGGCGTCGCGCCTCTGCTACGCGCCGCTCGTCGAGCACTTCGAGCGCCATCCGGGTGTGCGCGCCGCCTTCCACCTCTCCGGCTGCCTCATCGAGTGGCTGGAGAAGCACGACAGGCCGCTCCTCGATCGTGTGCTGGCGCTGGTCGACGCGGGACAGATCGAGCCGCTCGGGGGCGGATTCTACGAGCCGATCCTGCCGGCCATCCCGCGCGACGACGCCCTCGATCAGATCGCGCGCCTGGCCGGCTGGTGGCGCCGCCGATCCGGCATCGTGCCGCGCGGCGCCTGGATTGCCGAGCGCGTGTGGGAGCCGTGCCTGGCCGAACTCCTGGCGGAGGCCGGGGTGGAGTACACCATCCTCGACGACCAGCACCTGCGCTTCGCCGGCCTGCTCGACGATCGCTTCAGCGGGGTGTTCGTGACCGAGCGGATCGCCCGGCCCGTGGCCTTTTTCCCGTCCGATTCCGCCCTCCGCTACCTCCTGCCGTTCCGTCCGATCGAGGCGGTGCGCGAGCATTTCGCCGCGGCGCGGGGCCTCGTCCTGACCTACGGCGATGACGCCGAGAAGTTCGGCCTGTGGCCGGACACGCACGGCTGGGTCTACGGGGAGAAGTGGCTGGAGAAGTTCTTCTCGCTCCTGGACGAGCCGGACGGCCCGGCGACGGCCGTGCAGCCCCGCGAGGCGCTCGCCGCACATCCCCGGGCGCGCAAGGTCTACGTCCCGAACGCCTCCTACATGGAGATGCTGGAGTGGGCCCTGCCGGCGCGCTCGGTGCCGGCGTACGGCGCCACGCGCGCCGCAGCCCTCAAGGGGGGGAGTCCCGAGGCGGTGCGGGCGTTCGTGCGCGGCAGCCTGTGGGACATGTTCCTGGCCCGCTATCCGGAGGCCGACCAGCTCCACAAGCACGTCCTCTGGACCTCGCGCCGGGCGCGGGCGCTGCGGAGCGGGGCGGTGGGCCGCGAGCAGGCGATCACGGCGGTCCTGCGTGCCGAGTGCAACTGCGCCTACTGGCACGGCCTGTTCGGCGGCATCTATCACGCGCACCTGCGCCACGGGCTGTACTCGAGCCTCCTCGAGGCGGACGCTCTCCTGGCGGCGGGAGACGGGCGCCCGGTCGCGGTCGAGGTCGTCGACCTGGACGCCGACCTCGAGCAGGAGGTCGTCCTGAGCGGCGGCGGCCTGCAGGCCTTCCTGCGGCCCGCCGACGGCCTGACGATCGCGGAGATCGACGATCTCGAGAGGCGCTTCAACGTCGCGAACGTCGTGTCGCGCTGGAAGGAGTCGTACCACGAGGGACAGGACGTGACGCACGGCGGCGAGGGGGAGGAGGCGATCGCCTCGCCGCACGAGCGGGCGGTCGGCGTGGCGGCGGCCGATCTCGAAGGACGCGCCTTCGATGTCCTCCCGCTGAGGAGCTTCAGAGACTTCGTCTGCGACGATCCTCCCGATGCCGACCGGCTGTCGCGCTTCGAGGGTCTGGCCCTGGTCGCGGAGCCTCCGGCCGAGTGGCAGCCTGGCCCGGAGGGCGTCGAGGCCCGGTTCGAGCGCCGCGACGCTTCCTGGACCAAGAGCATCACGATCGATCGGTCGGGAGTCCTGCAGGTGCGCTGGCGTTTCACGACATCCCCCGCGGGAGCCTTCGGCACGCTGCTCGCCCTGACGCTCCTGACGCCGCGGGATCCTCTCCGATCGCTCGTGGTCGCTGCGGGGACGGGGGAGCCGTTGCGCGCGGCGCCGGGCGACCGGCTGGAGATCGAGCCGGTGACGCGGTTCAGCCTGGAGGACCGCTTCTTCGGGTTCGAGCTGCGGATCGAAGTGACCCCCGCCGCCTGCCTCGCGACCGCGCCGATCGAGACCCTGCAGCGCGCCGAGGTCAGCTACGAGTCGGCTTACCAGGGGACTTTGTTTGCGCTATGCTGGCGCGCGTCCGGGGATCCCGGCCCGGCCGGCCGCCTCCCGTCGCCGGAGGTTCGGCTGGCTTTCCATCCCCTCGGAGGCAAGTCCCGCACGCCATGAGCGCGTACCCTCGCGTCGATCCGGAGCTGCGCAAGGACCCGGTGCTCGGGCGGTGGGTGATCATCTCCGGCGAGCGCGGCCAGCGCCCGAACCCGTTCCGCCGCTACTCGACCGCGGTTCCCGGAAACGAGCCCTGCCCCTTCTGCCCCGGGCACGAGTCGCTGACGCCCAAGGAGGTCCTGCTCTATCAGGGAGGGAAGGGAGAGGCCGGCGCGCCGTGGAGCGTCCGCGTGGTCCCGAACCTCTATCCCGCCCTGCGCATCGAAGGCAGCGACGACAAGCGGGGCGAGGGGCTCTACGACCTGATGCGCGGCATCGGCGCGCACGAGATCGTCATCGAGTCGCCGCGGCACGAGGAGGACCCGGCCTCCTATTCCGTGGAGCGGATGGTCGAGGTCATCACCGCCTACCGCGAGCGGATGATCGACCTCCTCCGGGACACGCGCTTCCAGTACGTGCTGGTGTTCAAGAACCACGGGCCGGCGGCCGGAGCCAGCGTGCAGCACGCGCACTCCCAGATCATCGCCCTTCCGGTCACGCCGGCGCGCATCGAGATGGAGCTCCAGGGGACCGGCCGCTACTACGAGTACCGCGGACGCTGCATCTACTGCGACATCATCCAGCAGGAGATCGCCGACACGCGGCGGCTGGTCGCGCAGAACGCCGATTTCGTGGCCTTCGCTCCGTTCGCCTCGCGTTTCCCGTTCGAGGTGACGATCCTGCCGCGGCGGCACGAGCCGTTCTTCCAGACCCTGACCCCGGGGTTGTCGTCGGGGCTCGCGGAGATCCTCATCGACGTGCTGCGGCGCTACAAGCTGGCGCTCACAGACCCGCCGTTCAACTACGTCATCCACACGGCGCCACCCGGTTATCGGTCGCCGGATCGCTATCACTGGCAGGTCGAGGTCCTGCCCAAGCTGACCGAGGTGGCCGGCTTCGAGTGGGGGAGCGGCTTCTTCATCAATCCCATGCCTCCGGAAGAGGCGGCGCGCGCCCTGCGCGAGCTCGATCGGGTGATGGACGTGCCCGACGGCCACCTGCTCGCCAACCCCGTTCCGTGAGGACCGTTCCGTGAGCGCCCAAGAGGCGCCGCGCCGCCGATGAGCCGCGAAGGAGGAACGCTCGAGATCTGGATGGCGGCCGCCGAGGTCTCTCCGCTGGCCCAGACCGGAGGCCTCGCGGACGTGCTCCGCGCGCTCCCCGCGGCCCTCGTCCGCCAGGGGCACCGGGTGCGGGTGTTCCTGCCCGCCTACGGCCGCGTCGACAAAACCTGCTTCTCCTACTCTCCCGCGGAGGACCACCTCGCTGTGCCGCTCGGGATCGGACGCGTCCCGGTGCGCCTGCTGACGCGGAGAGGTGAGGACGGTGTCGTGACGACGCTGGTCCAGAACGAAGAGCTGTTCGGGCGGGAGGATTTCTATGGCGCACCGGGCGGCGCCTATCCCGACAACGCGCGTCGGTTCGCGCTCCTGGCCCGGGCCGTCGTCGCGCTGGCGGAGCGCGCGGAGCGCCCGCCCGACGTCCTGCACGGCCACGACTGGCACGCGGCGCTCGTGCCGCTGTTCGCGTGGCTCGCGTGGCCCGGGCGCGGGCGGCGGCCCGCCACGGTGCTCACGATCCACAACATGGGGTATCAGGGGCAGTTCGGCGCCGAGGACATGGACTGGATAACGCTCGATCCCACTCTCCGCGAGGCCCTGTTCCGCTTCAACGGGATCGAGTTCCGGGGCGGAATCAACTTTCTCAAGGCGGCTCTCCAGTTCGCCGATCGGCTGACGGCCGTCAGCCCGCGCTACGCCTGGGAGATCACCACGAGGGAGGGCGGCTTCGGTCTCCACGACGCCGCCTGGCGGCGGCGGGACGAGCTCACGGGCATCCTCAACGGCGCCGACTACGAGCAGTGGGACCCGCGCCGCGATCCGAAGATCCCGGTGGTGTACGACGCTGCCTCGATCGAGCGCAAGGAGGAGTCCCGCCGGGCGCTCCGGGCGGCGTTCCGCCTGGCGGAGGGCTCCGCCTCTGGAGCCCCCGACCGGCCTCTCCTGGGCGCCGTGTCGCGGCTCGTGGATCAGAAAGGGATCGACGTCCTGCTGGAGGCGGCGCCTGCGCTCCTGCGTACCGGCGCCGATCTCGTCGTCCTGGGGGCGGGGGAGAGCCGGATCGTCGACGGTCTCGAGCGGCTGCGGCGCGATCACCCGGACCGCGTCGGCCTCTTCATCGGCTTCGACGAGCCGCTGTCCCACCTCATCGTCGCGGGGAGCGACCTCCTCCTCGTCCCGTCGCGGTACGAGCCGTGCGGTCTCGTCCAGATGCACGCCATGCGCTACGGCACCATCCCCGTGGTGCACCGGACCGGCGGCCTGGCCGACACCGTGCGCGACGAGACGGCCGAGCCGGATCGCGGCACGGGCTTCGTGTTCGAGGGCGTCCACGCGGGCGCTCTGGCGCAGGCCGTCCACCGCGCCCTGATCCTGCGCGCGGAGAGCCCGGCCCGCTGGCGGTCGCTGCAGCAGCGGGCCATGGCGGAGGAGTTCTCCTGGGACGGGTCGGCCGCCCGCTACCTCGACGTCTACAGGTCCGCGCTCGGCTGAGACGCGGCGGCCCCTGGGCCGCTTTCCGGGCCGCGTTCGCGGTGAGACCGCAGCGCGTGCCGCGTCCGGCGTCGCCTGGCCGCCTTGGCGCCCCCTTATATAATGTTGCGCCGGAGCCCGTGCCTTCCCTGCTCCGTGCGTGGAGAGGGACGTTTGCGCCCACCCTGGCGATGCATCGCGGCGGTTTCGCTGGCGCTGTTGGCCGCGCCAGGGCGAACGGCCGTGCGCGCCGAGCCGGAGGAGCCCGCCCGGGGGACCCTGGTCGAGCGGGTCACGAGCGAGGTCGTCCTGATCGAGGTCTTCGCCACCGACCTGAAGGGACGCCCCGTCAAGGATCTCCGGATCCCGGATCTCGAGCTCAAGATCGACAACCACATGCCCCCCAAGGTCATCTCCACGCTGGAGTACATCGAGCCGGTCCAGCCAGCCGGCGGCGCGTCGGAGCCTTCCGCCCCGGGGGCCGCCGGAGCGTCCGCCGCCGCGCCCGCGCCGTCCGTGGCCTGGGACGGGCAGACGGCCTCGGGCCGGCGGCGATATCCCAGGCGCTTCATGCTGTTCTTCGAGGATTCCACCTCGTCGCCGATCGGGCTGACCCTGGCGCGACGGGCCGCGGAGCAGTTTCTCTCGGGCGGCGGCGAGCCCGACGACCAGTTCGCCCTGGCGGCCTACGACCAGAGGCGGCACCTCCAGGTGCTGCAGGGCTTCACCTCCGACCGGGAGGCCCTGGTCCGGATCCTCCAGAAGAGCATCGAGGACCGCGGGCGGTTTTCCGACTACGTCTCGGAGCTGGGGCTGCGGCACGAGCAGATCGAGGCGGCCAACCGGGGAGCCGAGGCGAGCGTGTTCAGCACGCGCTCAGGCTCCCTCTCCCCGGAGGCGCGCCGGCTCGCGGAGTCGTACGCCTCCCAGGACTTCCAGCGCATGAAGCTCGTGCTCTCCTCCCTGAAGACGCTCGTCGACGCGCTCGCGCCGTGGCCGGGTTACAAGGCGATCGTGTTCCTGGGGGACGGAATCCCGGAGGAGCCCGCGAACGAGTATGGTCTGGGCGACACGCGGCAGACGCTCCGGACCGACCTGGGGGAGCTGGGGTTCGCGACCGCGGCATCGAACGTGACGCTGCATACGGTTCAGACCGCGGGACTCGTCGCCGGCGAGGCGAACGTCGTGGCGCAGGCGTCGCGGCGCTCGAACGCCCTGGCCAATCTGGCCCTCGACACCGGAGGCGTGAGCCACGACACGAACGACCTGCTCACGGCCCTGACGTCGGTCGAGAAGGCCACGCACGGATACTACCTCCTGACCTACGTGCCCGAGGGGCCGCCCGACGGCCGCCACCACGCCATCATCCTCAAGGCGAAGCGCCGCGGCGTGACACTGCGTTACCGCCGCAGCTTCGCGCGCCTGCTCCCCGAGGAGGCCCGCATGCGGGCGATCCAGTCGGCCTACCTGACGCCGGAGCTGCACGGCGACCTGGGGCTCGATCTCTCCGCCGTGTCCGGCCCGGTGGGAGCGTCGGGGCGGGTCTTCGACGTCGTCGTCTACGTCCCGCCCGGGCGGGCGCTGTTCCTGCCGCAGCCGGGAGGTCCCACCGCGCGCCTGGAGGTCGGCTTCGTGGCGCTCGACGGCGAGGGCAAAGAGACGCTGCGCCTCGCCCGGCGCGTGCGAGTCGCCGCCGATCCGGCCCGCGCGCGGGAGGCGGCGTCGCAGGCGCTCAATTTTTTCTCGAGGGTCAAGCTCCCGGCGACGAGCCAGACGATCACGGCCGTGGTCGCCGACGTCCAGTCGGAGTCCGTGGGGGCGGCGCGCCTGCCAATCGACGGCAGCGGGGCCGGGGCGCCCCGGGTGCTGGGACTGTCGCTCTACTCGATGGACGAGACGAGCCTCTGGATCGAGATCGAACAGGACAAGAAGGCCGGGGCCGGGGAGGACAGCGCTCCGTACACCGTCGGACCGGCCCTGCGGACCCGGTTCTCCCCGGGGGAGAACGTGCGCTGCGGGTTCAAGAGTGCCGCCTCCGGAGCGCAGGACGCTCAGGACCTGCGGGTCGCCATCGTGAGCGGGGACAAGGTCGTGCGCGTCCAGCCGATCGAAACAGGGCCACCGTCCGGGGACAGCGCTCCGCGAAGGCCGGCCGGCGAGACGATCGTGGCGAGCCTGACGCTCGACGGGCTCGAGGCCGGGGACTACGTCCTGCGCGTGGACGAGGTCATGACGGCGGGACCTACCGAATTGGCCCGCCTGCCGTTCCGCATCACCGCCGGCCCGTGAGCACCTCGCGGGCGGCGTTCCGGCCGCTCGCCCCCGTGACCGTGCCGCCGGGGTGGGTGCCCGCGCCGCACAGGTAGAGCCCGCGCACAGGCGTCCTGTAGCGCGCCCATCCGAGGAGCGGCCGCATCGTGAACACCTGATCGAGCGCCTCCTCGCCGTGGAAGAGGTGCCCCTCCGTCAGCCCATAGGTCTCCTCCAGGTCCTTCGGAGTGATCACCTGCCCGCCCTCGATCAGCCCCGGCAGGTCCGGGGCGTGCGCCGCCAGCGTCCTGACGACGCGGTCACCCAGATCCTTGCGGCGCGCGTCGTCCCAGGTGCCCTCCTTGAGATGGTAGGGGGCGTATTGCACGTGCACCGAGAGGACGTGCCGGCCATCCGGGGCGAGGGACGGATCGAGAACCGTGGGACAGAGCGCCTCGAGCCACGGCTCCTGCGATGTCTCGCCGTACTTCGAGGCGTCGAAGGCGCGCTCGAGCGTGTCGATCTCGTGGCCGATCAGGATGCGGCCGGCGAGGGGAGACGACGGGCCCGTTCCGGCGGCCGTTCCGCCCAGGGCCGTGAAGCTCGGCAGCCTCGAGAGGGCCAGGTTGACCTTGGCGGTGACGCCACGCATCCGGACGTGGGCCAGCTTCTGCACGAAGTCGGGATCGAGGTGCAGCGGGCCGACGAGGTCCAGGAGCGTCCGCTTCGGGTCGAGGCCCGAGACGACGCAGCCGGTCTCGATCCGCTCGCCGCCCTCGAGCACGAGACCCTCGACCGCCCCGTCGCGCGTCTCGATGCGCGTCACGGCGTGTCCGGTGCGGATGGAGGCGCCCGCCGCGCGCGCCGCCGCCGCCATCGCCTCCGTCAGGGCGCCCATACCGCCGCGCGGGACGCTGACGCTGCCTGCCGCGTGGGGGTCCGCGGCCGCCCTCAGGAGGAGGACGGCGGCCGTCCCTGCGGACCACGGACCAGCGCACGCCGCGAAGATCCCGCGTCCGGCCAGGGCGGCGCGCAGCAGCTCGGTGTCGAACCACTCGGCGACCAGGTCGGCGACCGCCATCGGGCCCCAGCGCAGCAGACGGTAGAGGTCGGCCCGGGCGAGATCGCGGACCTGCCGGCCGGTCCTCAGGAGCGCCAGGAGATCCGAGATCCCGGGGCGATCGATGTCGGGCGGCGTCACCTCGAGGAGGTCGCTCAAGGGCCCCGTCACGCGCTGGAGCGCCTGCTGGTACGCCGGCCACCTCTCGGCGTCCTTCTTCGAGAAGCGGGCGATCGACTCCATCGACCGGTTCGGGTCGCCGTGGAGCAGGAGCGCCCGGCCGTCCGGAGACGGCGCGAAGACCCGCGTGTCCGCTTCGAGCATCGTGAGGCCGTGGTGATCGAGCTGCATGTCGGCCGCGATCCCCGGGCGCAGCGGGCCGCAGGCGTGCAGGACCGAGGAGACCCTGAAGCCGGGGTGAAACTCGTCGGTGACCGCGATCCCCCCGACGCGATCGCGGCGCTCGACCACGACCACCCGCCGCCCGCCGCGCGCCAGGTAGAACGCCGCCACGAGGGAGTTCGGGCCGGAGCCGATGACGACCACGTCCTGACGTCCCATGCTCAGGCCACCCCCCGCTGGAAGTCCTTGAGGATCTCGAGCGCCGCGAGACGGCCCGGGGCGCCCATGATGCCGCCGCCGGGGTGGGTCGCGGAGCCGCACATATAGAGGTTGCGGATCGGCGTCCTGAAGCGCGCCCAGCCCGCCACCGGCCGCAGGAAGAACAACTGCTCGAGCGACAGCTCGCCGTGGAAGATGTTCCCCTCCGACAGCCCGTAGGTTCGCTCCAGATCGAGCGGCGTGACCACCTGGCGGTGGAGGATGATCTCCTTGAGATTCGGGGCGTATTCCGCGATGGTGTTCACGACCGTGTCCCCGAACACCTCGCGCTTCTGGTCCCACGCCTGCGGCCCCTCCTTCAGCTTGTACGGGGCGTACTGGACGAAGCAGGACATGACGTGCTTCCCGGGTGGCGCGACCGATGGGTCGGTCAGGCTCGGGATGACGATGTCGATGTAGGGCCGGCTGGAGAACGCGCCGTACTTGGCGTCATCGTAGGCGCGCTCCATGTACTCGACCGATGGAGAGATCGATATCGCGCCCCGCAGGTGGTGTCCGACGCCGGGCAGGCACTTGAACTCCGGCAGGCCGTCGAGCGCCAGATTGACCTTGCCCGAGGAGCCCCGGAATTTGTAGCGCTTGACCTCCTCGAGGAACTCGTCGGGGAGGTGGCCCGGCTCGATGAACCGAAGGAAGGTGTGCCGTGGATCGACGCTCGAGGACACGATGTCGGCATGGATCTCGTCGCCGCTCTCCAGCACCACGCCCTTGGCCTTCCCCTCCTCGACCAGGATGCGGGCGACGGGGGCCTCCCTGCGGATCTCGGCGCCGAAGGAGACCGCCGCGCTCCCGATGGCGTTGCTGATGCCGCCCGTGCCGCCGCGCGAGAAGCCCCAGGCCCGGAACGCTCCGTCGATCTCCCCCATGTAGTGGTGCAGCAGGACGTAGGCGGTCCCCGGCGAGCGCACGCCCTGGAAGGTCCCGATGATCCCGGAGGCCGACATCGTCCCCTTGAGGACCGGCGTCTCGAACCATTGATCGAGAAAGTCGGCCGCGCTCATGGTCATCAACTGGACCTGGTTGTAGCGGTCGTCGTACGGCAACGCGCGGAAGCGGCGTCCCATGAAGAGCAGGTTCAGGATGTCCTTGAGACCCGGCCTCGCCGGATCGGGCGGCAGCATCCCCATGATCGGTTTGACGAACCGGCAGAGCGCCTGCATCGCCTTGCCGAACTCCTCGTACGCCTCGGCGTCGGTCCGGGAGTGGCGAGCGATCTCGCGGATGCTCCGCGCGTGGTCGTCCATGCGCCAGAGGTAGTCGCCGTTGGGCATGGGCGAGAACGTCCCGTCGAGCGGCAGGATCTCGAGACCGTGGCGCGGAAGATCGAGGTCGCGGATGATCTCGGGCCGCAGCAGGGAGACGACGTACGACAGGACGGAGAACTTGAACCCGGGAAAGATCTCCTCGGTCACCGCCGCGCCGCCCAGGACGTGGCGCCGCTCCAGGACCAGCACCTTCTTCCCGGCCCGCGCCATGTAGGCGGCGGTCGTGAGGCCGTTGTGGCCGCCCCCGATGACGATGGCGTCGTACCTCGTGGACATCTCCCCCTCCAGGGCCCGCGGCGCCGCGCGGCAGGCCGCGCCGACCAGGCCTCGCCCTTCCGGCGCGCGGGCCGCATTCCGAAACACGGTTGCAGCGAGCGGCCTCATTCTAGGGAAGCGCGACCGCGTTCGCAAGAGCGCCGGAGCCGGATTGCGGATCGATTTCACCAGGAGAAACACCGCGCCGCGGGGCGCGGGGGGGCCGGGCAGGAGCGCCATCACCCTCCCGGCGCGGCCGCTCTGCTCTGCTGCCGTGGATTGACGACAAACAGGCCCTCCAAAGTTGCTCCTTGCGGGTCGAGTGGCTATAATGCCGCGCCTTCGAACTGTCACCGGGGATACGCGTGCCAATAGGAACCGCCGTACACGAGAGGACCCTCCCGCTGTGCGAGAGCCTCAACTATCGCGAGTGGTCCGGCTACTTCGCGGTCAGCTCCTACGAAGTGCACCACCACCACGAGTACAACGCGATCCGGAACGCGGCGGCCCTGATCGACATCTCCCCTCTCTTCAAGTACGTGGTGTCGGGGCGGGACGCCCGGCGGCTCGTCGACCGGATCGTGACCCGCGACATGGGACAGGTCGCCGTCGGACAGATGGTCTACACGCCCTGGTGCGACGAGCAGGGGAAGGTGATCGACGACGGGACGGTGATGCGCCTGGACGAGACCACCTTCCGGTGGACGGCGGCCGATCCGTCCCTGCGCTGGATCCGCCAGAACGCGTTGGGCCTCGAGGTCCAGGTCGAGGACGTCTCCTCGAAGGTCGCCGCGCTCGCATTGCAGGGGCCGACCTCGGCGCGCCTGCTGCAGGCGGCGGGCGCCGACGTGTCCTCCCTGCGCTATTTCCGTTTCCTGCGGGCCAGCCTCGCCGGCGTGCCGGTCGAGATCTCCCGCAACGGCTACACCGGCGACCTCGGCTACGAGATCTGGATTCCGTGGGAGCGGGCGGTGACAGTCTGGGACGCCCTCATGGAGACGGGGCGCGGCTTCGACATTCATCCGACCGGCATGCTCGCCCTCGACATGGCCCGGATCGAAGCGGGGCTGGTGCTGATCGAGGTCGACTACGTCGGCAGCCGGCGGGCGCTGATCGAGGACCAGAAGTCGACGCCGCACGAGCTCGGGTTCGAGCGCCTCGTCGGCCTCGGGAAGTCGGAGCCCTTCGTCGGCCGGGCCGCGCTCGAGGCGGAGAGCCGCCGCGGCCCGCAGCGCCGGCTCGTCGGCCTGGAATTGGACTGGAGCGACCTGGAGCGCCAGTTCGAAAAAGTCGGCCTCACGCCCTCGGCGCCCGCCGCGGCGTCGCGCGTCGCCGTGCCTCTCTACCGGCGTGGGCGTCAGGTCGGCAAGGCGACCTCGACCACCTGGTCTCCGACCCTGAAGCGGATGATCGCGCTGGCCACGGTCGGGATCGAGGACTCGGCTCCCGGCACGCGGCTCCAGATCGAGATCACAGTGGAGGCGACGCGCCGGACGGCCGGCGCCGTGGTCGTCCCGCTGCCATTCTTCAACCCGCCGCGCAAGACAGCGGTTCCCGCTGTCTGAGCGCGGCATCACGTTCGCACATCCGAGGAGGATGACTCATGGCTCGTAGGCTTCCAGGCG
Organism: Candidatus Cryosericum sp.; assembly: GCA_035649235.1. Taxonomy (GTDB): domain Bacteria; phylum Acidobacteriota; class Polarisedimenticolia; order Gp22-AA2; family Gp22-AA2; genus DASRJX01. The sequence continues at coordinate 17,498 of DASRJX010000204.1, forward strand.
CCCGCCGGGCGCGGGCGGTGCGCGATATAGAGGCCGGTCTCAAAATGCTAACCACGGGCTTGCGGCGCCTGGCGAGAGACGTCAACACGCTGCGGCTCATTACGCCCAAAGACGCCGCGAAGCGCCGCCCGGTGACCCGGACCCTGCGGCTCCAGGGCCGCTACATGGGATTGATCCGGACCCTCCCCCTCCGCAAGAAGCAGCAGGTCATGGCGCTGCGCGCCGAGAAGGGCGTCGAGCACGCCATCCGCATGGCGCGGGAGCTGAAGGCCTCCTAGCGGACACTCCGGGATCTCCTCACAGCCGGGCGTCCCGCCTCTTGCAATTCTCGCGGCAGACTCCTACGATCGCTGCACCGCCCCCCGATTCTCCCGAGGGAGGTTGTGCCATGCCGAAGCGTCTGGTGCCGGGTGTCGTCGCCTTGCTGCCGCTCCTTGTCTCCTGCGCGCATCTCGTCCAGCCGCGGACCTACACCACGAACGTCGCGGCGGCGGAAAGGATGCAGCGCGACTACCTTCGGAAGGAGCTCGTCCGCGGGCTCCCCGAGGAGGCCTTCCGGCGCTGGTACACGCGCAGCGGGACGTGGACCGACACGGAGCGACCCTTCATCCGGAAGGTCCGCGTGGAAGGGGCCCTGACGGTCTACGAAGTCGGATCGGACCACGACGCGGCGGGCGAGGTGGTCTTCAGGGAGGGGGCGCTCGATCACTGGGTCCGCTGGCGTCTCGTTCAGGAGGCGGTCGTCTCCTCCTGGATGAAGGAGACGGTCGATCCGCCCGTGGTTCCGGACGCCACGTTGCGCCGGATAGCACCCCTCAATCCGCAGGCCGATCCTCCGATCTCCACCGAGGCGGGCGGCGCCGCGCGCTCCTGCGAGTTCAACGCCGGGGACGAGGTCGAGACGCTCGTGCCGATCGTCTACGATCGGGAAGCGGGCAACCGGCTCGAGCGCTTCGCGCCGGGCTCGAAATCCGACGATCCGTCGGGCCGCTTCGCGCTCCTCCCGGCCGGAACGCGGCTCACGATCAGGCGCTGGAACCCCCTCGAAGGGCGTCGCGTGCTCGATGCGGACGGAGTCGAGTATCGGATCGACGCCCCGCTCGGGATGGCCACCTTCGCGGACGTCCTCTGCCCGGCGGGCCAGTGCGTTCCGGAGGGCCGGGTGGCGGTCCTGACCCGCGACCTCGAGGTGGCGGTCCCCGACGCCGGCGGAACGGGGGAAGGCGCCGCCCTGGCGGTGCTGCCGGGGGCCTCCCGCATCCCGATCTGGCTGCGGCGCGCAGGGACCCTCGAGGCCGGAAGCGCCGTCACGATCCGGCGCTGGCCCGCCTGCGCCGCGAGGGAGGCGGTCATCGCGCCGCAAGGCGGCGCCGCAGCCGGCCTGCCCGAGATTCTCACGGTGCCGCTGGCGCCGCCCGGCCTCTTCGCGCCGGCCGCCTCGGGCGCCACAACGGAGACGAGGACTCGAACATGAGCGACCTCAGGATGGTCATCGACGGTCAGGACTCGGAGTCGACCTCGGGGGAGCGGACCGAGGTCCTGAATCCCGCCACGGGCAAGGCGAGCGGCAGCGTGCCGCGCGGCACGGCGGAGGACGTCAACCGGGCGGTCCGGGCGGCCCGCGCGGCCTTCCCCGCCTGGTCGCGGCTGACGCCGGGCGAGCGCTCGTCGCTCCTCCTGAAGCTGGCCGATCGGCTCGACCAGGACACGAAACGCCTCGCCGAATTGGAGACGGCGCAGACGGGCAAGCCGCTGAAGCTGTCGCTCCACTCCGACGTGCCGTTCGCCAACGACAACATCCGCTACATGGGGGCCCAGGCGCGGGTGCTCGACGGCACGGCGGCTGGGGAGTACGCGCAGGGTCTCACGAGCTTCCTCCGCCGCGAGCCGGTGGGCGTCGTCGGATCGATAGCGCCCTGGAACTATCCCTACCTCATGGCGGCCTGGAAGATCGGACCGGCCCTCGCGGCCGGGAACACCGTGGTGCTCAAGCCGGCGTCGAACACCCCGCTGACGGCGATCGAGATCGCGAAGGCCGCGCTGGAGGTCGGGATCCCGAACGGCGTCCTGAACGTCGTCACCGGGCCCGGAGCCGAGATCGGCGCCGCCCTCTGCCGGCACGCGGACGTGAACATGGTCTCGCTGACCGGCGACACGGCGACCGGGACGCGCATCATGGAACAGGCGGCCGCGACCGTGAAGCGGCTGCACCTCGAGCTGGGAGGCAAGGCGCCGTTCATCGTCTTCGACGATGCGGACGTCGAGGCGGCCGTGCAGGGCGCGGTCGTCGGTGGCTACGTCAACACGGGCCAGGACTGCACCGCGGCCACGCGCGTCTACGTCCAGAAGGGACGCCAGCGCGAGTTCCTGGAGGCCTTCCTTGCCGCCGTCAAGGCGATCCGCGTCGGGGACCCGCTGGCGGCCTCGAC
>DASRJX010000205.1:0-29386 GCA_035649235.1 Candidatus Cryosericum sp.
GCCACCATGACGGCGAACGTCACCTTCCAGGTCGTCGATGGCACGGGCGCCGTGGTGGACGACGAGAAGGGGTTCGCGTTCACCGAGACCACGACCGGCAGCCACCTCTTCAGGACCGCGCCCCTGGCCGCCCGTTTCGCGGGACCGGCGATCAAGAGCAACGGCGTCCTGGAAGGCGACAACGGCATGACCCTCGTCATGACCTACCCGGACGCGCCGCGCCCGGCAGTGGCGCGCGCCCGCTTCCAGTGCACGCCCAACATCATCCAGTCCGGCATCGACGTCACCGGCCTGGCCAACATGAACGCCTTCGTCAACGGCGGCTGCGATCGGGACCAGTATCTCGACCGGGGGGAGCGGTTGAGCTACTCGATCGCCATCAGGAACTTCGAGAAGGCGGACGATCTCACCGACGTCGAGGCCAGCCTCGCGGTTGGCGGAGCCTGCTCGAACATCCCCGGCAAGGGCTGCGTCGCGAACCCGGAGTGCCGGGTGTGCCAGGGCGGCACCAACGCGGGCAACGTCTGCACCGCCGATGCGAACTGCCCGGGCGGCACCTGTCCGCCCGGTGGGACCTGCTTGTTGACCGGTGCGGGTGCCATCACCGTTCTCGACTCGCCCAAGAACATCGGGCGGATCCCCGGGGGCCAGACGTCGGGACTCACGTTCAACCTCGCCGTCAGCCCGAGCTTCGCCACGCAGGTCCAGCCCGTCTCTCTGACGCTGACGCTGGACGCCAAGGCGCGCGGCGTGCGGCTCAGCCGCTCGACCTTCTCCTTCCCGCAGGTGGTCAACGCCGATAAGGAGTCGCTGCACTACTCGACCGACTACCCGAACGGCGGCCGCGAGGTGCGCGACTATAACCGGAACCTCCAGATCGACGCCCGCGACAGCTTCGATCCGTTCAAGGGCGTCTTCTGGCCCGACGAGGACGTGAACTTCGCGTCGATGTTCGTCCCCAAGAGCACCCTTGGCTTGATCAGCAACATCCTCGGCGAGGACCTCAACAACGACGGCGACAACACGGACCCCGGCGAAAATGACGCCATCCCGAACGGCTTGCTGGACAAGGGAATCCTGGTTTCGACCAACCCGGCGGACGTGCACAAAGCCCCCTTCAACTTCGACAAGAACAACGGAGGCTGGCTGGGGCTACGCCACCCGGACAGCAAGCCGGGTCTGAACATCGGTCCGAACAACGTCTGGGAGTACGAGACCTCCGGCGCCTGCGGCGCCCAGACCACGATCTTCGACGCCAACCCGCTCGGGCTGTTCCAGCCGCCCGGGGCGGCCGGCATGTGGCATACCGGCGACACCATCGCCAGCACGCCGACGGGACAGGTCTGCGACAAGTATCCGTACCCGACGGACCCAGGGTCGCCGCAGTTCGAGGAGGTGGTGTTCGACATCCTGACGTCGCCGATCATCGCCAAGGTGAACCAGCAGAACGACGCGGCCTTCTTCCCGTACACGGTCGAGTTCCAGCGGCTCGGCGTCAACATGAACATCCAGACCGCGGACTACGCCGGTGGCGATATCGACTTCGACAACGACATCGACGACGATCAGGGCAACTGCCTGATGTGCCAGTACTTCTACTACCGGTTCGGCGACATCTACACCCTGGTCTCGTTCAACGCCTACACCTACGGCATCGACCCGAAGAGCAACACACCGCAGCGCACCTTCGGGCCCCTGGTGGGTGACGCGGACCTCTCCCTGACCGGCGGCAACCCCACGATCACGGGCGACGAGAACGGCTTCACCGGCTTCACCGACAACTCCAACCCCGACAGCAGCAACCCGATCCCGACCGCGAAGCCCGACTTCCGGCCGTTCCCGCGGGGATCGGGGACGATCGGCCTGTGCGCGGGCGGTCCGCAGGACAAGAAGGACTGCAACCCGGCCAACGGCAGCGATCCTTGCGTCACCGGTGGCGGCGTCTGCACCTCGTTCATCCCCGGCGTGTGCGACGGCGGCACGCAGGCAGGCAGGCCCTGTGTCCCGAACAAGCCGACGGATCCGTGCGCCACCGGCGGCGGGACTTGCAAGGCCGAGGACAACTCGGTCGCCGGGCCCGAGCGCAACATGGACATCGTCATGCTGGACTACCAGGACGGATTTACCTACCTGAGCCTGGGGCCCGGCCAGGGCGAGCCGGTCGGCGGATTCGCGCCCGGCCCGTCGGGGAACCGATGGCAGATCGGTATCGGCTTCTGGGCGATGGAGTCGACGCCCAGCAACACGGACTACGGATTCGGCGTGGACGACGTCGTCCTGGAGTGGGACGAGACGCACCCCATCGCCGAGGCGGTGCAGTCCTGCACCAAGTTCGGGGGCGCCGGCCAGCCGGCCGGCCAGCAGTGCGCCACGCTCACCGTCGATCGCCTCGCCTTGTACGAGTGCAACGAGACGGTCGGCGTCACGGTCAACGATCCGCGCCGCGCCGGCGTTGGCGCGGTCACGGTGTTTGGCGTCACCGACAGCGACGCGGATCTGATCTCCACGGGAGTCACGGTCGCGAAGCACCCGAAGAAGTCGTTCTCCATCCCGGAGACGGGCACACCGGGTCTCTTCCGGGGTAACGTGACCATCGGCTCGCTGTTCAACAACGCGAATCTCATCTTCACCAACCCCGGCTCCGACCTCAACCTGACCTTCTACTACATCGATCCGGAGTGCGACGGCGACCGCGACGGAGTGGTCTCCGAGACCAGCTTCTCGAACCTCGACAACGACGGCATCGCCTCGCCTCCCGACAACTGTCCGTTCGTCTACAACCCGACGCAGGAGGACGGCGCCTGCTCCGGCGGGACGGCGGCCGGGATTGCGTGCCTCAACTCCGGCGTCTGCACGGGCGGCGGCACCTGCGTCATCGACGGCGACGGCGTCGGCACCCAGTGCGACAACTGCCCGACGCGATCCAACGCCAACCAGCTCGACTCGGACGCCGACGGGGTCGGGGACGTGTGCGACTTCGACGACATCGACTTCGACGGTGTCGTCAACGAGATCGACAACTGCCCGGACGTGTACAACGCCAGCCAGGTCCCGGGCGGCGGGCAGTCGACGCGGGGATTTGCCTGTAACGACCAGAACGCCGACGCGGACGGCGACGGCGTCAAGGACCGGCTGGACAACTGCGTGCGCACCTCGAACGCATTGCTGGCCGACCAGGACCTCGACGGGGTCGGCGACGCCTGCGACGGCGACTGTGGCAACCCGCAGCAGGCGACGCTGCCGATCGGTTCGTGCAACCGCACCAACCAGATCTCCTGCACGACCAACGCGCAGTGCCCGGTGACCGGGGTCTGCTTCTCGACGCCGAGCCGCGCCTGCGTGCTCAACAACGACTGCCCTGGCTCCGGGATATGCGAGCGCACCACCGGCTCCGCGTGCAAGAACGACAACCAGTGCCCGATTACGGGCACCTGCTCGAACCAGCCGACCAAGGTCTGCGTCAACAACCTGCAGTGCCCGGGCGGGACCTGCATCAACATCGCCCAGGAACTCTGCGACAAGTGCGGGCCCGCCACGCAGGAGACCTGCCAGAAGCAGGGCGTCACCAACAACGGGACCTGCGGCTTCACCGAGGACGACCTCGACTCCGACGGCGTGACGGACGCGATCGACAACTGCCCGACCATCCCGAACCCGAGCAGCCTGGCGGGAGGCGTCCTGCAGCTGGACGCCGACCAGGACGGCCGCGGCGACATCTGCGACCCGACGCAGTCGGCGGACGACGACAACAACGGCATCCCCGACGATGCGATCACCTTCACCACGGCGATCACATGCAAGCGGCTGGAGCTCGCCAACCTGATCGTCCTGGCCGTGTCGGTTCACGACACGAACGGCGACATCGATCCGTTCGCCGACGCCGGCGAAACGGCCCGGATGTCGCTCACGGTCCGCAATGCGGGCGACTTCGCGCTGACCAACGCCACGCTGGTGCTGGGGTCGGTCGATCCGGACATCGCCTGCATTACCAAGTCGACGATCTTCGTGCCGTCGCTGCCGGCGGACGGGGTGCTCAATACCGCGACGCTGGGCGAACCGGCCGGGACGTTCGAGTACACCCTGAAGACCACGGCCTCCACGACCAATCCTTCGGCGCCCTCCAGGGCCGACTTCCTGCTGAGCGTCGTCAGCGCCCAGGTGGTCGGCACCACGACGCCGGTGCCGATCTCGACCGTGATCGACCTCGACCTGCCGACGGGCGGGCTGCCCGCCAAGCTCGACCTCAACGGCATCCCGGGCGACTTCGACGACGGGATCTGGTTCGAGGACTTCGATACCGAGCGCGACGGCAACCTCAATCCCAACAACGGCAATCCGTACATCAGCCTCAACAACCTGCCACTCGGCACGCCGGGCGTCTTCAACGACACCCTGGGAGTCTGGGTCGGCACGGCGACCGGCGGGATCAACGCCCTGGCCGGCGTCGGCTGCTCCGGGTTCATCGTGCCGCCGCAGGATCCGGCCTGCAAGATCGATCCGGACAACGACATGGACTGGCACATCCACTGCCCGGTCGACCATTGCCCGAACGGCGCGGGCTTCCTGACCCCGACGGACGGCAACATCTCCAAGAGCGGCGAGAACTCGCTCCACTGGGGCCATCACTTCCTGCCCGACAGCCGCGACGGCGACAGCACCAAGTTCCGCCAGTTGGCCGCGTTCATGACCAACGAGATCAACCTCACGCCTTTGCCGGCCGCCGGCGACCTGGAGCTGTCCTTCTTCCACATCGCCGACATGATGGACAACAACAACCTCAACTCGAAGCCCGGCCAGGCGGTCGACTTCGGGGACGTCCACATCCAGGTCTTCGATCCGGCCCAGCCGGTCGGCAGCCAGTGGGGCGTCTGGGATCGCCTGGCGCCGTTCGAGAACGTCTACGATCACATCTCGTACATCTGGTCGACATTCGGGACGGCCCCGACCTACTGCATCCTGACGCCGACCGACTCGGGCAACGCACCACCGGCCCCGCGCGGCGTGCGCGAGCTGCTCTGCTACCCGAACGGGATCTGGTCGCACTGCGGGAACTCGCTCGACCAGACGGACGCCGGGCAGTGCGACGGCCCCGGGATCCAGGGCCTCAGCGGGCCGGGTCTCTGGGTCCAGAGCAAGTTCAGCCTGGCCAACTACCTCGGTCAGCGGGTCCGCATCCGCTGGATCGCTCAGTCCTGGGAGTTCGACTGCTGCGCATCGTCGTACTACGAGCTGGGCGGCGGCTGGGCTCCGCAACCGAACGACGAAGGCTGGTGGATCGACGACATCAAGGTCACCGGGGCGCTCGTGGACATCGCGCAGCCGCCGGCCGACACGAAGGCGCCAGGGCCGGCGACTTGCCCGCCCTCGTTCTGTGACAACACCAAGGGTATCTGCTCGGGCGGGGCGACGCCTGGTGCCGTCTGCACCACCTCCGCCACGTGCGGCGGCGGGACCTGCGTCGTCGACGGAGGCTTCGCCGTCGACCTGGTGATCCAGGATTCGGACGGCGACGGCTTCATCGTCGGCGGCGAGCCGATCGTCGCGTCGGCCGCCGCGACGTCGAATCCCGGAGGCTGTGTCGGGGGCGGCGTGCAGTTCCGGTTCTTCAAGCGCGGCGACAACAACTCCTGCCAGGCCGGCGTCCATGCCGGGCACCCCTGCTCGCTCAACTCGGATTGCCCGGGCAGCACCTGTGGGCCGACCTACAATGTCGTCCAGGACTGGTCGTCCGACCCGACCTACAACGACGTTCCGACCGCCGACTCGGAGTATCACGTGCAGGCGCGCTGCAGCGTCTTCCCGGCCTGCATCTCGAACTTCACGGCTCCCGCCGGCTCGGAGAGTTTCTCCGTCTACCCGGCCGACGGCAACGAAATCGCCCTGTCACTCACCCATGGTGGTGGGACGTGCCAGGGAGGCCCCACACCGGGCGCTGTCTGCGTGAATACAGCGACATGCGGGCTGAACGGCGTGTGTGTGGGGACCAGCACCATCTCGTGGCCCTCGCGGTCGCAGGTGCCGCAGATCTCCGGTTACGATCTCTTCAAGATCACGATCGACGCCTCGGGCGATACGGATCTCCTGACCCTGACCGGTCTGACCTGTCTGGCGGGCAATCTGCCTCAGCCAGGTGGAGCGCCCGGGCCGGCGGTCTCTTCCACCGAGAACGTCAACCCGGCGGTCGGCAAGGTGACCATGTTCCTGGCCGGCCATAACCCCGTGGCTGTCGGCGGTCAGGCGGCGCTCGGGAGGCGCTTCGACGGCGTGGCGAGGCCGCTCCGCGCCCTGCCGCCCGTCTGCCCGTAGGGCGAACGGATCGCAGCATCGGTTGAACGAGGGGCTCCGGAACATCGGGGCCCCTTCGTCTGTCGGTGTCACGATTTCGTAATCCGCGACGGCGCGGCGCTGGACGCCCTGGCAGCAGGCTTCTATATTCCCCCCGCGGGCGTGCACACGGCCCGGGGGGGAGTATGCGGATCTGCGGAGCGAGCGAGCGCGGCGAAGGGCGCCTGGGTACGCTCTTCGGCCTGAGCGTCCTGGTCCTGACGGTCTATCTCGGGTTCAAGGTCGTCCCGGTCATGGTGAACGCCTACGCCTTCCGGGACTATATCGAGCAGGAGGCGCGCTTCGCGGCCCTGCAGAAGAAGGACGACGAGGTCATCAAGCGGGTCCTGCGCAAAGCCCAGGAGCTCGAGCTGCCGATCAAGGCGAAGAACATCAGGGTCAACCGCGACCAGTCGCACTTCGACATCGCCGTCAAGTACACGGTGCCGATCGAGACGCCGGTCTACACCTACAACTGGGACTTCGACGAGAGGTACCGCGCGCCGCTCTTCTAGCCCGGACGACTCACCACTCTTCCGGCCGGCGCCGGAGCGTCCCTCACCGCACGATCATCCCCGAGCGTTCCCAGCGCGTGTAGCGGAAGATCGCCGTGAGGCCGTGGAGCAGCCGCCCCAGGCCGGACTCGGAGCCGCCCCGCGCCAGCGCCAGGGCCCCGTCGGGGCCCACGCCGTCGAACGACCAGTAGATCAGGAGCGCCCGGCCGACGATGTTCTGTCGCGGAACGAATCCCCACTCGCGACTGTCGAGGCTGTCGTCCCGGTTGTCGCCCATCGCGAAGTACTGACCCTCGGGCACGGCGACCGGGCCGAAGCTGTCGATGTTGTCCGGCACCTCCCCGGGATGCTTGTGGACGGCGTAGGGCTCGTCCAGGGCCGTGTAACCCTGCTGGCCGGAGGGCTGGATGTAGACCACCCCCTGGACGATCTGGATCGTGTCGCCGGGCAGGCCGACGACGCGCTTGACGTAGTCCTGCTGGGGGTCGTGAGGGTAGCGGAAGATGACGATGTCCCCGCGGCGCACCGGGGCGAAGGGCAGGATCTCCCGCTCGAGCGCCAAGGTGAGCGGCGCCACGGCGAACTTGTTCACCAGGACGTGGTCTCCGATGAGCAGCGTGTCCTCCATGGAGGCGCTGGGGATCTTGAACATCTGGAACAGGAAGGTCCGCACGAACAGGGCGAAGATCATGGCGATCAGCGCGGCCTGCCCATAATCGAACAGGAAGCGTCTCGGGCGGGCAGGATCGCCCATCTCAGTCCACCTTGAGGAGGGCGAGGAACGCCTCCTGCGGGATGTCGACCCGGCCGACCTTCTTCATGCGTTTCTTCCCTTCCTTCTGCTTTTCCAGGAGCTTGCGCTTGCGGGTGATGTCGCCGCCGTAGCACTTGGCCAGGACGTTCTTGCGGAGCGCCGCGACGTTCTCGCGCGCCACGATCTTGCCGCCGATGGCGGCCTGGATGGCGACCTCGAAGAGCTGGCGCGGGATCTCCTCCCGCAGCTTCTGCGCCAGGCTGCGCCCTTTCGACTGCGCCCGCTCGCGGTGCACGATGAGCGACAGCGCGTCGACCGGCTCGCCGTTGACCAGGATGTCGAGCTTCGCCATGTCCGACTTCCACCAGCCAGTGTGATGGTAGTCGAGGGAGGCGTATCCGCGGGACAGGGTCTTGAGCCGGTCGTAGAAGTCGATGACCACCTCGTTGAACGGCAGGTCGTACGAGATCAGCACCCGGGACTGCGTCACGTACTTGAGATCCTTCTGGACTCCGCGCCGATCCTGGCACAGCGCGAGGATCGCGCCGACGAACTCCGGCGGTGTCAGGATGAGCGCGGTGATCACCGGCTCCTCCCACTCCTCGATCTTCTGCGGCGGCGGGAGGCGGGCCGGATTGCTCACCTCGAGGCGCTCTCCGTCCGTCGTCGTGATCCGGTAGCGCACCGAGGGGGCGGTGGTGATGAGCGACAGGCCGAAGTGCCGCTCCAGGCGCTGCTGCACGATCTCCATGTGCAGCAGCCCCAGGAAGCCGCACCGGAACCCGAAGCCGAGGGCCTCGGAGTTCTCCGGCTCGACGGAGAACGAGGCGTCGTTCAGCCGCAGCTTGTCGAGAGCGTCGCGCAGCGCGTCGTAGCCGCTCTCCCCGATGGGGAACAGGCCCGCAAACACCATCGGCTTCATCTCCTGGAAGCCGGGGAAGGCCGACTCGGTCGGGCGCCGCGCCTCCGTCATGGTGTCCCCGATCTTCACCTCGACGGCGTTGCGGATGTTGGCCACCAGGAACCCGACCTCGCCCGCCGACAGGGAGTCGACCGGCACGCTCTTGGGGGTCAGGAGGCCGATCTCCTCCGCATCGTAGGTCTGACCCGTCGTCATGAGCAGGATCCGGGCGCCGCGCTTCAGCGTCCCCTCGATCACGCGCAACAGGACCATCACACCACGGTAGGGGTCGAACCAGGAGTCGAACACCAGCGCCTTGAGCGGGGCTTCGGGGTCCCCCTTGGGAGGCGGGATGTCGCGGACCACCGCTTCCAGGATCTCCTCCACCCCGGTGCCCGCCTTGGCGGAGGCGAGGAGGGCGTGCTCCGCGGAGATGCCGATGATGTTCTCGATCTGCTCCTTGGCGCGCGCCGGGTCGGCGGACGGCAGGTCGATCTTGTTGATCACCGGCAGGACGGTGAGGTGATGGTCGACCGCCATGTAGGAATTGGCCAGCGTCTGGGCCTCCACACCCTGGGCGGCATCGACCACCAGGAGAGCGCCCTCGCAGGCCGACAGGGATCGCGACACCTCGTAGGCGAAGTCGACGTGCCCCGGCGTGTCGATCAGGTTCAGACGGTAGGTCCGGCCGTCGCGCGCCCGGTACTCGAGCGCCACCGCGTGCGCCTTGATGGTGATGCCGCGCTCGCGCTCTAGGTCCATGTTGTCCAGGACCTGATCGTCCATCTCCCGCATGGTCAGGGCCCCGCACAGCTCGAGGAAGCGGTCGGAGAGCGTCGTCTTGCCGTGATCGATGTGGGCGATGATGCAGAAGTTGCGGATCAGGCTCGAGTCCATGGTCGCGTCAGAGGTCGAGGCCGGGGTCGGCGTTGACGCCCAGGGAGGCGGTTGTCCCGGCGAGGAGCTGCCGACGGCCGACGTCCGCGATCATCGCGGCATTGTCGACGGCCAGCTCCCGGCTGACCGCGTAGCAGGCGAGGCCCGCCCGCGCCGCCTCCTCGCCAGCGCGGCGACGGAGCAGCGAGTTGCAGGCGACCCCGCCCGACAGGCAGATGGCGCGGGCGCCGTGTCGTTCCGCGACGGTCAGGAGCCGGCGCACCATGAAGTCGACGACCGAGAACTGGAACGACGCGGCCAGGTCGCGCGCCCCGGCCGGAGTCTCCCCCTCGGCGGGGTAGGAGCGCTGCAGGCCGCTCGCCTGCGCGTGGCGCAGGGCCGCCGTCTTGAAGCCGCTGAACGAGAAATCCAGGCTGCCGTCGCTCATCTTCGGGGGAGGCAGCCGGACGGCCTTCGGGTCGCCGGTGGGCGCCAGACGGTCGATCACCGGTCCGCCCGGATAGCCGAGGCCGAGGAGCTTCGCGACCTTGTCGAACGCCTCGCCGGCCGCGTCGTCCCGCGTGCGCGCCAGCCGCGTGATGCGGTCGTCCTCGCCGACCAGGTACAGGCCCGTGTGCCCGCCGGAGGCGATCAGGCTGACCGACGGAGAGGGGATCTCGCCGTGCTCCAGCCAGACGGAGCGCAGGTGTCCCTCCAGGTGGTTGACCGCCAGGAGCGGAATGCGCCGCACCCAGGCGATCGCCTTGGCCGCCTGAAGGCCGACCAGGAGCGATCCGACCAGGCCCGGACCTCGGGTCACTGCCACCGCGTCGAGATCCTCGAGTGCGACGCCGGCGCGGCGCAGGCTCGCGTCGATGACCAGGTCGATCGCCTCCAGATGATGGCGCGAGGCGAGCTCCGGCACGACGCCGCCGTACTCGCGGTGGATGTCGGCCTGCGATGCGATCACGTTCGACAGGATGGCGCGTCCGCGCACCACCGCCGCCGCCGTCTCGTCGCAGGAGCTTTCGACGCCCAGGATCAGGGGCTCGGGCATGGGGACCGCCGTCAGCGCCGCGGCGCGCCCCCCCCCGCGCGCAAAGGCGTCCCGCCCGCGGCGGCCGGCGCGCCGCACAGCGCGGCCAGGCTCTCCGAGTAGGGCGGGAGCGCGACGCCGCGCTCGGTCATGATGGCCGTCACCAGCCGGTGGGGGGTCACGTCGAAGGCGGGGTGGATGACCGGCACCCCTTCGGGCACGACGCGCCGGCCGCCGATGTGGGTCATTTCGGAGGGATCGCGCTCCTCGATCGGGATGTGGTCGCCGGATGGGATGCTCAGGTCGACCGTCGAGGTGGGGGCCGCGACGTAGAACGGAACGCCGTGGGCATACGCCAGGACCGCCACCTGGTACGTGCCGATCTTGTTCGCGACGTCGCCGTTCCCGGCGATGCGGTCGGCGCCGACGATACACAGGTCGATCGAACCCTTCTGGAACAGGTGGCCCGCCATGCTGTCGCACAGCACGGTCACGGGGATGCCGTCCCGGCGCAGCTCCCAGGCGGTCAGCCGGGCGCCCTGGAGGAAGGGGCGCGTCTCGTCGGCGAACACGGTCACCTGCTTCCCGCCCTCGACGGCCGCGCGCACCACGCCGAGCGCGGTGCCGTAGCCGGCGGTCGCCAGGGCGCCGGCGTTACAGTGGGTCAGGACGCGGCTGCTCTGCGGCAGCAGCGCGGCGCCGGAGCGCCCCAGGCTGCGGTTCGCTTCGCGATCCTGCTCTGCCAGCGTGACCGCCTCGGAGACGAGGGCGGCGGCGATCTGGTCGGGCCGCCCGCCGCGGTGGGCGTCGTAGCACCGCCGCATCCTCTCGATGGCCCAGAACAGGTTGACTGCGGTCGGCCGGGTCGAGGCGAACAGATCGCAGAGCGCCGCGAACCGGGCTTGCGGATCGCCGGCGCCCGCCTCGCCTGCCGTGCCGTTCCTGAAACCGAGCGCGATCCCCATCGCCGCCGCGACACCGATGGCGGGGGCGCCGCGGATCGCCATGTCGCGAATCGCCGCCGCGACCTCCTCGGGGGTCCGCAGCTTCAGGTATAGCTCCTCCTCGGGGAGCCGCCGCTGATCGAGGAGGACGACCGCCTCGTCGGTCCATTCGATGGTGTTGAACATGGTCGCGGTCATGTTACTGGAAAGCGGCGCGCGGGCGCAATTGTGAGGCCTGGTCAGCACGATTCGATGGGAAGCATCGAGGCAAATCCAGGATAGACCGCGCGAGGTATAACGGTCGCAGGGCCCCGGGCCCGGCCGGGACCTCGCGAGCCCGGACCATGGCACCCCCCTCCCGAAGCCCCTTTTCTCACCTCCGGACTCCCACAAACTCGTTGACAGCACAGGCAGTTGGACGTATCTCCTAAAAAAATGATTGCGCTGTGGCTGACGGTTTCCTAGCGTCGCACTCGCGCCCTTGTCTCTACGACCTGCGAGACGGGGCGCGCTTTTCTTGTAGCGTCGGAGCAGAGCGTCATGACTGACAACTTCAACATGCGGGTCGGATCCTTCCTGGCCTGCCTCGGAGTCCTTGGCCTCGTCGTCCTCGGCGTGTCGCTGGCCGGAGCCGACCGCGGCCAACGGGGCCGATCCTCGGAAGATCCCACCTCTGTCGACAACTCGTCGGAGTACTGGCGCCGCAACCCCCTGCCGCACGGGAACCCCCGGCCGGAGGGACTGAGCCCCTTCGGGTCGATGTGGCCGGGATTCCGGGGGCCGATGGAGCGCCCGGGGCTTCTCGCCACGGGGGCCGGGTACGTCGATCCGGCCGCACCGGACGATGTCGAGCACCTGCTCCCCGCGCCGCTGCGAAGGCGGGGTGAGGTGCCGCTCCGGGCGGGACGCGGGAGTCTGTGCGTCGGGACGAACCTCGTGCAGGTCGGCGCCTCCGCCTTGGAGGAGAGGGGCCCGGAGGGCGTCGAGAGAGCGCTGCGCCGGTACGGCCAGGTGCTTGCGGCCGTGCCGGAGCGCGGCTGGGTGGTCCGCACACGCACGCGCGAGGCTGCGGCGCGGCTGGCCGCCGAGCCCTGGCTCGACGCAGCCATGCCCTACCATCCCGGCTTCAAGATCGCGGCGGCACTCGGACGGACGCCCCTGATCGAGAAGCTTCGCGCCGAGAGCCGCACGCTGCGCCTCCAGCTCCTGGGCTGGGCCGCACTCGACTCCGAGGGGCTCGACGAGATGCGCCGGGCGGCCGAGCGGATCGTCGGCGCCGCGTCGGTGCAGTTCGAAGGGGACGGTAGGGTCCTGACTGTGGAGGCCAGCCCCGACGAGGTGGCACGGCTGGCGGCGATCGAGGAGGTCGAAGCGGCCCAGGAGGACTCCGAGTGGTTGCTGTACAACGCGGAGGCTCCCTCGCTCGTGATGACCGGGAGCGTCGAGGACACCCTCGGGGCGCGCCCGTACCACGACATCGGCGTGGATGGCGGCGGCATCGACACCAACATGGACGGCCGGCGGGTGAACGATGGCCTCGACACGGTCCCGCCGCAGATCGTCGCCGTGACCGACAACGGTCTCAGCTACGACACGCCCAACTTCTCCCAGACCGCGACCCAGCCGACCACCGGGATCTTCCCTGTCGGACCGAGCCACCGCAAGGTGCACGCCATCCAGGCGATTGGCAATCCCGAGGACACCTGCGACGCGCTTCTGTCGGGGTCGGGAACCCACGGCAACGTCGTGGCGGCCGCCATCGCCGGCTGGCCGTCGCAGGTCGGCTTCTACGCCACCAAGACGACCCTGCCGCGCAATCCGCTGCTGTCCGGGATCTCCCTCGACGGCGTGGCGCGCGGCGCGCGCATCCTCATGCAGGACGCGGCATCGTTCTCGCGCTGCACCATCGATGAGCTGATCGAGCAGGGCGGCAACATCGTGCCGGGCGACCTGGCGACGCGCATGACCACGGCGCGCGACGGCGGGAACAACGTCCACCTGCACGTCATGCCGTTCGGGGCGCCGGTGAACTTCGACAACCAGCTCGACAACCCGCAGAACGGGACCTACCCGATCCAGTCGGCGCAGATCGACACGTTCCTGGTCAACAACCGCGACTACATGGTGTTCGCGCCGGTCGGCAGCCAGGGAGCCTCCCCGAGCAACCTGACCCAGAGGCGCATCCCGGACATGTTCGACGGCACCGCCCTCGACAACGATCCGAACGCCACCTCGTTAATCCAGATTCCCCCACCGGCGACGGCCAAGAACCTGGTCAGCGTCGGCAGCCACCGCACCGACATGATGACCTTCGCAGGGACCTTCAACGAGGAGGAAGTGCCGTCCCCGTGGGCCTCCCGGGGCCCGGCAGGCACGGCCTCCCTGCGCACGGCCCCCATCATCACGTCGGTGGGGGAGGACTTCAGCGGCGTGTTCGGCGCCCCCGGCGTCGGAGGGGTGGCGGTGTTCCGCAGCCGCGACAACGACAACCTGTTTCCGGTGGAGGCCCAGCTCGACGAGCTGAACTTTGGAACGTCGTATGCCGCGGCCTACGTCACTGGGGCCGGGGCCATCATCCGCGACTACTTCGAGCAGGGGTTCTATCCGAGCGGCAACCGGACGGCGGCGGACCGTATGCCGGGCCTCTCGGGGGCGCTCGTGAAGGCGGCCCTGGTGGCGAGCGCCAACTTCCTCGAGCAGAGCAGCTCAATCGGCTATCCCACGTCGACCGACAAGATGATCGCGCAGTCGCGGGGGGGAGACCTCGGCACGGTCGCCGGAGCCAGCGTCGGTGTCCTGGGGAACAACGAGCAGGGATACGGCCGGGTGCAGGTGTCGAACGTCCTGCCGATCCCGAACTGGCCCCCTGCCACGGGCATCGGGGCTCCCGACACCCTGGAGTGGCCGGCGGCCGGCCTGCTCATCTACGACGACATCGGAACGGGTGAGGCGCCGATCGACAACGCCGGGCATACCCTGGTCGAGAAGACCTTCATGGTCAGCTCGCCGAACTTCGTGACCCTCGGCGGGGGAGGGCGGGCCGTGTCGATCGGCCAGCTGAGGGTGGCGCTGGCGTGGCCGGACCCGCCCGGCGTGGCGCTCGGGGACGGGGCCCTCATCAACGACCTCGATCTGGAGGTGGAGTCGCCCGGTCCGGACAACAACCTCGCCTTGACCGCGGACAACCTGATCTACGACGGCAACGTCTACACGCTGGGCCTCGGCCCTAAGCGGGGGCAGTGGTCGCAGGGGCGGCCCCTTGTGAACCCCGACATTGGGGACAAGCGGAACCCCGTCGAGGCGGTGCATCTCACGTCCGACCTGAACGCGGACGGGAACCCCATCGACTCCCAGCTCTACGCCGGCACCTGGCGCGTGCGGGTCAAGCGCGGCGCCGGCGGGGCGACCCCGGGACAGATCGGCCGCATCGACGCTGCTTCGGAGGACGTCAACGGCAATTTCCGCCTCGATGCCGGAGAGGACCTGGAACCCGACGGCCTGCTCGACGCCGGCGGGCAGCCGTTCGCTCTGGTCGTGGCCGGTCCGGTGCTCGGATCGGGATCGCAGACCTGGGAGGGCGCGCCCCACTCCCTGCCGCAGAGCCGGACGCACCTCGACAAGGCGACCTACGGCTGCTCGGACGACGTCGTGGTGGAGGTGTTCGATCCGGACGGAACGACGACGGGCCTCGAGGCGGGGACGACGCTCACGGTCCAGGACGCCTCGGGGACGATCCTCGACACGGAGAAGGGCTTCGCGTTCACGGAGCAGCCTCCGACAAGCAAGGGATTCCGCTCGGCCCTCGTGCCGGTGCGCACGGCCCAGCCGGTGCCGCTCGCCAACAACGGGCTGCTCGAGACCGACACCGGACAGTTCATCGTCGTCGACTACCAGGACACGCCGGTCGCGGGGCAGGCGCGGGCGACCGTCAACTGCAATCCGAACCTGTTCACCGGCGTCCTGCAGGTGAGGGACGAGATCGACTCGGCGATCGTTTTCTCCGGAGGGTGCGATCGGGACCAGTACCCGGACGCGGGGGAGACGCTGACCTACACGATCGCCGTGCTCAACGCCAACCGCGGCGACGACTACGCGGATGTCAAGGCGATGCTGGCCGCTTCGGGGCCGGGGGCGCCGGCCGTCCAGATTCTCGACTCTCCGAAGTCGATCGGGCGGCTGCCGGGAGGCCAGTCGACCGCCGTCAGCTTCTCGCTGGCGGTGAACGCCACGGCGCTGAACGCGATCCCGGTCGCCAACCGCCTGGTGACCCTGACGCTGACGCTCGACTCGACCGAGCGCTCGAAGCTGATCGGGCGGCAGAGCTTCGCTTTCACGCACGCGATGAACTCCGACAAGGAGGTGTTCCACTATTCGACGGACTATCCGGTCGGCCTGCCCGGCCCCAACGGCGGCCGCGAGGTCCGCGACCTCAACCGCAACTTCCAGATCGACAAGGCGGACCAGATCGATCCGCTGACCGGGATCCAGATCCCGGACGAGGACATCACCTTCTCGACTCTGTGGCTCACGGACGGCGGGCTGGTGCGGAACACCCTGGGGGAGGACCTCAACAACAACAATGTCAAGGACGCGGGTGAGGACACCATTCCCAACAACATCCTGGACCGCGGCATCCTGGCTCAGGCGGGCGGCCCGTCCTCTGGCGACAAGGTCCCCTTCACCTTCGACACGAACAACGGCGGCTTCGTCCCCTTGCGCCATCCGAACAGCGAGACGGGCCTCCTCTTGAGCACCGCGGTTCTCTGGGAGTACAGCACGTCGGGACTGTGCGGATTCCAGACGGCGATCGCGGACGGGAACTCCGCGGTCTTTTTCCAGAACAACGGCGCCGGCGTCTGGCACACCGGCGACGGCGACCTGTTCACGCCCGACCTCGCCACGTGGACCAACTGCGACAACTACGGCATGCCGTACCAGCCGTCCACGCCTCTCGCGGCCGAGTTCCTCTTCGACATGCTCGAGTCGCCCATCATCGCCAAGGTGCATCAGACCGTCGACGCGCGCGGGTTCCCGTACACGGTCGAGTTCCAGCGCCTGGCCATGAACCTGAACCACCAGACGCTCGATAAGTACGCCGGGGGCCTCATCAACCTCGACTCGGACATCGACGACGACGACCGGAACTGTCTCCTGTGCCAGGCCTTCTATCCGCGATTCGGAGGGTCGTACTACCAGGTGGCCCGGTTCAACACCTACGACTACGGGGTCGACCCGGATGGCCTGGGGGAGACGCACCAGCGGACCTTCGGGCCGCGCGTCGATCCCAACAACTCGATCGCCGGGGGGACGGTGACCGGCGACGAGTCGGGCTTCTCCGCCTTCACCGTGAACTCGAATCCGCAGTCCTCCAATCCGATCCCGACCGCGCCGCCCGACCTCCTGCCGTACCCGGTTCCCGGAGGGCCCCTGCCCCAGGCGTCCGACGGCACGCCGGTGAACAACACCGTGTCCGGCCCGACCCGTAACCTGGAGCTATCGCTGGTCAATTACCAGGACAGCTACGTTTTCTTCCCCACCGGCCCGGGCGCATACGAGCCTGGAGGGTTCTTCAACCCCGGCCCCACCGGCAACCGGTGGCAGTTCGGGATCGGCTTCTTCGTGCTGGAGAGCGGGAGCTTGCAGACCGATTACGGGGTCGCGGTCGACGACCCCGTCCTGGAGTGGGACGAGTTCCACCCGGTGGACGAGGGGCAGTTCGTCCCGGCGCACACGCCCGCCTGCCAGCGGTTCGGCCAGCCGGGCCAGCCCGCCGGGCAGCAGTGCGCCACGCTGGTGGTGGACAGGCTCCGTCTGTACGAGTGCGATGAGGCGCTCCAGATCGCGGTCAACGACCCGAAGCGCGCCGGCCAGGGGTCGGTGCAGGTGCAGGCGGCCTCGGACAGCGACGGCGTGCCTCTCTCCACCGGGCTCCAGGAGGCCATGACGCCCGTCAAGACGTTCACCCTGGCCGAGTCGACCCCGGGGCTCTTCAAGGGGACGATCACCGTGACCTCGCAGTTCAACAACACCGGGACGCTGTTCGTCGCGCCCGGGACCGCGCAGGCGATGAGCGTCTACTACCAGGACACGCTGTGCGACGGCGACGGCGACGGCCAGGTGAACGAGACCCAGTTCTCCAACCTGGACGGGGACGGGCTCGCGGCTCCCCCGGACCGCTGCCCCCTGATCTACGACCCGGGGCAGGCCGACCAGGACGGCGACGGGGCCGGGGACCTGTGCGATCGCTGCCCCGCCCTCGCCGACGCGGCGCAGCTCGATGCCGACGTCGACGGCGTGGGGGACGCCTGCGATTTCGAGGACGTCGATTTCGACGGCGTCGAGAACTCGATCGACAACTGTCCCGACGTGTACAACCCGGCGCAGCTCCCCGGCACCGGGAGCCGCGGGGCCGCCTGCAGCCAGGGCACGGACCGCGACGGAGACGGGTCGACCGATCTCAACGACAACTGCGTGCGGACCCCGAACGCCAATCAGGCGAACTTGGACGGCGACAACCTCGGCAACGCGTGCGACGGCGATTGCTCGGGGGCCGTCGTCGGCACGGCCGCGACCGGGTCCTGCGAAAGGACCAGCACGACCGTCTGCACCGTCAACGGCAACTGCCCCGTGACGGGGCACTGCAGCCTCAGCATCAACACCGTCTGCACCAACAACGGCCAGTGCCCTTCGGGGGAGACCTGCGCGTCCATCGTGCAGGAGACCTGCAAGCGATCGACGGTCGTCAACTCCGGCACCTGCCTCCTCGTCGACGACGACGTCGACGCCGACGGCATCCCCGACGGGCAGGACAACTGCCCGACGATCTCGAACCCGCCGGTCGTCCCCAACACCACCATCCAGGTCGACAGCGACCGGGACGGTCTCGGCGACGTCTGCGATCCGAACGGGACGCAGGACGACGATCGCGACGGCGCTCCCGACGACCTGGCGAGCTACACCGTGGAGGTGTCCTGCCGCGCCCTGCCGCTGGCGAAGCTCGTCGTGGTGGAGTCGCGGGCCGGAGACGTCGACGGCGATCACGACAGCTTCATCGACGCCGGCGAAAAAGGGCGGATCTACCTGTCGATCCTCAACGACACGGGCTTCAACCTGACCAACGTCGCCTTCACGATGAACACGGCCGACCCGGACGTGGCCTGCATCACGATCCCGTCCATCCGCCGCTCCCTGTTCTCGACCGGGCAGACCATCGTCCTGGGGTCGATCGGGGCCGACCGGCTCGCAGGCACCGCCGACGATTCGGGGGACTACTTCGAGCTCGTCGCCAAGCCGACGCTCCAGACCATCACGGGATCCGATCCCGCGATGCTCGATCTGAACCTGACGCTGACCTCCTCGGAAGTGCTCGGCACGTCGACCGCCATTCCCATCCACCTGATCGCCGACGTCGATCTGCCGACGGGCGCGACGCAGGTGTACGTGGTGGGTCCGGACGGCCAACCCAACACCTCGGACGACGGCGTCGTCTTCGAGAACTTCGAGACCGAGCGCGACGGAACGGCCGGCATCCGCATCGCCAGCAAGCCGATCGGCACCACGGGCGTGCTGAACGACACCATCGGCTACACGCTCGGCACCGGCAGCGGCGGTCTCGGGAAGCTGAAGGCCGTGGCCTGCGGCGGCTTCCACGTCCCGCCGCTCGACCTGGGGTGCAAGATCGATCCGGACAACGACATGGGCTGGCACATCCACTGCCCGCCGGGCGGCTGCCCCAACTCGGGCCTGTTCGTGACCCCGGTCAACGGCGCCCTGGCGTTCAGCGGGACGAACTCGCTGCACTGGGGGCACCACATCGATCCCATGGACCGCTCCGGCGACACCACGCGGTTCCGGCAGATGGCGGCCTTCGTGACCAACCCGATCAACCTGGCGGTGTTCCCCGGGGCGGGGGACCTCCAGCTCAGCTTCTACCACATCGTCGATCTCATCACGATCAGCGACCTGAATCAGTTCGGGCGACGGGCCGCCAGCCACGGCCCGCCGACCGGCGGCACGCGATCGGCGGCGGATGAGGAGGCCTTCGACTTCGCGGACGTGCAGATCCAGGTCGACAACAACCTCAATCCGAACGGCAGCAACTGGGGCTTCTGGAACAAGCTGGTGCCGTACCAGAACGTCTACGACCACGTGCCCCAGGTCTGGAGCCGCTTCGGCACGGCGATCACCTACTGCAACCTGACGCCGGCCGACACGGGCGCGGCCGCTCCAGCGCCGCGCGGCGTGCACGAGACCATGTGCTGGCCGCAGGGCGTCTGGGCGAGCTGCGGCTGGGCCTACGACACTTCGTCGACGCGCGACTGTCCGGGCCCCGGCGTGCCAGGGACGACGGGCACCGGCAACTGGGTGCAGACCCGGTTCGACCTCTCCCCCTACCTCGGCCAGAGGGTGCGCATCCGGTGGATCGGACAGTCCTGGGAATTCAACAACGCCGCCTCGTCCTACCAGGAGCTTAGCGGGACCTGGGCGGATCTCGACACCGACGACGGCTGGTGGATCGACGACATCCGGATCACCGGCGCCATCCAGGAGCAGATCACGCCGAGCCCCGACACCCAGGCGCCGTTCGCCGGGACCTGTCCGACGGCCTGCAACCCGGGCGTCGGTGACGGCGGCACGCAGCCGTCGCTCGTCATCCACGACGACAACAACGACGGCGTCATAGAGACCGGCGAGCGGCTGACCATCGACGCCTCTCCATCGAGCCTCCCGGGTGGCTGCTCGGGGGGCGTGGCGCAGTACCGCTTCGAGCGCAGCGGCCTGGTCGTGCAGGATTGGTCGACCAGCAGCCTGTACGTCGACTCCCCCTTGAAGGACGTTAGCTACAAGGTCAAGGTGCGCTGCAGCGCCGACCCGGCCTGCACCAGCATCACCGGCGCGACCGCGCAGGCGCTCGTGTACACCGGCGACGGGAACGACATCACCATCACCGTGAGCACCGGGGCGCCTACCTCGACGGTCGTGTTCAACTGGGTGGCGCGACCTCAAGTGAGCTCGGTGTCGGGTTACGACGTGTTCCGCGGACAGCACCTCATGACGCAGCGGGACACGAACCTGTCCTCGCTGCAGTGCCTCATCCAGAACGTGCCGCAGGCGGCGATCGGCAACACCATTACGGTCCAGGATGCCGCGATCCCGTCCGTCCAGCTCATCTACTACTACTACGTGGGGCACAGCAGCCGCGCGGCCGGCTCGAAGGACACCCTCGGCCGGCGTTTCGACCAGTCGATCCGCGTGTCGCCGGTCAGCTGCCCCTAGGCTCCCGGTGTCGAGGGGCGGCGGCCCCTCGCCCGCGGGGCACGGGTCCGGTCTCGCGGGCGGCCCGCATGGCCCCAGCTCATAGGCACGGCGGAACGTTCGGCCGCCGCTCCACCTCCCCTCGCCTCGCCCCGCCGGGCTCGCGAAAGGCGCTCGCAGCCGGCGGGGTCTAGGACGACCCCGCGCGCCCTGCGCCGCCGCCCCTGCCACGTGGGGTGCCCTGTGGCACTGTCCGCCGCCTGGGGTTCGGCTCCCGGTCGGTGATCACAAGGCGATGGCTCACTGTGGTAGGTTTCTCCGGTGAAGCGAACCGGGGAGAAGAAGCTCAAGGACCTGGTCGAGGGCTGGGAGGCCGGGTGGCTCCGGGAGTCTTTGCAGCGCCTGCCGGAGCGGCGCGAGGCGTTCCAGCTCGATTCCGGAATCCCCCTGAGGCGCCTCTACACGCCACTGGACGTGTCCGAGATCGACGCGGCCCGCGACATCGGCCTGCCGGGGCAGCCTCCGTTCACGCGCGGCGTCCAGCCCACCATGTACCGCAGCCGGCTCTGGACCATGCGACAGTACTCCGGCTTCGGCGACGCCCGGGAGACCAACCGCCGCCTGCGCTACCTCCTGGATCGGGGCCAGACCGGGCTGTCGATCGCCTTCGACCTGCCAACCCAGATGGGTCTCGATTCGGACCGGCCGATGGCGCAGGGGGAGGTCGGGCGCGTTGGCGTTGCGATCGATTCGATTGAGGACATGGAGGCGCTGCTCGAAGGACTCCCCCTGGACCGCGTGTCGACGTCGATGACGATCAACGCCACGGCGGCGATCCTGCTGGCGCTGTATGCGGCGGCGGCGAAGAGGCGCGGCGTGCCGCTCGATCGGCTTGCCGGCACGGTCCAGAACGACGTCCTCAAGGAGTACATCGCCCGCGGCACCTACATCTACCCGCCGGCCGCGTCGCTGCGCCTCGCGACCGACATCTTCGCCTTCTGTCATCGCGAGATGCCGCGCTGGAACGCCATCAGCGTGAGCGGCTACCACATCCGGGAGGCGGGCTCGACGGCCGCGCAGGAGATCGCGTTCACGTTCGCGAACGGCATCGCCTACCTCGAAGCGGCGCGCGACAAGGGACTTCCGGTCGAGGCCATCGCCGGGCAGATCTCCTTCTTCTTCAACGCCCACAACAACCTGCTGGAGGAGGTCGCCAAGTTCCGCGCGGCGCGGCGTCTCTGGTCCCGGATCGTGCTGGAGCGCTTCGGGGCGAAGGGCGATCGGGCGCGGCAGATGCGCTTCCACGCCCAGACGGGCGGCTCCACGCTCACCGCCCGTCAGCCCGAGATCAACATCGCCCGCGTCGCTTTGCAGGCGCTCATGGCCGTGCTCGGCGGGGCGCAGAGCCTGCACACCAACGGGATGGACGAGGCCCTCGGGCTCCCCACCGAGAAGGCGGCCACCATAGCCCTCAGGACGCAGCAGATCCTGGCCTGCGAGACCGGCGTCGCCGACACCGTGGATCCCCTCGGGGGCTCCTACGCGCTGGAAGCGATCACCTCGGCGCTGGAGGCGAAGGCGCGGGAGTACCTCGAGGCGATCGACCGGATGGGGGGCACCGTGCGCGCCATCGAAGCCGGCTTCCAGCAGCGCGAGATCCAGGATGCGGCGTTCAGGAGCCAGGTGGAGCTGGAGCGCGGCGATCGCCAGGTGGTCGGGCTCAACCGCTTCACCGAGGACGGGACGGCCGCCGCGGACGGGCCGTCGGTCCCGATCCACCGGATCGACGAACGGCTGGAGGGGGCGCAGCGCGAGCGCCTGCGCGCCCTGCGCGCCCGCCGTGACGACTCCGCCTGCGGGGCGGCCCTCGCCGAGATCGAGCGCCTGGCCGCGGGGGAGGGCAACCTCATGCCGGCCATCCTGCGGGCCGTCGAGGCTTCGGCCACGGTGGGCGAGATCTCGGACCGGATGCGGCGGACGTTCGGGGCCTACCAGGCCCGCGACCGGATCTGACGTGGCGCCGATCCTGGAAGTCCGCGATCTGTCGATCCACTTCCCCGGCCCGGCCGGCACCGTGGTGCGCGCCGCGGACCGGATCTCGCTGACGGTCGAGCAGGGCGCGACCCTGGGCCTGGTGGGCGAATCGGGGTGCGGCAAGAGCGTCACCGCGCTCTCTCTCCTGAGGTTGGTTCCCGAGCCCGGGCGCATCGCGGGCGGCCGGATCCTGTTCCGCGGCGCCGACCTCATGGCCCTTCCCGAGAAGGAGATGCGCCACTACCGCGGCCGTCAGATCGCCCTCATCTTTCAGGAGCCGACCGCCGCGCTCAACCCGGTCCTGTCGGTGGGATACCAGATCGCCGAGGGCCTCATCGTCCACGGCCTGATGAAGAAGAAGGAGGCGATGGCGGAGGCGGCCCGCCTCATGGCGCTGGTGCGCATCCCCGATGCGCCGCGGCGCGTGCACGACTACCCGCACCAGCTGTCGGGAGGCATGAAGCAGCGCGTGCTCATCGCCATGGCGCTCGCCTGCCGGCCGGCGCTCCTGGTCGCGGACGAGCCGACGACGTCCCTCGACGTGACGATCCAGGACGAGGTCCTGAGCCTCCTCCGCCGCCTCAAGGACGATCTCGGCCTGTCGCTCCTGCTCATCAGCCACAATCTCGGGGTGATCGCCGAGACCGCGGACCGCGTCGCCGTCATGTACGCCGGCCGGATCGTCGAGGAGGCGCCGGTGCGCGGCCTGTTCCGGGCCCCGGCGCATCCCTACACCCGGGCCCTTCTGCGATCGGTCCCGCGGCTCCACGAGATGTCCTCTCCGCGCGACGCGAAGCGCCGGCGGCTGCCGGCGATCGAAGGCGCGGTGCCCGATCTGGCGCGGCTGCCGTCCGGCTGCGCCTTCCATCCGCGCTGCGCCGAGCGCCTGCCCGAATGTCCGGAGCACGTGCCGCTCGACCGGCCGCTCGGCGAGGGGAGCCGGGTCGCCTGCTTCCTGCACCACGATCCGGAAGGCCGGCCGCGCGAGCGGACCACGGTGCCGTCGTGAGCGACGCCCTCCTGGAAGTCCGCGGACTGGAGAAGCACTTCCCGGTGCGGCGCGGGGTCTTCTCGCGCGTCTCGGGTTGGGTCCGGGCCGTCGACGGCGTCTCCTTCAGCGTCCGGCCCGGGGAGACCCTGGCGCTCGTCGGCGAGTCCGGGAGCGGCAAGACGACGACCGGCCGCTGCATCCTGCGCCTGATCGAGCCGACCCGGGGAGCCGTGCGCTTCGACGGCCAGGACCTCCTCGCCCTCCCTCCCGCCGCCATGCGGCGGATGCGGCGCCACCTCCAGGTGATCTTCCAGGACCCGTACGGCTCCCTCAATCCACGCATGACCATCGGATCCATCGTGCGGGAGCCGCTCGACATCCATCGGATCGGATCGAGCCGGAAGGAGCGCGACGCCATGGCCGACCGGCTGCTGGAGCGCGTCGGGATCGATCCGGCCATGCGCCGCCGCTACCCGCACGAGTTCTCGGGCGGACAGCGCCAGCGGATCGGCGTGGCCCGCGCCATCGCCCTGCGCCCGAAGCTGATCGTCGCCGACGAGCCGGTCTCCTCGCTCGACGTCTCGGTGCAGGCCCAGGTGATCAACCTGCTCATCGACCTGCAGGAGGAGTACCACTGCGCCTACCTCATGATCGCGCACGACCTGGCCCTCGTGGAGCGCATCGCCGATCGCGTGGCGGTGATGTACCTGGGGCGCATCGTGGAGGTGGCGGAGACGGGGGAACTTTTCAGAAACGCCCTGCACCCTTATACTAGGGCGCTCCTGCAGGCGATCCCCGTCCCCGATCCCGAGCGGATCAGGGACAAAGCGGCCCTCGAGGGCGACCCGCCCTCGCCCGCGGACCCGCCCCCCGGCTGCCGATTCCACACCCGCTGCCCGGTGGTCGTGGACGCGTGCCGGCGGGTCGACCCGCCTCTCGTCGAGGTGGCGCCGGGCCACTGGGCCGCCTGCCATCTGGTTCCTGGAGGTTGAAACTCCCAGACGCCGATCTTCGTATAGTGTGCGACCGAGGTGACCTGATGAGAATCCGCGCCGCCGTCTCGCTGCTGATCGTCCTGTCGATGCTCACGCCCGTCTTCGGACAGGCTCCCGGCGCCGCGCCGGGGACGGCCGCGCCGGACAAGGCCGCGCCACCGCCGACACCGCCCGGAGGGGCGGAGATCGACACGGTCCCCGCCGACGCCATCGTCCTGACGGTCCGGGAGTGCATCCAGCAGACGCTCGAGAAGAACCTCCAGATCGCCGTCAGCCGGTACGCGCCCGAGGTCGCCGAGAGCGGGATCGGGATCCGCGAGGCGGCCTTCGACCCGACGGCGAGCGGCAGCGTCTTCTACCAGGACGAGTCGCAGACGAGCCGGAACCAGTCCATCGGCACCACGCAGATGAGCACGTCGACGTTCAGCGATGTCGTGGCGACCTGGCTGGACCCTCTCACCTTCGGCGCCTCCTACCGCATCGACCTGGAAGCCCTCGGCAGCGACGGTGACTTCGACCCCGACGTCGACAGCGCGCTGCTCGCCTCCGAGCCGTTCAAGAACTACACGACGCGCTGGCAGTTCACCTACCGGCAGTCGCTGCTGCGCAACTTCGGGAAGGACGCGAACATCTGGCCGATCGTCGTGGCGCGCAACAACCTCGGCATCAGCGCGTCCCAGTTCCATCAGGTTCTGCTCGACACGGTGGCCATCGCGGTCAAGGACTACGCCGACCTCAACTTCGCCATCATGCAGCTGCGCACCGCGCGCTTCTCGCTCAAGCTCGCGCAGGACTTCCTGGCGCAGAACCGGATCAAGGTGCGCGTGGGCACCCTCGCGCCGATCGAGATCACGCAGGCCGAGGCGCAGGTCGCCGACCGGGAGGAGTCGGTCATCGTCTTCGAAGCGCAGCTGCGCGAGGCCGAGGACCGGATCCGCGCCGACATCGGCATGCGCAAGGATTCCGCCGAGTGGGGCCGTCCGGTGCGCCCCGCGGACCCCCTCACCCTGGAAGAGTTCGAGCCGAGCGAGGAATCGGCCCTGGAGGCGGCGTTCACCAACCGCCCCGACCTCGAGCAGGCCCGTCTCGATCTCGAGAACCGCGACACCGAGGTGCAGGCGCGCGAGAACCTGAAACGCTGGGGGCTCGACTTCGAAGGGACCTACGGGAACCGGGGCTTCAGCGCCCACGCCTTCGACCCGCTGACGGGCCTTCCTGTCGACCACGGCTCCTACGGCGACTCCTTCGAGGACCTCCGGGATCGCAACCAGACGACCTGGAGCGCGGCGCTGCTCCTGAACGTGCCGATCTTCAACCGTCTGGCCGTCTCGAACTACCACATCGCCGAGAGCAACCGGGGGCAGTCCCAGCACCAGCTGGCGCTGGTCGAGCAGGTGGCGCGCCTCGAGGTGCGGAGCGGCGTGCGCGCCGTCGAGACCAACCTCAAGCGGGTCAAGGCGTCCCAGGTCAACGTGCGGCTGCAGCGCGAGAAGCTCGCGGCCGAGCAGAAGAAGTTCGAGAACGGCATGAGCACCTCGTTCCAGGTGCTGCAGTTCCAGGACGATCTGAGCAATTCCGAGACGCGCGAGAACCTCTCAATAGTCGACTACAACAAGTCACTCGTCGAGCTGGAGAGGGTCAAGGGGACCATCCTGGAGAGGTTCGGCGTCGCGCTGGAGAAGGGGAACCAGGGCGGGGCGGCGGGAGGCGACCGTTCGGCCGCCCTGCGCGGCCTGTGGCGCCGGCCCGCGAGCGCGCCGCAGGACTCCGGCCTGCGACTGGGCGAGCGGACGACGGACGCCGTCCGCCTGCCGGCCGACTTCCTCTACGAGGGGGCCCGCGACGCCGGCTCCGCGGGCCTCTAGCCGCGGCGACGGCGATGCCGCAGCGGGATCCGGCGCGACTCCCGCCTCCCGGGATGACGCCTGCGCCGCGTCGGGGACCGGCCCTCGCGCTCGTCGCGGCGGGGGCGCTCCTCGTCGCGTCCTGCGCCGGGCCCGCCCGGCCCAACATCCTGCTCGTCGTCATCGACACGGCGCGCGCCGATCGGTTCAGCACCAACGGCTACGCCCGCGACACGACGCCCGCGATCGCGGCCCTGGGCCGCGAGGGGGCTGTCTACCTCAACGCCTACGCGTCCTCGCCCTGGACCGTGCCATCGCACGCCAGCCTGTTCACGGGTCTCTATCCCTCCTCCCACGGCGCCGATTCGGGACGGCTCAAGCTCGACGACCAGCTTCCGTTCCTGGCGAGCCGCATGAAGGCCGCGGGGTACACCACCATCGCCTGCGTCGGAAACCCCTGGGTCGGGAAGGACTACAATTTCCACATCGGCTTCGACATCTTCGACGAAATCTGGCGCGAGGTCGGCGACACCGCGGAGGATGCAGGCGCCGGAACGATCTCGGAGAGGATGACGCTCTGGCTGACCCGGCGCGCCCATAACGAGACGGCCCGATCGAAGCCGTTCTTCGTGTTCATCAACTACTTCGAGCCGCACCTGCCGTACAACCCTCCCGAGCCGGAGCGGTCGCGATTCCTCGCCCGCGGCCCGGGGCCGCAGGCCGGTGCGGGAGGGGAATCCGAAAAGGACGCGGCTGAGCATCTGCGGCACTTCAGCCCGAAGGACATCGTCCGGCAGATCCTCGGCGTGAGCCCCCTGTCCCGCGACGGCTTCCGTATCCTGTCCGACCTCTACGATGGCGAGATCGCCTACGTCGACCGGCGGCTCGGCGAGGTCATCGGCCTCCTGCGCCAGCATGGTCTGCTCGACGACACCGTGGTCGTCGTGACGTCCGACCATGGGGAGATGCTGGGAGAGCACGATCTGGTGGACCACAGGCTCAGCCTCTACGAGCCGGTCCTCAGAATCCCCCTGGTGATCCGATACCCCTGGGCCGTCCGGGCCGGCCAGCGACTCGACACCCCGGTGCTGCTCCAGGACCTCTACCCGACCCTTCTGTGGGTGGCCGGGATCCGCGGTCCGCAGGGGGCCGGACCCTCACCGATCGGGGACGGCCCCCCCGAAGCCCGGCCGCTTCCCGGGTTCCGGGGTCTCGACACCTTGCCGCCGCGCGGACGCTCGGCGTCCGATCCCTTGATCGCCGAGTACGCCTTTCCGGGCGAGTTCCTGGTGGTGATGCGGGTGCTCATGACGGGGCACGATACGACGCCCTGGGAGAGGAGCCAGGTCGCGTTCCGGGTGGCGGAGAGGAAGCTGATCTGGGGCTCGGACGGCCGGAATCAACTTTTCGATCTCCGCTCCGATCCAGCCGAAGTGAATGATGTCGCCGGGATGCAAGGGGACCAGGTGTCGGAGTATTCCCGCGGCGTTGTGAGCTGGCTGCAACGGCCTACGGCCCGCCCACCTCTCGCTATGCAGGCGCCGGGCGCGGCCACCGCGCGGTGACGCGTCCAATCAGAGCGACAACGGGTGTCCTGGTCGCCGTCACGGCGGTTTTCGTCGGGGCCTGCGGCCGGCCCGGGCGCCCGAACATCCTCCTGATCGTGGTCGATACGGCGCGCGCCGATCGCTTCAGCACCAACGGCTACGCGCGCGACACCACCCCCGCGATCGCGGCGCTGGGCCGCGAAGGGGCGGTCTACCTCCGCGCCTACGCGCCCTCCCCCTGGACTCTCCCGTCCCACGCCAGCCTGTTCACCGGCCTCTATCCCTCCTCGCACGGCGCCGACTCGGGCCACCTGCGCCTCGACGAAAGGCTGCCGTTCCTGGCGCGCCGCCTGCGGGAGGCCGGCTATCGGACGCAGGCGTACGTGGAGAACCCCTGGGTGGGAAAGGACTACAACTTCCATCCTGGGTTCGACACGTTCGACGAGGTCTGGCGCAGGGTGCGCGGCACGGAGGGGGACATGGGGGCCGGGGAGGTGTCGGGGAAGGTGGAGCGCTGGCTCGCCTGGCGGGACCAGAACGACGACGCCAGGAGGCGGCCGTTCTTCATCTTCATCAATTACTTCGAGCCGCACCTGCCGTACAACCCTCCGGAGCCGGAGCGCGGCCGCTTCCTCGCTGCCGGCGGCGCCCTCGGGGGCCGGGCCGCGGCGGCCGCTCCGGACGTCGAGCGCCTGAGGCGCTTCAAGCACCCTGAAGAGGTGCGCCAGATCCTCGGCGCGGGCAGCCTGGGGCCGGACGACTTCCGGACGCTCTCCGACCTCTACGACGGCGAGATCGCCTATGTCGACCGGCGCATCGGCGAGGTGGTGGCGTCGCTCCGCGGCCATGGGCTGATCGACGAGACCGTGGTCGTGGTGACCTCCGACCACGGAGAGATGCTCGGGGAGCA
Source organism: Candidatus Cryosericum sp. (assembly GCA_035649235.1). Classification (GTDB taxonomy): domain Bacteria; phylum Acidobacteriota; class Polarisedimenticolia; order Gp22-AA2; family Gp22-AA2; genus DASRJX01. Next base: position 28,927 of record DASRJX010000205.1, read on the forward strand.
CGGTTTCATGGACCACAAGTTCACGCTCTACGAGCCCGTCCTGAGGATCCCGCTCGTCGTCCGGTACCCCCGGGCGGTCCCCGGGGGACAGAGACTGGACACCCCGGTCCTGCTCCAGGACCTCTACCCGACCCTCCTGGGGCTGGCCGGAGCGGAGGGAATGGCCGACGGAGCCGGCGATCCGGGAGAGGGGTGGCCGCCCGATTCCTTCCCCCTCCCGGGGATCCCGGCCCTGGCATCCGGAGCAGTTCCAGGCCCGACCCAGGAGCGCCCCCTGATCGCAGAATTTGCCCGGCCAGGCGAGTTTCTCGAGGTGTTGAAGGGTGTGGCCGTGGGGGTCGATATGTCCCCCTGGGACAGGGCCCTGGTCGCGTTCAGGGTGGGAGAGACCAAGCTGATCTGGGGTTCCAACGGCCGGCATCAGCTTTTCGACCTCGGTTCCGACCCCGCCGAGGCAGCC
>DASRJX010000206.1:0-22026 GCA_035649235.1 Candidatus Cryosericum sp.
GAAGGGGGATCTTGCCGGCCTGATCATCGAGGTCACCTCCTTTCCAGGATGGGAGAGCCTCGGCGCAATGGCGAGCCATTTTCGCTTTGTGCGAGATCATCACAAGCACATCAAGAAGGTCGGCGTTGTGACCGATTCCCCCTTGGGAAGTGTCGCTGAGCATTTGGCGTCACATTTTGTGGCAGCCCAGATCAGACATTTCCCGGCCGGGGAACTTGAGGCCGCAAAGCAATGGGTCATGAATCGTCCTTGATTCGCCTCGACCGGCGACATAACTACCGCATTCAGGCGACGGCGTGGGCCGTCGCTATGGGTAACAAGGGCAGGCGTCGTGCTGGCGCACGCCGCGCCTGATGCGGTGCATTAGGCATGCAACGGACGACCACTCAAGGGGAGGTCGCATGAAGCACATTCTGGCCAAGCTGTCGCTGTGGTTGACCATCACCCTCCTCCCCGTTAGCGCGTGGAGCCAAGCAGTCCCACCGCAGCTGAAGATGCCAAGTGGGCAGGCAATCTCAGCTGCTCACAAGATGGCCGAGCAGCTCTTCGCGAACCTCAAGGCGGGCGAGAGTGAGAAGATTGCTCAGTGGATCGTTAACGAGCTCGGTTTCACATGGGACGCGACGACGAAGGTCCAGAACATGAACGACTACAAGGCCAAGATGGACATCATCAAGATCAGCCCGCCTCAGGGGTCGTTCGGTGCGCTTGCCGGGTATGACCTGATCGAGGAGAGCTACCTTCCGGGAAGCGATCGATATTTTAGAACGACCTATATCTCGTACCAAGAGGGTGCGCCACTCATCTGGGAATTCCGCTTTTACGTGAAGCCGGATGGTCGGGTTAGCTTGAGCTTCATCGGCTGGAATCCGCAGAATCCGTTTGAATACCTGGCGAAGCCCGACATGCAGTTGGAGCGCTGGTACAAGCGGTAAGCGCGAGGCCACTGATGATGCAGCATGAACCCGCCGGAAGGCGGCGGTGAAGGGCCGAGCAGGGGGAACGCAGCGAGCCGCGGCCGTAGGCGTCGCCGAGCACGGCAACTCGGCGGTGCTCGTCACTGTCGCGCCCGGCGGTGAGTTCCTCGATCGCCGGCGCATCGACCTCACCCGCGATCTGCCGACGCACCCGTATCACCACGAAGGGTCGTGGGCGGTGGGGCGCTACCTGACCAGCCCGTGGGCGCGGGCGATTTCGCTCGCCGACGCCGTGGCGCTCGTCGAGCGCGTGCGCGAGTCCGCCGCGCGCGGGGCGCGCGAGAGCCTAGATCTGCTCGCCGCGACAGTGCCCGTGCCGATAGCGAGCATAGCAATCCGCGTGTGTCCCAAGCTTCCGCCGACGACCGAAGAGCGGATCGCGGATAATCGCGCGGCGAACGTGGCCGACTCAGCGATGTATCGCGAGGCGTTGGCCACTGCGGCCAAGGCGCGTGGCTGGTCCGTGCATTGGTACGAACGCGAGCACGTGTTTCGCGACGCGGCGGCGGCACTCGGCCGCGAAGATATCGACGCCTTCCTGCACACGATGGGCCGATCGATCGGGCCGCCTTGGCAGGCCAAACACAGGCTTGCGGCAGCTGCGGCGCTTGCGGCCACCGGGCGACATGCGCTGCGATCATGACTGAGTGGTTCCGAAGTGCGACGTGGTATGGACTCCACTTCCGGCTGACGCGACCCCACGACCTCGGGGCGTTGGGCCGACAAGGGGCACATTTGAGCAGGGGACACCTTCTGTGACGATTTCCGCCCTGGTTCAGCCGCTCGGAGGCTCACGAAGCCATCCCTACCCACTGGTCTGCGCGGGTGGCTTGTTCCTCGTGTTGGTTGGCATTGCCATAGTGTCGGGAGCCCTCTACTCTCGATGGCGTGTTGGGTTTCTTGGAGGCGGGCTCATCGTTGCGTCCGTTGCAACAGCTGTGGCCACGCCGAGGCTCGTATCAGGGCTCGGCGCGCCTTCACGTTCCCAGATTGTCGCACTGTCTGCGGCCGTCATTTTGGAGGCGATCCTGATTCCATTGGCGGTCCGGGCCACGCGGCATCGGGGTGAGAGAACTCGCTGGCTCGTCGTGTTCTTCATGGTTGGGCTGCACTTCCTGCCTATGGCTGTGGCCTTCGGACCGGTCGTTCTTGTGCTGGGGCTGGCCATCATGCTGAACACGACCGTTGGGTTGTGGCGCTTGACCGGGATGAATTTGCAGTTCTTGTGGCTCACGGATGGGCTGCTGAAGGTGACCGCGGGCGTGATGATGCTACTCGGTGTCTCATGAAGCGGCCCAACAGCGTGGAAGCGGATCGACACGGAGCTCGCATGACTCCTTGGTTGTGGTGTGCTGGGTTGGCGGCCGTCCTCTATGGCCTGCACCAGGTCTTTACGAAGCTCGCGTCCGGCCACATCGGGAGCGGGGTCGGAGCCTCTGTCGTCGAGGCGAGCGCCACGGCGACGATTCTGCTCTATCTCACGTACTCGAAGCTCGCGGGACATTGGGTCCAGCCCTGGTCCAGTCGGGGCCTGATATGGTCGGTCGTAACAGGTGTCTGTGTGGGTGCAGGCACGATTGTCTTCTTCGTCATGTTCCAGCGCGGCGGACCGCTGTCGGCGGTGCCCGCTGTTCTGGCCGTTGGGGCGGCACTGATGGCCGCTGTTGGGATGGTCATCTTCCGCGAGCCTCCGTCGCTGGCACGTGTCGTCGGTGTGCTGCTCTCGCTGGCGGGTCTCTACCTGATCGGCAAATGACACGACGCCGCCGAACTACGGCGCCACCCAACCGCGCGATGCAGTTAGTGCGAGTGTCAGGCAGGGGCAGACGCGGTCCATGAGACACACGCGCGTCATCGTCACTCACTACGGCGGGCCCGACGCCCTGCGGGTGGTTGAGGAAGAGTGCCCCGAGCCGAAGAATGGTGAAGTGCGGGTGCGAGTGCTGGCTGCAGGCGTCGCGATGCCCGACATCATGGCGCGCGAGGGCATTCATCCCGAAACGCCCCGTGTGCCCTATACGCCGGGGTGGGACCTGGTCGGCGAGGTAGAGCGGCTCGGCAACGGTGTCTCCGGAGTCGAACCGGGCCAGATCGTGGCCGCGATGCCCATACACGGCGCGTACGCAGAGTTCGTCTGCCTGCCGCAGAGCGAGCTGGTTCCGGTGCCATCCGGCTTGGACGCCGCCAAAGCCGTCAGCATCATTCTGAACTACATCACGGCGTATCAGATGCTGCATCGCTCCGCCAAGGTGAAACCGGGCCAGCGCGTGTTGTTTCACGGCGCGTCGGGCGGCGTCGACACGGCTCTCCTTCAGCTGGGGCGCCTTGCCGGACTTGAGATGTACGGTACTTGCTCACCGCGAGGGGCATCGGCGGTCTCCGAGCTGGGCGGCATCCCCATCGATTACCAGCGTCAGGACTTCGTGGAAGAGATTCGCCGCCTCACAAGCGATGGCGTCGACGCCGTCTTTGACCCCATCGGGGGGCCTCACCTCTGGCATTCCCGAGAGGCTCTCGGTCCGGGCGGGCGGGTGGTGGGTTATGGCACTACAACCACGCTACGTGCGGAGGGATTGGGTTCGGGCCGCTCAGGCCGTCGTAATCGACTTCATGGAATCCCCGTCTACGTGTTGTACATCGCCGGCGGCTGGATTCTCCCCGGCAAGAAGCGGATCGTCCCCTACAGCATCCAGACGCTCAAACGATTGAGGCCGGCTCTGTTTCGGCAGGATTTGGTCGCCCTGCTCGACCTCCTTCGACAGCAAAAGATCCAGCCGCTCATCGCGCATCGCTTTCCTCTTGCCGAGGCAAGACGCGCGCAGGAATTGCTCGGGAAGGGAGGCGTGATAGGCAAGATCGTGCTCGTGCGCAGCGCGTCGTCGCTTGAAGGGTGAAACGATGATGAAGTCCAGCTCGGCAGATGAGGTGCAAACTACATGATGAAGGTGGGAGTGACGGGACTTGCTGCAATTCATCTCGTCGTTACGTTCTGGCATGGGAGAGCACACCAATTGCTCGCAGTCAATCTGCCTCCGGAGAAGAACGCCTTCGTGTTCCTTGTGATCATCGTTGCGCCCATCGCGGGAACATTGCTTGTGTGGACGCGCCAGGTCGGAGCCGGTGTCTGGATCTTCTTCCTGTCGATGTTCGCATCCTTTCTCTTCGGGGCCTATCACCACTTTTTAGTGATATCGGACGACCACGTGCAGCATCTGCCAGCCGGGAGTGCCAACGTCCAGTCCGCCTTCATCACCAGCGCCGCGGCGCTCGCTCTGCTTGAGTTCGTGTCAACGGTCTACGCTGTGTTCTATCTGCTCAGGCTGAGACAGAGGAGCGGGATAGCGCGCGACTGAACAAAAGCTGGCAGGCCGCTGCGAGGCTTGGGGGTGATCGATGAACACACTCTACGGCCTTCTTCCGTGGGGCATCATTGCTCTCGGTTCCGTCCACATGGCGGCCACGTGGCGTCTCTATCACGAGCTGACCCCGGCCAGCCTCTGGTTCTTCAACGGCGGTATCGTCCTCGTGTTCACCGGTGTTCTCAACCTGATCAACCGGCATCATGGAGCCCGGGTCTTCGCCATCCGCCGATTCTGCTTGGCGGTCAACGTCGTCATGCTGTGCTTCGCCTCAGTCTCCGGGGTCGTGGGGAAGGCCAGCGTGGCTTCACTGATCGTTGTCATCGGACTGATGGCTGCGGTGACCGTCCTTTCCATCGTCGCGGTGAGGGCGGACAAGAATTGAAGTGCGGATGTACTATCCGGCGGATCGTTGGCGTGCTGCTCTTGGCGGTTGGCGGAATCTCAACAGTGCTCTAAGCTCTGGGCCTCATCGATTAGCACTGGCCGTGCTGGCGATACCGCAATGCTTCGCAGGGGGCAGAATTCACGAGATGCAGAGTGTCAGGCGCTGACAACCGAAAGCCGGTCTATCCTCCGGCCTACGTCCTGGGGTCCTGCCTCTTGATGGTCGCCTTGCACTTCATCGCGCCCATCAGGCAGGTGATTCCCGGCGCCTTCCGGTTCCTCGGGCTGATCCCGCTGGCCGGAGGCCTGGCCGTCGTCCTCTGGGCGGCGGGGATCTTCGATCGCGCCGGCACGGCTATCAAGCCGTTCCAGGAGTCCTCCGTGCTGGTCCAGCGCGGGCCGTTCCTGGTGTCGCGCAACCCCATGTACCTGAGCATGGTCTGCGGCCTCGTCGGCGTGGCCATGCTGGCCGGCTCGGTCAGTCCGTTCCTCGTCGTGCCGGCCTTCGCGATCCTCATCGACCGCCGATTCATCCGGGCCGAGGAAGCGATCCTCGAACGGAGGTTCGGGGCCGAGTATCTCGACTACAAGGCAAGAGTCCGCCGCTGGCTGTGAGAAACGGAGGTCCATGATGTCCGAGTACAAGATCATCACCAAGGAAGTGACGAGCATCGTCTGGCGCGACGTGCAGAAGGCAGCGCACGATCTGGCCGGCGCGCTGAACGCCGAGCTGTCGTCCGGCTGGGAGCCGCAAGGTGGCATCGCCAGCATCCAGGCCGGCACCAGCGTGTACCTTCTGCAAGCGCTGATCAAGCGACGCTGACGCGTTGACAGGATCGTCGCCCCAAGAGCATCATCGGCTCCTGCCGCCACGAGCGCGCCGGAGCGCGGGGGCACGCGTTCGACTAGGAGGTCGCCATGAGCAGCGGTGAGGCGCCATCGGCCCAGGACTCGATCCTGGTCGGCCAGATGAGTATTCGCTATCTCATCGACGGCGCGGCCACGGGCGGTCTGGGCGTCTTCGAGCTGAGCGTTCCCCCGGGCTCGAACGTTCCGCCTCCGCACAGCCATACGGCGAACGAGGAGTGCGTCTACGTTCTGGAAGGGGTGCTGCGGTATGCGGTCGGCGACGTGGCGCGCGACCTGCGTCCGGGGGAGTGGATGCACACGCCGCGCGGGACCGTCCATCAGTTCAGCAACCCGCACGAGGCGCTCGCCCGGGCGCTCATCGTCCTGACGCCGGACATCGGCGCCCAGTACTTCCGGGACGTCGCCGCCGTGGTCAACGCCGGCGGTCCGCCCGATCGGGCGAGGCTCCTCCAGGTCATGTCCCGATATGGCCTCGTCCCGGCGCCGCCGAGGTGAGACTGAGAGGCGGCCGCGCCGCGTCAGCCCGTTGCGGCGGCTCGCGGCACCGTGCCTGTGGGCGGCCCTCGCCGCCACGCTCGCCGTCGATCCGCTGGCGGCGCGGGAGCCGGATGCACCGGCCGCGTCTCTCCCCGCGGCCGACGTGGAGTCGTTCGCCGATTCGTTCTTCGCGCGTTACCTGAGCGAGTACCCCTATCCGTCGCTAGCCGTCGCGGTGGTCGCCGGGGATTCGATCCTCCTCCTGAAGGGCTACGGCACCGAGGACGGGCAGCGGCCCGTCGACCCGTCGTCGACGGTCTTCAACATCGCGTCGATTTCGAAGCTCGCCGTCGCGACGGCGGCGATGCAGCTCGTCGAGCAGGGTGCGGTCGCCCTCGACGAGGACATCGAGCCGCGGCTCGGCGGCGTGCGCCTCGTTGGCTCCGGTCCGCCGGTGACGCTGCGCCACCTGCTGTCGCACACGTCGGGCCTCGAGGGACCGTTCCTGCGCGACGTGGTCGCCGACCCCGGGCGTCTCGTGTCGTTGCGCCAGTACTTCACGGCGCATCCGCCACGGCGCGGGCGGGCGCCCGGAACGGAGATCCGCTATTCGAACTACGCCATGGCGCTGGCCGGCTACCTGATCGAGCAGGTCAGCGGAGAGCCGTTCCAGGACTACGTCGAGCGGCGCCTGTTCGCGCCCCTGGGCATGACGAGCAGCACCTTCCGCCAGCCGCCGCCGGAGTCGCTGGCCGCGCGCGTTGCCACGGCCGGCTCCGGCCGCGTTCCAGATGCGCTGCTGCCCTATCCCGCGGGCTCGATGGTGAGCACGCCTTCGGACATGGCGCGCTTCCTGATCGCGCACCTGAACGGGGGGCGCGCCGGCGCGGAGCGCGTCCTGTCCGAGGCCGGCGTCGGCGTCATGCACGCCCGGCAGTGGAGCGCCGATCCGCGTGTGCCGGGCGTCGGACTCGGCTTCTTCGAGAGCGCGCTCGGCGGCGAGCCGGGCCTGTTCCACACGGGCGCCCGGGTCCACTTCTCGCTGCTCTATCTGTTCCCGGAGCGGAAGGTAGGCCTGTTCGTCGTCCAGGCGCTGCGGCAGGGAGGGGCGTTCCAGACGCTGCGCCAGGATTTCGTGCGCGCCTTCGCCGCCCGCTACTTCCCGCACGCGCCGCCGCCGGTCCGGGATGACGGGGGCGCGGCCGCGCGCGCCGGCGCGTTCGCGGGCGTGTACCGGCCCCACCTCCTGCCGACGACCACGATTGAGCGGGCCATCGGTCTCTTCTCCGACAGCCGCCTGCGCACGCGCCCTGGCGGCCTGCTGGAGCTGACGCTGCCGGCGGGTCCGACTCTGTCCCTGAAGGAGGCCGGCGACGGACTGTATCGCGCGACCGGAGGATCGGAAGACGGCCTGATGTTCGCCTTCGAGCGCGATCGGGCTGGACGCGTGCTGCGCCTGTCCATGTCGGGAAACACGCAGGACCCGATCACGTTCGACCGTCTCGCGTGGTACCAGACAGGGACGCTCCACGCCGTCGTGCTCGGTCTCGTACTCCTGCTCTTCCTGGGATGCGCCGCGGCCGAAATCGTGGGCGGCATCGCGCGCCTCGTGCGCCGGCGCGCCCCGGACTCGGGACCGGCCGGCGGCCGACGCGCCTGGAGGGTCGCGGCCCTGGCCGGCATCCTGGTCGGGGCGTCGCCGCTGTCCGTCGCCGTCCTGGTCCTGGCGCATCAGGGGGACGACGCGGCGGCCGATGGCCTGCGCCTGGCGCTCCGGGCGGGGTGCACCTTCCTGCTCGCCGGCACGGCCCTCGGTCTGACGCTCGTGCCGCTGAGCCTCCGGGTCGGGCGGGACGCCTACTGGAGCGCGCCGAGGCGCGCCTACTTCTACGCGCTGGCCATAGGCGCGGTCGTGGCCGCTCCGCTGCTGCTGCATTATCACGTGTTGGGATACTGGTTCTGAGACCCGGATGACGACCAGCGCCGAACCCAGTGGCCGGATCGTGATCGCCGGAGGGACGGGATTCCTCGGCCTGAGCCTGGCGGGCTACCTCTCCCGGGCCGGCTGCGAGGTGATCCTGCTGTCGCGCCACCGGCCTGCCGACGATCCTCGCTGGCATCACGCCACATGGGATGCGCGCACCTTGGGGGACTGGGTGCGCAGTCTCGAGGGTGCGGAAGCGCTCGTCAATCTGACCGGCCGGACCGTTGACTGCGTGAAGACGCCCGACCACTGCGACGAGATCCTGCGGTCCCGCGTCGAGTCCACGGACGTCTTGGGCCGGGCCCTCCATATCCTGAAGAATCCACCTCCGGTCTGGGTGCAGATGGCGACGGCGCACCGCTACGGCGACCCGCCGGTTGTCGTGTGCGAGGAGGACTCTCCGTTCGGCTGCGGACTGGCGCCCTTCGTCGGCCAGGCATGGGAGGAGGCGCACGCGCGCGTGGCGCTCCCGCAGATGCGCCACGTCGTCCTGCGGACCAGTTTCGTCCTCGGGCGGAACGGCGGCGCCCTGCCACGACTCGCCGCGCTGGCCCGGTGGGGCCTGGGCGGGCGCGTCGGCGACGGCCGACAGGGCATCAGCTGGATCCACGAGCAGGACATGAACCGGCTCTTCGTCCGGGCGATCGCGGATGAGAGCATGAAAGGAGCCTATCTGGCGACGGCGCCCAACCCGGTCTCGAATGCGGTGTTCATGCGGGAGCTGAGACGCGCCCTGGGGGTGCCGTTCGGGCTGCCGGCCGTGGCCTGGATGGTGCGGCTTGGCGCCCCGCTGCTGCTGCGCACGGATCCCGATCTGGCGCTCTACGGCCGCTTCTGCGTCTCGCGCCGATTGCGTGAGGAGGGATTCGACTTCCGGTTCCCCGATCTGCCGTCGGCTCTGCGCGATCTGTACCGCCCGCGCGTGGAGGGCGCGGCATGACCGGCCTCTACTGGGTGATGAGAATCCTGGCGGCGGGCCTGGGATGCCTGCTCGTCGTGTCCGGCGCCGCGGGCCTTCTCGTGCCGGGGATCGTGCATTCCGCGGGACCTGACTCGCGGACGGCCTGGCTCATGGCGCGGGACGGCGCCTGCCTGCTGGTGGGCATGTCGCTCCTGGTACCCTACCGGCTCACCGCCCGTCCCTGGCAGATCGGCGTGCGCCTCGCCATCGCGGCGGGCGTGTCGGGCCTCATCACGGTCCTGGCCTTCGAGGGAGTCACGGAGTATGCCCGCGGGGCCAGGCATTGGGCGATAATCCCGACGGCGGCTCTCGGTCTGCTCTCGGCGTGGTCGGCACTCGGCTCTCTGCTGCTGGCGCGCGCCACGACGCGCGGCCCGCGCGGATCGGGTGCACAGGGCGACTTGGCGACACGGAGGTGCGCGATGCCTGAAGACGTCTCGACGTTCCGTCTCTATCTCATGAGGGCCCTGTACCTCCTGCTGTTCGTGTGGCTCGGATTCAACGCCTGGTCGGGAATCATCCGGCACGAGGGGGCGTGGGAGCCCTTGCCCGGCGTCGCCTTCAGTTTCTGGGCGGCCCTGGCGACGCTGGCGGGGCTGGGCATCCGGTATCCGCTGAAGATGCTCCCGTTGCTCCTCCTGCAGCTGCTCTACAAGTCGATCTGGCTGGTCGTCGTGGCGCTCCCGCTCTCGTCCGCCGGCCAATCGACGGGACTGACGAGGGTCTTCATCGGCGGCGTGGTAGCCGACCTCATCGTGATCCCCTGGCCGCACGTTCTGGCGAACTTCGTGAAGAAGCCCGGCGAGCGATGGGCCTGATCGGGAGCGTCTCCCGGAGAAACCGATGACCAATCCGGCGGAAGGCTATGAGAGCTACATGGTGCCGGCGCTGTTCCGTCCGTGGGCGGCTCGTCTCGTCCAGGCCGCGGACCCTCGTCCGGGCGAGTCGATCCTGGATGTCGGCTGTGGCACAGGGGTCGTCGCGCGCCACGTCGCTTCGGTCCTGGGTGGACGAGGGACCGTCACCGGGCTCGATCTCAGCCTGAACATGCTGGCTGTGGCCCGGGCCGCGGCGACCCGCGAGGGCGTCGCCGTCGAGTGGCGCGAGGGGCGCGCGGAGGCGATGCCGTTCCCCGATGGCTCTTTCGATCTCGTCCTGTGCCAGTTCGCAGTGATGTTCTTCGGCGACCGGGCCACAGCACTCTCCGAATGCCGCCGCGTGCTGAAGGATGGCGGCCGGCTCGTCCTGAGCGTCTGGCAGGGTCTCGAGCGTCATCCGTTCTACCAGCACCTGCACGCGGCGATCGAGCGCCGGCTCGGGATCTCGGCCCTGGCGGAGATCTTCGCGCTCGGCGACCTGGGCCGTCTGCGCGCGCTGCTCCGGGAGGCCGGCTTCCGGCGCGAAGAGATCGAGTCCGTCTCCATGACATCCAGCTTTCCGAGTCCCGAGGCTTTTCTCGCGGGGGAGATCGAGGTCGACACCGCGGCGATTCCCTCGATGCAGGCCCTCACGCCGGCTCAGCGGCAGGAGATCGTCGCCGCCATCAGCGGCGACATGCAGGCCCCGCTGCGCGAGGTGACGCAGGCCGGACACGTCGTGATCCCGTTCCACGCGCACGTCGCGCGCGCAGGGCGGTGATGATCGCGGCGCGGGACGCTCTCGAGCGCCTGCGTGAGGGGAACCGCCGCTTCGCGGCGGGGGCTCCGAGGAGCGACTCGCCCGCGAGCCAGGCGCGTCGCAAGGAGCTGACCGCCGGCCAGGAGCCGTTCGCCATCATCCTCGGATGCTCCGACTCGCGGGTACCCGCCGAGATCGTCTTCGACCAGGGTCTCGGAGACCTGTTCGTGATCCGCGTCGCCGGCAACATCGTCGCGTCGTCCCAGGTCGGGAGCGTCGAGTTCGCCGTCGAGCGGTTCGGCACGCGGCTGGTGGTCGTCCTGGGGCATTCCCAGTGCGGCGCCGTCCAGGCCACGCTCGAGGAGCTGCAGCGGCCGACGGATCGGCAGTCGCGGAACCTGCGCTCCATCGTCGACCGCATCCGGCCGTCCGTCCAGGCGCTGCTGGCGACGGAGCTGCGTCACGACGCGGAGGCGCTGGTGCGGCAGGCCGTCCGGGCGAACATCCGCGTCTCCGCCAACCATCTCCGGCACGGCTGCGAGCTCCTGGAGCGGCTCGCGGAGAAGGGGGATCTCCTGGTCGTCGGGGCCGACTACTCGCTCGAGACCGGGGTTGTCGAGTTCCTCGACGGCGATCCGGCCGGGAAGGCCTCATGAGACGGCCCGCCTTCAGGCCGCCTGCGGCGGTCCGGGCGGCGCTGCGGACGGCGGTCCGGACCGCGCTCGTCGTTCCGCTCATAGCCGCCTCTCTGACGCTCCACACGCAGGCGGGGCGCTCCAAGCCACGGACCGATCCCAATCTGGTCGCCGAGGTCGGGCGCTACCGGCTGCAGAGCAACCCGTGGGTCAACCTGCACCAGCGTCTCATGCACGAGGCCCGCTTCGGGACGCCGCCTCCGGGAACGCTCTCCGGCGAGGGTCGTTCCGCCTGGAGCCAGGCCGTCGACGCCTATCGGACCTTCCTCGGGAAGCGGAGCCCGATCTTCGACGACGAGCTCATCCAGATGAACGCCGCGCTGTCGGCGACCAGCGCGACAGCACCGCCCGCATCGATCCCCGAGGCGCCCGCGGCGGCGCTCGCGACGGCGATGCCCCTCTACCGGTCCGCCCAGTGGAAGGAGGACGACCGCGCGAACCGCTTCTGGATCGCCGTCGCCCAGCCGATGCTCGCGTCGGCCGCCGAGGAGCTGGCCGGGGCTCACGCGAAGGTCTACGGGACCCCCTTCCCGACGCGGATCCTGGTGGACGTCTCACCCCTGGCGTGGGAGTTCGGAGGCTACACGGTCGGCGAGGGGGAGTCCGCCCACGTGGTGATCTCGAGCACCGACCCCGGATACCAGGGCTTCGCCGCCCTCGAGATGCTGATGCACGAGCCCTCGCACGCCATCGTGGCCCCCGCCTCGGGCGCCATCGGCGCCGACCTGGCGCGGATCGCGCGGGAGATGGGCGTCAAGCCGGCCTGGAACCTCTGGCACGCGATCCTGTTTTACACCTCGGGTGAGCTGACGCGGCGGGCGCTCGCGGAGCGCGGGGTGAGCGAGTACCGGCCGTCCGTCATCGGCATGTACGAGCGGGGGTTCCGCGACTTCCGGCAGGCGCTCGAGACGCACTGGCAGGCGTACCTCGACGGCAAGGTCGCGCGCGACGAGGCGATCCGGCAGATCCTCGCCGAGACCGCGCCGGTGAAGAAATGACCGGGTCGTGCCGATCGCTGCTGGCGGGCGTTCTGGCCGCGCTGCCGCTCCCTGCCGTCGCGGCGGAGCCGGCCCCGTTCACGCTGAGTCACGCGTGGATCGTCGTGACGACAGGAGCGCCCGAGCGCGCGGCGCTCGAGAAGGCCGGGTTCCGGATCGCTCCGACGGTCAACCGTCACGACGGCCAGGGGACCGCCTCGGTCACGGTGGAGCTGCTCAACGGCTTCCTGGAGCTGATCTACCCCGATCCCACCGTGAGCGTGTCGCCGGCGCTCCGGGCCGGCGCGGAGAAGTTCCGGCTGAAGTCCCGCTGGCGCGATTCAGGCTATTCGCCGATCGGGATCGTCTTCGATCGCACGCCGGGTTGGGCCGGGACCCTGCCCTTCCCGACCTGGAAGATCACCGCCGACTGGATGGACAAGGGGACCTTCATCGAGATGATGACGCCGAAAGAGACCCCGAAAGCGGTGTCGCTGTCGATCTCGTCCCAGGCCGCCAGCACGCGCGACAAGGAGAACGAGGCGCTGGACACCGTCAAGGACGCCATGTTCCTGCATCCGAACGGAGCCCGGCGCCTCACCGGCCTGCGCGTGGTGGCCCCTGAGGCGGAGAGTCTGCCCCCCTCCGCAGCCTACATCGGCGCGCGCGGGCTGGTTCAGTTCGCCGTGGAAGGGCGCTGGCGTCTCGACGTGACTCTCGACGGCGGTGCCAAGGGCGTCACCAGGGATCTGCAGCCCGACCTGCCGATGACGATTCACTACTGACGGCCGGGGGACCTTCAGGGATGATGCGAAAGCCGCAGCCGGACAGCCCAATCGGGCGCCTGATGGCCTCCCTGAGCGGGCGCAAGGTCGCCGGTCTCCTGCTGGTCCTGCTCGGGTGCCTGGCCGTCTTCTTCGTCGCGGACGACCTCCGCCACACGGGGGAGCTGGGCGCTGCGGCCGCCCTCCTGGGCTCAGGTCTCGTTCTCCTGGCCGCCGAGTCGGACTCCGGCCTCTCGCGGCGCTGGCCGCTCCACTGGATCGCCGTCGGCATAGGCCTCGGCGCAGGAGCGGGCGCGGCCGTGGACCGGCTTTTGGCCGGCGTCGGCTGCGGCGCGATCCTCGGCATGCTCGGGACGGCGGTCCTGGGGCCGAGAGGCCGATGAGCACGAGCGGCCCGTACGTGGCGCTGCTCCGGGGGATCAACGTCGGGCGCGCGAAGCGCATCGCCATGGCCGATCTCCGCGCGCTGGTCGAGCGACTTGGCGGCGGCGAGGTCCGCACGCTACTCAACAGCGGCAATGTCGTCTTCACCCCGCCGCGGGGGACGGCAGAGGAGATCGGCGCCCGCATCGAGCAGGCGATCGCCGCGCGGCTCAAGGTCGCGACGCGCGTGACGGTGCTCGAAGGCCGGGAGGTCGCAGAGATGGTACGAAAGAACCCGCTGGCGGCCGTCGCCTCCGACCCGACGCGCTTCCTGGTGCTGGTGCCACGGACGTCCCGGGACCTGCCCCGTCTGAAGCCTCTTCTCAAGGAGCGCTGGTCGCCGGAAGTGCTGGCTCTCGGGCGGCGGGTCGCGTACCTCTGGTGCGCAGAGGGGATCCGGGACAGCGCCCTCTGGCGCGCCGTCGACAAGGTCCTCGGCGAGCAGGGCACGGCGCGCAACCTGGCGACGATGACGAAGCTCCTGGAGATGGTCGAAGGCTCCTAGCCCGCGGCTGGAAAGTCGGCTCCGGGAACCTTGCGCTGGTGCATACTTGCTGGCGTGGAGACGAGCGATGGCCAATGACGACAAGGTCCGGGAGGGACGGCAGATCCACGTGAGCGCGGCCGACGAGACGGCGCGCGGCCGGTACAGCAACAGCATGCTGGTCGTGCACAGCCGCGAGGAGTTCATCATCGACTGGCTGCTCAACGCGACCTCGGGGGCGCATCTCGTGGCCAGGATCGTCGTGAGCCCGGCCCACATGAAGCGCATCATCGGCGCGCTGGCCGAGAACCTGCGCAAGTACGAGGAGCAGCACGGCGCGGCCCGGGAGCCGGAGCCGGAGGGGCCGGCGTTCCACTGACGGTGGCGGAGGGCGTCTCGAATGGATTCCGAGACCATGGATTCCCGGACCGAGCAGGCGGCGGACAGGTGCTCCGGCTGCGGGCTGGTCGTGGCGGGCGGGACCGACGGCTGCCAGAAGATCGCCGACGAGATGTGGGCCCGGGAGTTCGGTGACGTGACGTTTTTCCGGGTGCATCGGATGACGGTGGACACCTATTGCCTGCAGCATCCCGATCGCTACTGCGCGTCGGGGAAATCCTTCGCGGCCCACCTGACCGGCCTCTGCTGGCTCCTGGAGCAGGGCGGCAGCCGGGCGCTGGGGAACGACGCTCTGAGACGCTGGCTGAACGGCGCCGTCCGGCTGGAGAAGCCCGAGATCCCGTCCGATCGCGGCCGGCTCACGGTGGCGGACGTCCGTGACGCGGCGGACCCGGTGGCGTACGCCACGGCGGTCGAGGCGTGGGCGCGCTCGACCTGGGAGGCGTACTCGAGCCTGCACGAGCTCGCGCACCGCTGGATCGAGCAGGCGTTCTCCCATTCGAACCCGCACGCCCGATGAGGTGATTCAGATGCCCCGGGCCGTCGTCATCGTCCTGGGCGCGTGCCTGCTCGCGGCCTGCGGCAGCGACGGGCCCTCCACGACCGACGTGGAGTACGTGCCGCTGCAGGGGGCGCCGAACCGCCCGTTCTCCGCCGCGGTGAGGGTCGGATCGATGCTCTACCTCTCGGGCCAGATTGGAATCGACGAAGCCGGGAACCTGGTGCCCGGCGGCATCACGGAGGAGACCCGGCAGACCCTGGAGAACATCCGGCGGGTCCTCGAGGCGAACGGCTCGTCCATGGACCGGGTGGTCAAGTGCACGGCCATGCTGGCGGACATCTCGGAGTGGGAGACGATGAACGGCGTGTACGCCGGCTACTTCACCCGACACCTGCCGGCCCGCAGCGCATTCGCGGCGAGCGGCCTGGCGCGGGGAGCCCGCATCGAGCTGGAGTGCCTGGCGACTGTGGGGCCACGCTAACCCGGGCCGGGCGCCCGCGCCCCGAGCCCCACACCCCAACGGTGTAAAATCAGCCCATGGCCGCCAAAAGGCCCGCTCCGATCGGCTCCATCAACTGGATCGACCTGACCGTCCCTTCCGCGGCGGACGTGCGCGACTTTTATCGCGAGGTCGTCGGCTGGCGGTGGACCGGCCTCGACATGGGAGGCTACGAGGATTTCTGCATGAATCTGCCCGCGGGCAGGAAGACGGTGGCCGGGATCTGCCACGCGCGCGGCACGAACGCCGACATGCCGCCGGCGTGGCTCGTCTACATCACGGTCGCGGACGTGGACCGCAGCGCAGCCCGCTGCGTCGCCCTGGGCGGCGCCGTCATCGCCGGGCCGAAGGAGATGGGGGGGATGGGTCGCTACTGTGTCATCCGCGATCCGGCGGGCGCCGCGGCGGCGCTCTTCCAGCCCGCGCCTCCTGCGCCGCCACGGCCGCACAACCGGAAGCCCGCGCGCCGGAGGAGCGGCGCGCGAAACCGGCGTCGCGGCAGGGCGCCGCGGGCGCGCCGCTGAGCGGGGCCGCGCACGTCCGGAGGAGCGCCCGGCCGCCGGACGGAACGCCGTGAGCCGCGCCGCCCGGAGCGTGCTCGCCTTCGGGATCTACCTCGTGGTCCTGGGGGTCGGACTCCTCGTGGCTCCGGACACTCTCCTCGCCCTGTTCGGCCAGCCTCCGACCCAGGAGCCGTGGTTGCGGGTCGTCGGTCTGGTCGTCCTGGTCCTGGGGCTCTACTACCTCGGGGCCGCGCGCGAAGAGGTGACGGCGTTCTTCCGCTGGACTCTTTGGGGCCGGCCTCTCGCCGTCGTGATCCTCGTAGGACTCGTGGCCGCGGCGGACGCGCCGGCCTTCGTGCTGATCCTGGGGGCGATCGACCTGGCGTGCGCGGCCTGGACCTGGTGGGCGCTTCAGGCCGATCGGCGCCGCGCCCCTTGATCTTTCCCCGATCGGCTCTTACGATGCAGGCTCGAGCCCATGCCCACGCATCCGCTGGCCGGAAAGCCGGCGCCCCCTGATCTGCTGATCGATCCTGCGGCCCTCGAGCGCGCCTACTACGAGGGCCGGCCGGACGTGTCCGACCCTCTGCAGCGCGTCTCCTTCGGCACCAGCGGTCATCGGGGCACGCCGCTCGAGGGATCCTTCACGGAGGCCCACGTCCTTGCCATGACGCAGGCGATCTGCGAGTTCCGCCGATCCCGCGGCATCGACGGCCCGCTGTTCGTGGGGAAGGACACGCACGCCGTGTCCGCGCCGGCCGAGCGGACCGCCCTCGAGGTGCTGGCGGCGAACGGGGTCGAGACGATCATCCAGATCGTCCCGGGCGGCGGCAGCACAGGGGGAGGCGATCGCCGGGCCAGGGCGGTCATCCCGACGCCGGTCGTGTCGCGCGCCATCCTGGCCCACAACCGCGCGCGGGCATCCGGGACGGCGGACGGCATCGTCATCACGCCCTCGCACAACCCGCCGTCCGACGGAGGTTTCAAGTACAACCCGCCGCACGGCGGGCCGGCCGACACCGACGTCACCGACTGGATCCAGGAGCGCGCCAACGATCTGCTGCGCGACGGCAACCGCGGCGTCCTTAGGGTCGACTGGGAGGCGGCGCTCCGCGCGCCGACGACGCGCGAGCAGGACCTCATCCGCCCGTACGTCCGGGATCTGAAGGAGGTCCTCGACATGGAGGCGATCCGCGCGGCCGGCCTGCACATCGGGGTCGATCCGCTCGGCGGCGCCGGCATCGACTGCTGGAGCGCCGTGCGCGAGGAGTACGGGATCGACCTGACGGTGGTCAACGAGACCGTCGACCCGACGTTCCGGTTCATGAGCGTCGATCACGACGGGCGCATCCGGATGGACTGCTCCAGCCCGTACGCCATGGCCGGCCTCGTCCGGCTCAAGGACCGCTTCGACGTCGCCTGGGGGAACGACGCCGACGCCGATCGGCACGGCATCGTCACGCCGTCCGCTGGGCTGCTCAACCCGAACCACTACCTGGCGGTGTCGATCGCCTACCTGCTCCGGACCCGCGGGCGCTGGGCGTCGTCGGCCGTCGTCGGCAAGACGCTGGTCACGAGCGGCCTCGTCGATCGCGTGGTGGCGGACCTCGGCCGCAGGCTTTTCGAGGTCCCGGTCGGCTTCAAGTGGTTCACCTCGGGACTGCACGACGGCACCTGCTGCTTCGGCGGCGAGGAGAGCGCGGGCGCCAGTTTCCTGCGCCGGGACGGCGCCGCCTGGACGACCGACAAGGACGGGCTCCTGCTCGGGTTGCTCGCGGCCGAGATGACGGCGACCACCGGGAAGGATCCCGGCGTTCACTACCGGGAGCTGGCCGGCCGCCTCGGCGCCCCGCACTACACGCGCATCGATGCCCCGGCCACCCTGGAGCAGAAAGATCTCCTGAAGCGCCTGGCGCCCGAAGCGGTGGCCGGGACCGACCTGGCGGGGGAGCCGATCCAGGCGAAGCTGACGCGCGCCCCGGGGAACGGCGCCCCCATCGGCGGCCTCAAGGTGGTGGCGGCGAGCGGCTGGTTCGCCGCCCGACCCTCCGGCACCGAGAACGTCTACAAGCTCTATGCGGAGAGCTTCAGGAGCCAGGACCACCTCCGCGCCATCCTCGACCAGGCGCGCGGCATGCTGAGCGAGGTCTTCGGCGGCCGCTAGCCGAGGAACCCGAGGGCGCGCAGCGCCGGCGGCATCGGGGCAGGATACGATACGCTGGTGTTCCCGGGCGGCATCTGTGACAATGACGGTCGCTCGAGGCACGAGAAGCCGAGCGCGGACGTGTCCGCGTGTCAGAAGGAAGGCCGGCCATGGGTCTCTCCGGACAGAAGTGGCCCGCCAGGGCCAGCATCGACGGCTCCGGACCCTGGATCCTGGCGCAGGGCACCTACCTGGAAAAACCGATCTTCGTCCGCATCAACGAGGGTCTGCGGGCGATCACGGGCCACCCCGAGTTCCGCGATCAGATCCGGATCGCCGTGCCGCTGCGCGAGCCGACGGATCAGGGCCTGCCGGACGAGGCGGAGTCCGCCGAGCTCAACTCCCTCGAGGACACCCTGTGCGAGACGCTGCTCGAGGGGAACGAGTCGCTGCTCGCCTTGGTGCTGACGGCGGGAGGCGTGCGGGAGCTGGTGTTCTACACGGCCGACAAGGAGGCCGCCCGGCGCAAGGCGACGGCCCTGGAACGGGCGTCGAAGACGCACCGCTTCCAGGTCACCCTGCGGCACGACCCGGACTGGCAGATCTTCAAGCAGTTCATCTAGACTGAGCCGGCTTTCCGCCCTGACGGACTAGCCCCCGGGGGCCTCGAAGAGGAGGGTGCGATGAAGACGGGACGGATCGATCGGGCGTTCGTCGTTCTGGCCGGCGTCGTGAGCCTGCTGCTTTGGAGCGCGCCGGCCGGCGCGCAGCAGCACGCGGCCGGCACGCCGGCCGAGATGGTGACCACGTACGAGTCGCTGGCCGACGCCATCCTGTCGGTCAAGGCGACCGAGGCGAACCTGGTGCGCTCCATCCTCAGCGCTGGCTACGCCCACGCGCAAGTCGAGCTGGGACGCGCCCGCGCCGCGATCAAATCGAACGACGCGAAGGCCGTGCAGGCCGCGATCGAGGGGCTGGCGGCGGATGTGGCGCAACTGGGGACGGAGGGGGACAACGCCGTCGCCGCGGTGCGCAAGCGTCTGGTCGAAGGCGGCCATCACCACCACGCCGACGGCGAGGCCAAGGGGATCTACGACGAAGGGTTCGTGGTGGTGACGCGCGCCGCCAAGTCGGCCTTCCTCGACGCGTCGAAGGCACTCGGCCAGATGGCCCGCGCCCCGAAGGCCGAGGCGCTGGAGGCCGAGTGGCAGAAGGTCCAGGCCACCTACAACTCCCTCATGAAGCCGGCCCGGTAGAACCGGGCCCGGGCCGTCCGATGGGCCGGGAGCGCGGCGGCGCCGCGGCGGTCGCGCTCCTCGGCGCGCTGGCTGTTGCGGGGTGCCTTCATCGCGCCGCCGCTCCGCCGGTTCCCCCGGAGCGGCCGACCCCGGAGCGGCTGGGTGGGCCGGTCGCGCCCGCGGGCCGCTTCCTGTTTGTCGACGTGGCGGCCTCGGCCGGCCTGTCGCGCCCGTTCCTGGCCGGCCGGCCCGGAAAGGACCACCTGCTCGATTCGGCGGGCGCCGGCGTCGCCTTCCTCGATTACGATCGAGACGGCCGTCTCGACATCTATCTCCCGAACGCGTGGCGGCTCGACGGCCGGAAGATCGTCGAGCGGGGGAGGAACGCTCTGTACCGCGGCCGGCCCGACGGCACGTTCGAGGACGCGACCGACGCCGCCGGCGTCGCGGGCGAGGGGGAGTGGGGCGCCGGCGTCGCCGCCGCCGACTACGACGGCGACGGCTGGACCGACCTGCTGGTGACCAACTTCGGCCGCAACCTCCTGTACCGCAACCGGGGCGGCGGCCGCTTCGAGAACGTGGCGGCGGCCGCCGGCGTGGAGGCGCCCGGTTGGAACACGGCGGCCGCGTTCTTCGACGCGGACGCCGACGGCGATCTCGATCTCTACATCGCCGCCTACGTCGAGTGCACGCTCGAGGAGGTCCTCGCCGCCGTCCCCACGCTCGACTGGAAGGGGCTCGAGAAGGTCGCCCTGGGCCCGTTCGGACTGCAGGGGGCGCGGGATCACTTCTTCCTGCAGGAGCAGGGCCGCTTCGTGGACGCGACCGCGGCCGCGGGGATGGAGGACAAGGCCCGCGGCTACGGATTCGCCGTGCGGGCGGCCGATTTCGACGCCGACGGCGACCTCGACCTGTACGTCGCCAACGACTCGGATCCAAATTATCTCTATCGCAATGACGGCGCGGGCCGGTTCCAGGAAATCGGGGTCTGGTCGGGCTGCGGCCTGGACGCCAACGGGGCGGCGCAGGCGAGCATGGGCATTGCCGTGGGGGACACGGCCGGCACCGGCTGGCCCGACATCTTCGTGACCAATTTCTCCCAGGACTTCTCGACCCTCTACCGCAACCTGGGGGACGGCCTGTTCGAGGACGTGAGCGAGGCGACCGGCGTCGGTCCCGCCACCTACAAGTCCCTGTCGTGGGGCACGGCGCTCGCGGACTTCGATAACGACGGCGATCTCGACCTGGTGGTCGCCAACGGCCACATCTACCCGCAAATCGACCTGCATCCCGAGATCCTGGGGACCTACGCGCAGCGGAACACGCTCCTGGAAAACGCCGGGGGCGCGTTCCGCGACGTGACCGATCGGGCGGGACCGGGCTTCCAGATCGCCGCACCGGGCCGCGGTCTGGCGGTCGGGGACTACGACAACGACGGCAACCTCGACATCCTGATTGGCAACCTGGACCTGCCGCCCACCCTCCTGCGCAACGATACGCCGGGCGGCGCCTGGCTGACCGTCGTGTGCGAGGGCCCGAACGGCGGCCCGCCTCCGATCGGCACGCTGGTCACGGTGAGGGCGGGCGGCCGCACGCAGAGACGCGACGTGGCGGCGTCCGATTCCTACGCCAGCACGCACGATCCGCGCCTGCACTTCGGCCTGGGCGGAAGCGAGCGGGCCGAGACGGTGGAGGTGAGGTGGCCCGACGGCCGGCACACAGTGCTGCGCGACGTGAAGGCCCGCCAGTTCCTGAGGGTCGGGGCGCCGTGACGAATCCCTGGGCGGGGCTCCGCGGACTACCGCGCGAGGCCTGGCTTCTGGCCGCGGGCATCCTCATCAACCGCGCCGGGACGATGGTGCTCCCCTTCCTGGTCCTGTATCTGACCCGCAGCCTCCAGTTCTCGCCCCGCAGCGCGGCGCTGGCCATCGCGATGTACGGCGTCGGGGCGATCCTGACCGCCCCCCTGGCCGGGCGGCTCGCCGACAGGCTCGGACCGCGGCGGATCGTGACCGCGTCCCTCTTCCTGTCGGGCCTGCTGCTGCTGGCGTATCCGCTGCTGCGCTCCTTTGGCTCGATCCTCATGATGACGCTCGTCTGGTCGGTGGCGAGCGAGGGGCTGCGGCCGGCGAGCCTGACCTGGATGAGCGACCTCGTCCCGAAGGAGCGGCGCCGCGCCGCCTTCGCCCTCACCCGGCTGGCGGTGAACCTGGGCATGAGCCTCGGTCCGGCGGTCGCCGGCTTCGTCGTCCAGGTGTCGTTCACGGCGATCTTCGTCCTGGACGCGGCGACGTCGCTGCTCGCCGGAGCGGTCCTGATGCTGGCGACCGGGAGCAGCCTGCCCGAGCCGGTGTCCGCGGCCCCGTCCTCGGCGCCGGAGGAGGACGCGCCGGCTCGATCGTCCGACGCTGCGGCGGCTCCTGCCGATCCGGTCCTGGCCGCCGGATCCGCTGCGGGAGCCGGCTCCATCGCGACGGCCGCCGCGGTTGCGGCGCCCGGCCCCGTCGCGGACGCCGGATCCGCCGCAGCGCGCGGCGATGTCGCGCTCCCTCCGGGCCCCGCCTACCGCGACTGGCGGTTCCTGTACTTCGTCCTGGCGATCCTCCCGGTCGAGATCGTCTTCTTCCAGCACCATTCCATGGTGCCGCTGTTCCTGGTCCACGACCTGGGGCTGCGCGAGTCATCGTACGGGCTCATGTTCACCATCAACACCCTGCTCATCATCTTCATCGAGGTCCCGCTGGTC
>DASRJX010000207.1:0-17791 GCA_035649235.1 Candidatus Cryosericum sp.
GCCCTGAGGCGCCGAGGCCTCCCGGGGCCGGCCGGCCTCACGGGGCTCTGAGGACGATGCGCGGACTCTATCTCGACTGCTTCTCGGGACTCAGCGGGGACATGCTCCTCGGCGCCCTGGTCGATCTCGGCGTTGCCATCGGCCATTTGAGGAAGGAGCTCGGGAAGCTCCCGCTGCGCGGCTACTCGGTCTCCGCGACGACGACGAGGAGGGCGCATCTCGCCGGCACGAGGGTGGCGGTCGAGGTCTCGTCCCGAAAACAGCCTGAGCGCGACCTGCGAACAATCCGGCGCATCCTCTCTGGCAGCGCGCTGTCTCCGCGCGTCCGCAGCACGGCGATCCGGGCCTTCGAGACGTTGGTCGCGGCGGAGGCCCGGGTGCACCGCATCCCGGCCGATCGCGTGCACCTGCACGAGGTGGGGGCCGTGGACGCCATCGTCGACATCACGGGCGCCATGATCGGCCTCGAGGCGCTCGGCTGGCCGCGCGTCGTCTGCTCGCCGCTGCACGTGGGCCGCGGCATGGTGACCATGGATCACGGCACCTTCCCGGTGCCGCCGCCGGCCGTGGCGGAGCTTCTGCGCGGCCGTCCCTGCTACGCCACGCACGTCGAGGGGGAGCTGGTGACGCCGACAGGGGCGGCGCTCGTGGTCACGCTCGCGGAGGACTTCGGGCCGCTCCCCTCGATGCGGCTGCAGAAGGTCGGCTACGGGGCCGGATCGAGGCACTACGAGGACCACCCGAACCTCCTCCGGGCGCTCTACGGCGATCTGCTGCAGGGCTCGGCGCTCCGCGAGACCGTGATCGTCATCGAGACCACGATCGACGACATGAACCCGCAGCTCTACGGCCACCTCATGGAGCGGCTGTTCGACGCCGGCGCTCTCGAGGTCTTCTACGCGCCGATCCAGATGAAGAAGAACCGTCCCGGCACCCTGGCCACGGTGATCGTGCCGGAGGTGCGGCTCGAAGCCGTGACGCAGGTGATCTTCCGCGAGACGACGACCATCGGCTTCCGCTACCAGCCGATGGGCCGGATCGAGATGCGGCGCCGGTTCGAGATCGCCAGGACTCCGTACGGTCCGGTGCGGATGAAGGTCTCCCAATTCGACGGCGAGGTGATGCAGTCGACGCCGGAATACGAGGACTGCCGGGCCCTGGCCCTGAAGTCGGGCGTGCCGCTCAAGGAGGTGCAGCGCGCCGCCCTGGCGGCATCGGGCGCCGCGCGGTCCGGCCGGGCCGGCAGGGAGAGGGGCGCCACGAGGGCGCGGGCGACCCGGCGGACACGAAAGGGCACGAGGACGCGGGCAACCCGCGGGAGGCGGCGATGATTTACGACCGGAACAAGGCCAACCGCATGCTCAAGATCGTCCTGGAGGTGACGGAGGGCGCCATCGACATCGCCACGCGACCGGGCGGCGAGCCGAGCCTCAGGCTGCCGGCGCTCGACGCGGAGAAGGGAATGAGGGCCCTGGCGGCCAAGGGGGACGTCGACGCCATGTACGACGCCTACCTCCGCCTCCTGAAGGAGGGCGCGGAGAGCGGGCGGACGCTCGATCGCCTGCACCACAAGACCTTCGAGTCGGAGCTGTATCGCTTCGTGAAGCTCTACTGGGAGCGTGAGTGAGCCGCGGCACCTACTACATCACGACGCCGATCTACTACGTCAACGACGTGCCGCACATCGGCCACACCTACACCACGATCGTGGCCGACGTCCTGGCGCGCTTCCACAGGATGGCGGGCGAGAAGGTGCGCTTCCTCACCGGCACCGACGAGCACGGCCAGAAGATCGAGCGCGCCGCGAAGGCCCGCGGCCTGGCGCCCATCGCCCTGGCCGACGAGGTCGTCGAGCGCTTCCGATCGCTCTGGACGACCCTCGGCATCTCCCACGACGACTTCATCCGGACGACGGAGGCGCGGCACAAGCGAGGGGTCGAGGCCCTGTTCGCGCGGATCGCGGCGCACGGCGACCTCTACAAGGACCGCTACGCCGGCTGGTACTGCACCTCCTGCGAGTCGTTCTACCCCGAGAACCAGATCGTGGACGGCCGCTGCCCCGACCAAGGGCACAAGGTCGAGTGGACCGAGGAGGAATCGTACTTCTTCCGGCTGTCGCGCTACCAGGAGCCCCTTCTCAAGGTCTACCGGGAGCACCCGTCGTTCGTCTTCCCCGAGACCCGCCGCAACGAGGTGATCGCCTTCGTCCAGTCGGGACTCAAGGACCTCTCGGTGAGCCGGTCGTCGTTCTCCTGGGGGATTCCCTACCCCGGCGACGCCCGGCACGTCCTGTACGTCTGGTTCGACGCTCTCAGCAACTACATCACGGCCCTCGGGTACGGCGGCGATCGGAGCCTGTACGAGACCTTCTGGCCGTGCGACGTGCACCTGGTCGGCAAGGACATCCTCCGCTTCCACGCGGTCTACTGGCCGGCCTTCCTGCTCTCCGCGGGCGAGCCCCTGCCCAAGAAGATCGTGGCGCACGGATGGTGGCTGCGCGACGCCGCGAAGATCTCCAAATCGAAGGGGGGCGTCGTCGATCCGATCCCCCTCGTGCGGGACTTCGGTCCGGATCCGCTGCGGTACTTCCTGATGCGCGAGATGGCGTTCGGCCAGGACGCCTCCTACTCCGACGAGGCGTTCATCGACCGCGTCAACACCGATCTGGCCAACGACCTCGGCAACCTGGCCAGCCGCGCGTTGAAGATGATCGAAGACTACTGCGGCGGCGCCCTCCCCGCTCCCGACCCGTCCTTCGCCGGGGCCAGGGCGATCGAGGCGGCGGCGCGCACGGCCTGGACCGGCCTCCTGGACGATTTCCGCGGCCTGTCATTCAACAGCGGCCTGGCCCGTGTCTGGGAGCTCGTGGGACTGCTGAACCGCTTCATCGTGCAGCACGAGCCGTGGACGATGGCCCGCGACCCGAACCGGCGCCGCGATCTGGACTCCGTGCTCTACACGGTCGCCGAAGGGCTGCGCGTCGTGGCCGTCCTCCTGGCTCCGGTCGTCCCGGGCTCGGCGCAGCGGCTGCACGCGGCCCTCGGCGGGACGGGGGACGTCTCCGCGAACCGGCTGGACGAGTTCCGCTGGGGCGTCCTGCGGCCCGGCGTCGCCATCCGCCGCGGTCCGGCGCTCTTCCCCCGCATCGACAAGGCCGCCTACCTGAGCCAGGCCGCGGCCCAGAAGGAGCAAGCCATGGACACGCCTGAAACCCCCTCCGGCCAGAAACCCCCGTCCGCCCCCGTCGCGCCGGTCCCGGCCGCCGCCGCGCGCGGGCCCCAGGAGATCACGCTGGAGGAGTTCCAGCGCGTCGAGCTGCGAACGGCGAAGATCGTCGCGGCCGAGCCGGTCCAGGGGGCCGACAAGCTGCTCAAGCTGACGGTCGACGTCGGCTCGGACACGCGGACGATCGTGGCGGGGATCGCGACCCGATACGCGCCGGCGAGCCTCGTCGGCAAGACGATCGTCGTCGTCGTCAACCTCAAGCCGGCCAAGCTGCGCGGCGTCCTGTCGGAGGGGATGCTGCTCGCGGCCTCCGACGCCTCGGGACAGCCGTTCATCCTGACGACGGAGGATCCCTCGGTCCCGGCCGGCTGGCGGGTCAAGTAGCGCGGGTCCGCGGCCTCCCGGAGGCCCTCGGGATCATGGACCCGGTCTACAGCGACAGTCACGCCCATCTGACCTACGATCGCTTCGACGGCGATCGGGACGACGTCATCGCCCGCGCCCGCGCCGCCGGACTCCGGCACATCGTCACGGTCGCGTCCCGCATCGGAGACGCGCCGGCCTGCGCCGACCTGGCGGCGGCCCATGACTTCATCCACTTCACCGCCGGCGTCCACCCGCACGAGGCGAAGGACTGGAATCTCGAGGTGGCGCGCGGCATCGAGCGGGCGATGCGACGACCGAAGTCGGTGGCCATCGGCGAGATCGGCCTCGACTACCACTACAACTACTCCCCGCCGGCCGAGCAGCGTGCCGTGTTCCGGGAGCAGATCACCCTGGCGCGATCGCTCGGCTGCCCGATCGTGATCCACACGCGCGAGGCCTGGGAGGACACTTTCGCCATCCTGGGAGACGAGAACGCCGCCGCGGCCGGCGGCGTCTTCCACTGCTTCTCCGGCGGGCCCGAGGAGGCCCGGCGCTGCCTGGACCTCGGGTTCTACCTGTCGTTCGCCGGCCCGGTCACCTTCAAGAACGCCGGCGCCCTCGCCGAGGCGGCCGCCGCCACCCCCCTCGATCGACTGCTGATCGAGACGGACGCGCCGTACCTCTCGCCCCATCCCCTGCGCGGTCAACGCAACGAGCCGGCCCGGGTCGTCCTGGTGGCCGAGTGCCTTGCCTCGCTCAAGGGGGTGAGCCCGGAGGTCATAGGTCAGGAGGCGACGCGCAATCTGGAGGCCGTGTTCCGATTGACGGGCCCCCGCCCCTGGCATACGATGCCCGCATGAGCCAATGCGATAGTTGCGGCGCGCCCCTGGCGGAAGATGAGACCACCTGCCGGGCCTGCGGACGCCAGCTTGCCGGCATGTCCCAGGTGGCCGAGGTCCCTCTGGAGGAGGAGGCCGTGCTGATCCACCAGCTGCTCGAGAGCGCGGGCTTCCACCCGATGCTGGCTTGGCTCGACGATCGGGGACGGCCACGGCCGATCAAGCCGGGAACGATGGTCTCCCCCGCGATTGGCCTCCTGCCGCCCGTGACCACGCCCTTTGCCGTCTTCGTCCCAGAGGAGGAAGCGGACGAGGCGCGACTGGTGCTTCAGGACGCGGGGAGGCAATCCCTCAGCGGCGAGACAAGCGCTTTCTGACCGTCGCCCCAGGCCCCGCCGCCCCCTCGCCGCTCCCTTCCTTGACCAGGAGCTTGTCGAGAAGGTTCTGGATCTGCCCCTCCAGACGATCGCGCACCTCGCGGAAGGCCTGATGCACCGCCTCGGGACCGCCCGGGGCGAACGTCGGGTCGGGCGTCGACCAGTGCTCCATCGGATAGCGGCGCACCGACACGGGGCACAGAAGCGACGCGTGGTCGCACAGGGTGACAACGAGATCGAATGGCCCGGGGACCTCGTGGATTCCCTTGGAGTAGTGGTGCGAGATGTCGATGCCGCGCTCTTCCATCACGGCGACGGCGTGACTGCTGACGCCGGCGGGCATCGTGCCGGCGCTCGAGGCCTCGACGCGTCCGCTGCCGAGGTGATTCGCGAGACCTTCGGCGATCTGGCTGCGCGCCGCGTTGCCGGTGCAGATGAAGAAGAGCCGGAGTGGACCGCCGTCGGCTCGCGTAGGTGTCCCCATGCCTCAGGATCTTAATCCAATCCCTGCCGCAGGCAAGGTGGCGATTCGGTGCCAAAGGGTGCGGGATCCTGCTCTAAAATGCGCTCTTGGCATCGTGGCAGCGGGAGCCGACACGTGGAACCTCAGTTCCGAGACCGACTCGAGCGCGGCGTGAAGCTGTTCAACGAGGCCTCGTTCTTCGAGGCCCACGAGGTCTGGGAGGACTCCTGGCGCGCCTCGGAGGGCGAGGCACGGCTATTCCTCCAGGGGCTGATTCAGATCGCCGCCGGGTTCGTGAAGCTGCAGCGGGGTGAGCCGCGCGGCATGCTCCTGCTCCTCGACGCGGGGGCCGAGAAGCTCCAGCGCGTAGCGCCCCCCTGGTGGGGCGTCGACATCGGCGGCCTCCTGGAGGCCGTGTCCACTTGGAGCGCCGTCGGGCAGCGGATGATGGAGACGGGCGACAGGACTTTCGAGGCGGCCTCTCTGCCGCGACTGCGGCTGCGGCCGGAAGGGATCCCGAGATGACCGGCCGGCGCGCGCCGCGGTCGCGGCGGGATCCGGACGGCCCCGGGGCGGCGGAGCCCCGACCTGCCGCCGAGCGCGCGCTCGCGGTGCTCCTCGAGGCCGACTGGGAGTGGCGCCTGCGCGAGTTCCCGGACTTCGCCACCATGGTCGGGGACGTGCGCTACGACGACCGCTGGACCGATCTGTCGCTCGAGGCGTTCGACCGGCGGGCGGACTACCAGCGCGACCTCCTGCGCCGCGCCGAGGCGATCGAGGCCAAGGCCCTGGGCCCTGCGGCCCGGGAGAACCACGCCCTCTTCCTGCACGAGACGAGACTTCATGTAGAAGGCCTCCGCTTCCGCGACGAGCTGATGCCGCTGACCCAGCTCCACGGCGTGCATCAGGACGTCGCCGACCTGCTGCAGATGGCGCCACGGCGGACGCTTCTGGATTTCGAGCACGTGACGGCGCGGCTGCGCAGCGTCGGCCGGCTGGTGGACCAGGCGCTGACCCTCATGCGCGAGGGGGCCAGGACGGGCCTGACACCGCCGCGCGTGGTGCTGACCTCCGTCCCCGCCCTCATCGCCAACCAGATCGCCGACGATCCGGAGGCCAGCCCCATCAGCCGGATGCTGCTCGGGGACCTACCGCCGGACCTGGACGCCGCCGCGCGGCAGCGCGTCCGCCGCGACATCCTGTCGGCCGTCGAAGAGGTCGTCGTCCCGGCCTACAGAAGGCTGCACGACTTCGTCACCGCCGATTACCTGCCGCGGACCCGCACCTCCCTCGGCCTCACCGCGCTCCCCGACGGCGAAGACTGGTACCGGCACCTCATCCGCGTCATGACGTCGAGCGACCTGCCGCCGCGCGCCATCCACGAGCTGGGCCTCGAGGAGGTGGCGCGTATCCGCGCCGCGATGCTGGAGACGATGACCGCGGCGGGTTTCCAAGGCAGCCTGGAGGCGTTCTTCGAGTACCTGCGCACCGACGCGCGCTTCTTCTACACCGACGCCGAGCAGCTCCTGGTGGGGTACCGCGACATCTGCAAGCGGCTCGACGCCGCGCTGCCGCGCCTGTTCCGCACGCTCCCCCGGCTGCCGTACGGCGTGCTGCCGGTGCCGGCCTACTCCGAGAAGGCGCAGACGACGGCCTACTACTACCCGGGGTCGACGGAGGCAGGCCGCCCCGGGTACTTCTTCGCCAACACCTACGATCTGCGGAGCCGGCCCCGGTGGGAGATGGAGGCCCTGGCGGCGCACGAGGCGGTCCCCGGCCACCATCTGCAGATCTCCCTGGCGCAGGAGCTGTCCGACCTGCCCGGCTTCCGGCGGCACGGGCATCACACCGCCTTCGTGGAAGGGTGGGGGCTCTACTCCGAATCGCTGGGCGCCGAGCTGGGGCTGTACCGCGATCCCTACTCGAACTTCGGCCGCCTCACCTACGAGATGTGGCGCGCCATCCGCTTGGTCGTCGACCCCGGGCTGCACGTGCTCGGCTGGACGCGCGAGCAGGCGATCCGCTGCTTCGAGGAAAACGCCGGCAAGGCCGGGCACGACATTGCGATCGAGGTCGACCGCTACATCTCCTGGCCGGCGCAGGCGCTCGCCTACAAGCTGGGAGAGCTGACGCTGCGGAGGCTGCGCGAGCAGGCACGGGCGACGCTCGGAGAACGCTTCGACATCCGCGACTTCCACGACGTCGTCCTTCTGGCCGGTCCTCTTCCGCTCCCGTTCCTCGAGGAGCGGGTCGCGGGCTTCATCGCGGCCGGGACGCGCCCCGCGGCTCGCCGCGCATGAGGCTGGGGGCCCATGCCGCGGCCGCCGGTCTCCTGTCGCTTCTCGTGGCGCCGCCCGGCCCAGGCGCGGCGCCGCCGCCGGCCCGGACCGCCTCCCGGCCGGCCGCTCCGCGCATCGAGAACCGGACGGCTTCGGTTCTCGGCCTGAAGATCCACTATCTGCAGTCCGGCCGCGGGGCCCCCGTCGTCCTGCTGCACGGCACCGGCGGATCGGCGGACGCGTGGCGCCCCGCGATGAGCGCGCTGTCGAGGGACCTGCGTGTCATCGCGCCCGATCAGATCGGCTTCGGGGCCTCGGACAAACCGCCGATCGACTACACGCCCGGCACTCTGGTCGATTTCCTTGGGATGTTCCTGAAGCAGCTGGGCATCGACCGCGCGAGCCTCGTCGGCCACGCGACCGGCGCCCGGGTCGCCTGCCTGTTCGCCCTGGCCCACCCGGATCGGGTCGACCGCCTGGTCCTGATCAGCGGCACGGCCTACAAGCCGAACCTGGACCAGGAAACCCTGGCAGCCCTCAACTTCAGCACCCTCGCGGGGGCGCGGCGTCTCCTGGAGCTGGCCTACTTCGACGACAAGGCGCGCGTCACGGACGCCCTGGCCTCCGACTTGTTCTCGAAGCGCCTCCGCTCCGGCTCCTCCTTCACGATCGGCCGGCTCGAGGAGTCCTACAGCAGGGGCGAAGGCTACGTCGACGATCTCAGCCCGATCCAGGCGCCGACCCTCATCCTCTGGGCAGGAGGACGAGATTGCGCCGATGGCGGCCGCCCAACGGGCGAAGCGGCAGATCCGAGGATCGCGCCTCGTCACCTTCGAGCGCTGCGGCCACCTGCCGATGGTCGAAGCGGCGGCCCCCCTGGAGCGCGCCCTGCACGAGTTCCTCGTCAGGCGCTGACCAGTCAATCCCGGCAGCGGGAGCCTGCGCGCCGCGTCGTTGACAAGTCGGACTCCGTGGCGCTATAAGGTCTTGTTGATCCTTGACAATATGTCGCGGGCGAACGGCGTCGATAGGTGGCGCCATCGCAAGCAAGAGGGAAGGGGGTGTGAATCCCCCGCTGCCCCGCAACTGTGAGCGGTAGCGAAACCCGGGTAATCCCACTGGGGCCTTTGAGGCGCCTGGGAAGGGCCGGGGAGTAGAGAGCCGCAAGCCAGGAGACCTGCCCGCGACGCATCGCACCGGTCGGACCTTTCGCGGGAAAGGGACTTCGAGCCTGCCCCGACGGCGCTCGTTTCCAGCGAGGTCGGGGCTTCGTTTTTCCCGTGGCGGCCCGCCGGGTGCCGTTCGCCTCGAGGGAGGTCGCCATGGGTCGGTTCACGATCGCCGCCGCCGGAGCGGGGTTGCTGGTCTGTATCGCCTCCGGCGCGCGCGCCCAGACCGCCACCGACTGCTTTCCCGACCGCGTCGTCTCCCTCGTCCTGGGTTCGGTCAGCGCGCCGCCGGCGTTCAACTCCTGGCAGCCGGGCATCGTCCTGGGACCGCCGGGCACCGCCACGCCCACCACCGGCTCGCTCACCGTCCTGTCGCTGGGCCACGGCGGGTCGATCGTCATCGAGTTCACCGACAACGAGATCCTCGACGGCCCGGGCCCTGATTTCATCGTCTTCGAGAACCCGTTCTTCTGCACCGCCGTGCCGGCGTCCCCGGCCGACCCCTGGAGCGTCTTCGCCGAGCCCGGGATCGTCGAGGCGAGCGAGGACGGGATCGTCTATCACGCCTTCCCCTACGATGCCGCGGCCCTGACGCAGGTCACGACCTCCTGCACCGACCGCTCGCTGCTCGCTGCGCTGCGCGGCCTCGCGGGCCTGACGCCGAGCTTCACGGGCGACTACACCGTCGCCGACGATCCGCTCCTTTTCGAGGCGGGGGCCCCCGGCGGCGTGGCCGGCCATGGCGGCGACGCCTTCGACCTGGCGGACGTCGGACTGGCGCGCGCCCGCGTCCTGCGCATCACGGACCCGAACCTGGCGATCGGCGTCCCCGGCTCCTCCGAAGGGCTCGACCTCGACACCGTGGTGGCGCTCCACGCCCGGCCCCTCCTGCCCGGGCCGGACGCGGACGCGGACGGCCTTCCGGACGTGGCGGAGACCTTTCTGTACGGCAGCAACCCGCTCGATCCCGACAGCGACGGCGACGGAGTCGGCGACGGCGCCGAGGCGGCCGCCTGCCACGATCCGGCGCACGCCGCCACGGCCCCGTACTTTTTCCCGAGCCTGGACCTCGAGGTCTCCGAGGCGCAGCCGACCGTCGTGCGCTGGAACACCCTCGGGCCGGGCGTCACCTACGACCTCATCCGGGCCAGCCTGAAGTCGGTGCACGCCTCGGGCGGGATGGTCGATCTCGGTGTGGTCGCCTGCATCGAGAACAACTCGACCGATCTCTCCAACCGCAACCTGGGGGACGCGGCGGTGCCGCCGTCTGGCGAAGCGTTCCTCTACCTCGCGCGCCCGAACCCTCCCGGCTCCACCCCCGGCTACGGCGCCTCCTCGAACCACGAGCCCCGGCTGGCCGCATCCGGAGACTGCCCGTGACGCGAGGCGCCCGCCACGGGGCCGCCGCCCCGGGGGTGCTGGAGGCGCTCGTGGCGATGGCGCTGCTCGCCGCCACGCGCTGTGCTATCGCCGACGAGGCGGCGTCCGGAGAGGACGGCCGCCCCAGCCCGCCCGTCGAGACGGTCGAGGTGCGCGAGAGCGCGGACAGGGTGGCGGCGGATCCGGCGGCCTTCGCCACCGTCATCCGTCCCGAGGACTTCGCGGACCGGATCACGACGCTGCCGGAGCTCTTGCGCGACGCCGTCGGCGTGCAGATCAAATCGCTCGGCGGCGAGTTCGCGACGGTGTCGATCCGCGGCAGCAGCGCCGAGCAGGTGGTCGTCTATCTTGACGGGGTCCCCCTCAACCGGGCCCTCGGCGGGGCGGTGAACCTCGCCGACCTGCCTCTCGTCCAGGTCGACTCGATCGAGATCTACCGTGGCTTCACTCCCGCCTCGCTGCCCGCCGCATCGATCGGCGGCGCCATCCTGGTGCATTCGAAGGCGGCCTCCCGCGAGCCTCACGGGCAGGCGGCCTTGACGCTCGGCTCCTTCGGGTCGGCCGAGGTGAGCGGCGGGTACGCGGCCTCGGGCAAGCGCGGGGACGTCTACCTGGGTGCCGACGTCGCGACCAGCGACGCGGATTTTCCCTACCTCGACGACAACGGAACGACGTTCGAGCCCTCCGACGACGAGGTCGTGCCGCGGGTCAACAACGCCTTTCACCGCAACCATCTACTGGCGCGCGGCACGCTGCCTCTGGGGCGGGCGCGCCTGACGCTGGGCGCCGACCTCCTCGACCGGGGCCAGGGAGTGCCCGGCGTCGGAGCGAACCCGTCGACGCACTCGCGTTACGACAACTCGCGCCTCCTGCTGAACGGACAGCTGGAAGCCCCGGGGCTCCTGGACGGCCGGCTGCTCCTGCGCGGAGGGCTGGCGGGCACCCTCTACGACGAGGAGTTCGACGGCACGCAGGGCGAGGTCCCCGGCAGCGTCCGGCACACCGACAACCGGATCGCCTGCCTGGCCGCCGAGGCGGGAGGGACGTACGTCCTGTCCGCCCGGCAGGGCGTGTCGTTCCTCGTGGCGGGGCGCCGCGAGCAGGCCGACCTCAAGAACCGGATTCTCGATCCGCCCGACATCGGGCGAGTGACGCGCGACGTCACGACGATCACCCTCGAAGATCAGATCGCCCTCGTCTCGGGGCGGCTGCTCCTCAACCCGTCGCTGCGCTACGAGCGCTACGGGAGCGTCTTCACGCCCGGAGCGTCGACCGGGGTGGTGCCGCACGGAGCCCCCGACGACGGTGTCACGACCTGGAAGATCGGCTTCCGGGTGGACGCGCGCGAGGGGCTGGCGGTGCGCGGCAACGCCGGCACCTTCCTGCGCCTGCCGGACGTGATCGAGCTGTTCGGCGACCAGGGCTCGGTCGTCGGCAATCCAGGGCTCCTGCCCGAGCAAGGGCGGAACGCGGATCTCGGCGTCGTCGTCCG
Organism: Candidatus Cryosericum sp.; assembly: GCA_035649235.1. Lineage (GTDB taxonomy): Bacteria > Acidobacteriota > Polarisedimenticolia > Gp22-AA2 > Gp22-AA2 > DASRJX01. The sequence goes on from DASRJX010000207.1 coordinate 11,591, forward strand.
CACGACCCGCGCGCACGGGGCGCTACGGCAGGCCCGGGTCGAGGCGGTCCTGTTCCAGACGGAGGCCACGGACCTGATCCTCTACCAGCCGAACGCGCAGTCCTCCGTGGTGGCGGTCAACATCGGGGAGGCCCGCATCCGCGGCGTGGAGCTGAGCCTCGACCTGACGATCGGTCCCCGCCTGAGTGGCACGCTGAACGTCGTCCACCAGTCGGCGATCGACGTCAGCGACCGCTTCAGCGAGGGCTACCGGCTGCCCGGGCGGCCGACGGACGAGGTGAGCGCCGGGGCCGGCCTGCTGCTGGGGCCCGGGCGCGCGGTCTACGACTTCACCTACATCGGCTCGAACTACATCAACAGCGTCAATACCGAGAGCGGCCTGCTCCCCGCGCGCTACCTCCACGACCTGTCGTACCGGCTGCGCCTGACACGCCACTGGGAGGCGACCTTCCAGGTGCGCAACATCTTCGACGAGCAGACGGTCGACGTGGCCCGCTTCCCGCTGCCGGGCCGCTCCTTCGAGGCGAGGCTCCAGTGGACCTACTGAGCCACCGGCGCACCTGGTCGCTCCTTGGCGCCGCGGCGCTCCTGCTCCTGACTTTGGCCATCGCCTGTGGCGGGGGCGGCGCCGCGCGCCAGAAGCGCGGGCCGCTCCCGGGTCCGGCCGGTCGCCTCGACCCGATCTACGACGCGACGATCCTGTTTCCCGACGACGTCGTCATCGTCGGGGGCCTGGAGCACCACGGCATCGCGCTCGACATCGCGATCACGTTCGACGACGCGGGCCTGCGCGACGGCGACCCGCGCTTCACGGCGCCCGTCGGCGTCGTCGGCGTGACCGCCGGCGGCGTCGCACAGGCGCCCGTCATGCCGCGCCCGATCCTCCTCGAGGGGACGATCGACGGCGACGCGTTCCAGACCGACCTCTTCGGCCCGATCCAATTCGGAACGGCGAACCTCATCCTCTCCCTCGCCGGGGCCATCGCGCCCGATCGCCGCTCCATCGCCGGCGAGGCGGCGCTGTTCGGCACCTCGAGCCGGGGCACCTTCACGGCCGTGAAGCGGCGGCGGTACCTCGTGGCCGGCACCGATCTGCAGACGATCGGCGAAGCGGCGGTCGTCGGCGTGCGATACGGCGCGCAGTTCGACCTCGACGAAAACCTCGAGACCACGAGCAGCGATCCGGTGGCTCGCGTCGAGGACGGCCGGCCGTTCGTCGTCAACCGCCTGTCGTTCGACAACCTGCAGGGCCTCGACCCGGCCCGGCGCTTCCTGACCACGTTCCAGTATTCGACCGGCAACGGCTCCAACCCGCACGACCTGGTGGTGCTCCCCGACGAGAAGGCGGGCCTCCCGGCCCCGGCCGTCGGGACCCCGAGCGCCGGGGTCGCCTTCGTGACCCGCTACGAGCCGCCTTACGACGACGTCGCCCTCGTCGATCTGGACGACGGGGCCCTGTTGGGGTCGATCGACCTGGTCCCCTTCGCGCTCAACCCCGATCGCCTGCCGCGTCCCGATCAGATCCTGCTGCACGGCGGCCTGCTCTACGTGACGCTGCAGGACGCCAACCGCAGCTTCACCCAGTTCATGAACGGGCGCGTGGCCGTGATCGACCCCGCGCTCCGCGAGGTGGTGGACGTGATCGACCTCGCGGGGCAGAACCCGTTCGAATCGCTCGTCGACGGGCCCGGCACCGGCCTCATCTACGTCGGACTCGCCGGCATCTTCCCCGGCCTGCGCCCGCAGGCTCTCACGGGCGGCATCGAGGCGATCGACCCCGCGACCCGCCGCTCGCTCGGACTGGTCGTCGACGACGACGCTCTGGGGGGCAACGTGTCGGCGGTCGCCATCGTCTCGGCGGAGCGCGGCTATGCCGTGGTCACCGACGCCACGTTCCGCAACTTCGTGAAGGCGTTCGACCCGTCGACCGGCGAGGTCCTGGGCTCCGTGTTCGAGACCCAGGACCGGATCGCCGCCCTGGTGAGCGACGGGGACGGGTGGCTGCTGATCGCGGACAGCAGCTTCACAGCACCGCGCCTTCTGGTCCTCGACGGACAGACGGCGCAGCCACTGGCGTCGCTACCGCTGCGCCTGCCGCCCCTGTCGGTCGCGATCCTGACGAGAAGCCTGTGACTCCATCAACCCCATTCAAGGAGGGCCCCATGACGCCGCATCCTCGTCCCGTGTTTCTGTGTGTCCTGATCTCGGTCGCCGCCTTCGCCATGACGCCGGCCCCGGCCGTGGCGGCGGTCGTGGAGCGCTTCTCCCGCGACCCCCTCGCCGGCCGCTCCGTCAACCCCTTCTTCTCCGAAGGGGACGCCGGGGCCCGTTTCACGTTTGTCGATCGTGAGCGGCCGCACTTCCCGGGAGACCGCCCCGGCACGCTGCGGGTCCTGTACGACACGACCCTGCCGACAGCTCGTCTCGCAACACCCCTCGGCGACGTCCTGTCGCTCGGCGAGGATGCCGAATTCGGGGCCATCCTCACGATCCGATCCACCGGCTATCACGCCGACCCGCAGGGGTTCTCCCAGATCGCCTTCGGCCTCTGGAACGCCCACTCGACGGGTCCCGGGAGGACGCTCTTTCCGTCCGACAGCTTCGACCTGATCGAATTCGACTACTTCGCGAACGTCACCGACTTCGGAGGGCCGTTCCTGTCGCCGTCGGTGTTTGGCGGCAACGTCGGCGACAACGCCTTCTTCAACTTCACCTTCGGGTCGCAGCAGGCGGCGTTGCCGTTCGACGTCCCGCTCCTGTGCCGGGCGCGCTACCAGGCGGCCACGGGACTCCTCGACGTGACCGTCAGCCGTCACGCCGGCGGAACGCGCTTCGTTCCGATTCCGGGGGCGTCCGTCACGGTCGATCTGGGCAGCTTGAGCCCGACCTACCTGGTCGACGTCCTGGGAATCGCGGCCTACGGGGAGGGCTGGCCGTCGCTGCGGGCGGTCGTCGACTATGACCTGCTGTACACGGGCCCTCTGCCGCTCCCGTTCGCGGTGGGAACGACGTCGGCGCCGGCCGGCTCCCGGGGGCCTGGCTCCGGTCCAACGAAGCAGCCGATCCCGTAGGAGACGATCACATCGTCCAGGTCCGGGCCCCGACCCAACCAATGAAAGCCGCATAGGCGGCGAAAGCGAGCAGCGCGGTCGACGTCGCGCCGGCGTGGAGCCGCACGAAAAGGCCGGCGTCACTCGCGCGCAGGGCCCGCCAGAGGCCGAGCCCGCCCAGCAACGGGAAGAGGATGCTGCACGAGAAGATGGCGTAGGAGTACGGCCCAGGCTGCGCCAGCGGACCGGCGGCGGCGATGCTGCCCGAAGCCAGGTAGCCGAGCGGGAGCGCGAACGTGGCCACGAGCGCGACGACTCCCAGGAGCGGCAGGAAGCGCACGAGCGCGCCGCCGCGTGCGCCGAGTCGTCCGCGCGCCAGGGCGATCAGCCAGACCGGCGACATCACAACCGCGATCACGGCGCCCAGCGCCAGGAGCCCCAGCACTGCGGCGATGAGAACCGCGCGCCAGAGCGGCTCTTTCACTGCCGCACTGAAGGCCGACATCATGTATGTTCGCCCCTCGTCTTCGGCGAACGCCAGGCTCGGGGCATCGCGATCGGCGCGCTGGAACGTGTGCTCGCTGGTCGGGAAGTAATCGTTGCCGCCCACGACGAGCCGGCCGTCGCCCGCCCGTACGAGCCTGAGCCCCAGCACCTCCTGATACGGTCGGGTCAGGGTGTTCGACGGCGTGATCGAGCGGTAGAGGCCCGCATGACCCTCGAGTGCCTTCCGGTCCATGGTGAGGGCAGGCGCCTTCCTTGACGGCGAGTCGCGCGTGAGATAGTCCTGCACGAGGCGCGAGACGGGCTGCGCGAAATCGACGCCCTCCCCGCCGTTCGCCATCAGCACGTAACCGGAATCATTCTGCAACGAATACCCGTAGAGGGACGTGAACGAGTCGATGCCGCCGTTGTGACCGCGGAACGTCACGCCCTTGTCGGGCAGCGGCGCATTCCCGAGACCGTAGCCGCCCGCGGCAAGCCCCACGCGCGACGCCAGAGTCGACTCGCTCCGCTCGATGCGGGCCACCGATTCGGGCGTCAGGATCCCGGTTCCGTCCACGGTGCCGCGCCCGAGGAAGAAGAGCACCAGCTGCGCGAGCTCCTTGACGCTGACGTTGAGCGACCCGGCGGGCGGCAGGATGATGTGTTGAAACGGCGTTTCCCGGCCGCCGGCGTCGTAGCTCTTCGCGAGCCGGGCGGCGAGCTCCGGCGTGAGATCGAAATCACCGGTCGCCATGCCCATGGGCCGGAGCACGCGCTCGCGCACGTAGATGTTGAATTCCCGGCCCGTGACTTTTTCGAGGACGAGACCCGCGACGGCCGGTCCCGCGTTGTTGTAGACGGCGAAGCGCCCCGGCTTCCATCGGCTCACGAACTCGGGACTGGCGGCCTGCACGCCGCGCTGCAAGGCCCAGCCCTTGCCATCGGCCGTCAGCACGCGCAGAGAGATGTCCGGCCAGCCCGTCGTGTGCTCGAGGAGGTGCACGAGACGCACCGGATCGCTCGACTCCCACGGATTCCGGAATCCGACCTCGGGCGCCAGGCCCTGAAGCCGCCCGTCGAGCGACACCTTCCCCTCCTGGACCGCGACCATGACGGCGATGCCGGTCAGGCTCTTGGAAATCGACGCCGCGCGAAAGACCGTGTCCGGCGCGACCGGCGTGCCCTGCGCCTTGTCCGCGAGCCCGTAACCTTTGGTGAAGACGATCCGCCCCTTTTCGATCAGGGCGACCGCCGCCCCCGGGATCTGGCCGTTCACGAAAGCCGCCGCCAGCTGCCGGTCGAGCTCCTCCAGCGTCCCGGGCGGCGAAGACACCTCGACGTCGGCCGCGATTGCGGGAAAAGCGTCCCCCATCCAAAAGCCGGTCAGAAGAATGAAGAGGAGTCGGCGCATGAGATCCCCCAGGCCCGCTGCCGGCCGACCTTATAGCACGCTCCCGGGCCACGCAGGTTCGGAAAACTCCAAGGCCGGTTGACGGAACGGCTGTGACCGGACCTAGAATGGCGGCTCGAGCGGTGGCCAACCCGTGAAAAAGACCGTCCTTATTCTGGGCGCTGGGGCCCAGGGCAATGTCGTCGGCACCGTGTTATCGCGCGCCGATGACGTCGGCCGGATCGTCCTCGCCGACATCGACACCGCCCGAGCCGACGAGACCGCGCGGAGCATCGGCAGCGACCGGATCCAGGTGGCGCGCGCCGACGTGACGGCGGTCGAAGAGACCGCCGCCCTGATGCGCCGGGGGGAGTTCGACCTGGTCGTCAACCTGGCCCCGCCGCAGTTCATCCCGCAGGCCATGAAAGCGGCGCTCGCTGCAGGACGCAACTACCTCGATCTCTCCTCGGTCTTCCTGTACGAGATCGACGGGCTGCCCTTCGAGCAGATGCAGGACGCCGCGGCCTGGGAGGCTTCGGGACGGATCGCGCTGATCAACGCGGGCGGCGCCCCCGGCCTGACCAACATCATGGCCCGCGAGGGGGCCGACCGGCTCGACGTCATCGACCGGGTCGAGATCAAGGACTACTCGCTGACGACGAGCGACGAGTACGTGCCTCTGTGGATCCTGTCCGTGTACGCCATCGACTGCGCCACCGAGCCCTGGATCTGGGAGGACGGCCGGCCGCGCCGGGTGCCGATCTTCAGCGGTGAGGAAGTCTACGAGTTCCCGCCGCCGATCGGCCAAAAAGGAAAGGTCTACCTCCATGCCCACGAGGAGCCGGTGACCATCCCGCTGCACCTCGGGAAGCCGGTGCGTTACTGCGATTACAAGATCGGCGACCCCGACATCGACTCATGGCGCTTCCTCGTCGAGCGCCTGCGCCTCATGGACGAGACGCAGGTGAACGTCGGCGGAATCGCGGTGCGGCCGCGCGACCTGTTGCTTCGGATGCTCCCCCCGACGCCCTCGCCGCAGCGCGTCATGCGGATGATGCAGGAGGGCCGGCTCGCGAGCCGGTGCATCCTGACCTGCGATGTCACCGGGACTCTGGGCGGCCGCCGGTCGCAGATCCGGCTGTGGACCGATTCGCCGGACCTCGCCGGCGCCTCCAGCCGGATCCCCGGCGCCAGCGACATCTCTCTGTTGACGTCCGTGCCGGCGGCCGTGTTCGCCCTCATGATCCTGCGTGGCCAGATCGGCCGCACGGGCGT
>DASRJX010000208.1:0-9217 GCA_035649235.1 Candidatus Cryosericum sp.
CGCGGGAGAGGTACCGAAGTGGTCGCAACGGGCCCGCCTCGAAAGCGGGTTGGGGGGTAACCCCCACGTGGGTTCGAATCCCACCCTCTCCGCCAATCGCTCCTCACCCCAGGACTGCCCTGTGGCCGCATCGGCTCGAACTCGTAGATGCCGCCGTCCGCCATCAACGACAGGAACAGGTGGCCCTCCTTGACGAGGTACGAACGGACGTAAGGCCAGTGCTGGACCAGCCGATCGTGGAGCGAGCCGGGAGCGCACTGGGCGCGCGTCAGCACGAGCAGTCCCAGCAGGAGCTGGCCGGGTCCCGACGACGTCCAGTTGCCCCGGCCCCGGTTGCAGTCGATGCGAGCGTTGAGGCTGCCTTCGGTCCCGAACTCGATCGTGTACTTCGTCCTGTCGTCCGGGGTGAGCGTCGTGCCGTCGCCGCCCTGGAACTGGACCAGCTGCCACGCTGTGCCGCCGAGGCCGGGGGGTGAGTCCTGCGGTGGCCGCGGCTCCGTGGATCGGCAGGCCGCCAGCGCGCAGAGGGCCGCCAGGACGGAGACTCGCGAGCGCAACCGCCTCACGCCGGCCCTCGCGACGACCCGCCGCCGGCCACCAGACGATCCAGCTCGGCGTCGAAATCTCCGATGACGCGGTCCCAGACGAAGCGCCCCATCGTTTCGGAGAGCCGCAGCCTGAGGGCGTCGCCGGCGGCGCCCGCGGATCCGCCCGCCGCCCCGGCAGGCGCGGCGCGCGACAGGATCGCCGACAGCCGATCGGCCAGATCCTCCTGGCTGACGTAGAGGCACTCGTCGTGCAAGTCCGGCGGGATCAGCTCGGGATACGACAGCCGGGCGGGCAGGAGGGGCCGGCAGCCGAGCCGGACCGCCTCCACGATCGACATGCCGAAGTTCTCCTGCTCCGCCGTGCTGACGACGACTGTCCCCTGTCGCAGCCAGTCGAAGTAGGCGGCGCGCGATTCGACGAAACCATAGTGGACGCAGCGCGCGCCGTACCGCTCGCGCGCCGCCAGGAACTCCTTCGGCACGACCTGGAAGTTCTCCCCCAGGAGCGCCAACCGGAAGGGGACGCCACGTCGATCGACTGCGTCGAGCGCCGCAAAGAAGTCCTGCGGCCGCTTGTCGAATTCCCAGCGGTGGTTCCAGATGACCAGCGGCGGCAGCGACGGATCGATCGGCCGGAGATCGGGCGGCCCGCCCGGGAGATCGACGCCGGGGCGCAGGACCCCGGCGCGGCCGCGGATCGCCTCGATCACCCAGCGGGGATGGAACTCCGGCATCATCCTGATGAATCCTGGCAGGGCGGAGAAGAACGCCTCGTGCTGGAAGGCCGAATTGAACAGCACGCGGCGCGCCGCCAGGCAGGTGGTGATGTCGGTGAAGCCGAACTGGTAGTCCATCGTCTCGCCCGGCGGGAGGGGGTACGAGAGCTGGTTCTCGTGGAAGTAGGCCAGGGCCGGCGGGCACGCGGCGCCCCAGAGCGCCTTGAGGTCCGAGAGGCTCATCAGGTCGGTGACGACGAGGGCCTCGTACGAGGACGGCTCTTTCACCGAGTGCGCGAAATGGAGCGCCGCCCCGCGCATGCGCCACTTCCAGAAGCGCGCCGGCAGGGAGTGCACCTCGATCGCGTGCCGCGAGCGGCGGGCCCACCCTTCGGCGAAGGTGCTATGCGAGCCGCCGTGGAACGGATTGAGGAACAGGACGCGCATCGGCATCTATACTAGCCGCTCGAGGTCATGACCATGCTGGACTTCGATCGCTTCCAGGCGCTGTCGTTCGATTGCTACGGCACCCTCGTCGACTGGGAGACCGGCATCCTCGGGGCGCTGCGGCCAATCATCCTGAAGTATGGCGTGGCGTGCGACGACGACCGGCTCCTCGACCTCTACGCTGCGGCCGAGTCCGAGATCGAAGCGGGGCCCTACAGGACGTACCGGGAGGTGCTGCGCGAGGTCGCGCGGCGGCTCGCCACGGCCCTGTCGTTCCGCCCGTCGCCCGCGGACATCGAAGCCCTGCCCGAGTCGCTCCCCTCCTGGCCGCCGTTCCCCGATACCGTGCCGGCCCTTCAGGCGCTCTCCAAGCGGTTCCGCCTGGCGATCGTCTCGAACACCGACGACGACCTGTTCGCGGCGACGCGGCGGAGGCTCCCTGTGGACTTCGCTCTGGTTGTGACGGCCACGCAGATGCATAGTTACAAGCCGGCCCCGGCGCACTTCACGCGGACTCTCGAGGGGCTCGGCGTCGGCCGCGAGGCGCTGCTGCACGTCGCCCAGAGCCTGTTCCACGACATCGCGCCGGCGAGAGCGCTCGGCCTCAGGACCGTCTGGGTCAACCGCCGTGCCGGCCGGCGCGGGTCGGGCGCAACGCCGCCCGCCGAGGCGCGGCCCGACCTCGAGGTGCCGGACCTCCGATCACTCGTGGCGCTGATCGAGACCGCCTGAGCCGGCCGAAGCGATCCAATCGGGAAGCCCGTCCTCCCACTTGTTGTGCGTGAGGCGCACAGTGAGCCCGTCCTCGATCCGGGTGGCGACGATCTCGCCATACGGCTGCGCGTTGAACACCGGTATGAGAGGCGTCTCGTCGTCGAGGCCGCCTCGTTCCGAGGTGTAGGCGACCCACCGTCCGTCTGGCGAGAAGACCGGATGCGTGTCGATGCCGGGATGGTGCGTCAGGCGCTCCAGGCGTCCCGGTCGCCCCTCGCCGTCGAGATCGAGCAGGTAGATTTCGAAGTTGCCGTCGCGATCGCTCGCGAAGGCGATCCGGCCGCCTTGCGGCGAGAAGGCCGGCATGGTGTCGCTCGCCTCGTCGCGCGTCAGCCGCCGCGGGCGGGCTCCGTCGGCATCCATGAGGTAGATCTCGTGGTTGCCGTCGCGGCCGCTCCTGAAGACGATGGATCGCCCGTCGGGCGACACGTCCGGAAAGGCGTCGTTCGCGCTCGAGCCGGCCGTGAGGTTGACCAGACCGCCACCGTCCGGCCTCAGCCGGACGATGTCCGCGTTCTCCCCCGGCCCGCCGAAGGGCGGTCCGAGGACGGCGGCCAGCCAGGCCCCGCCGGGCGCCCAGGCCGGTTTCCAGGCGGCGCGCTCTTCCGGCGCCATTATCTGGCGCCGCTGCTTTCCGTCCAACCGCGACACCTCGATGGACTGGAACAGGGGGCTCGTCGCCACCTCTCCCGTCCGCGGATGCATCGACGGGAAATAGCCCCTGATCGCCACGACCTCCAGGGTGCGGTCGGGCAGGGTCACGACATTGCGTCCCGGGATCCGGAAGGGGCCCGTGACCTCGGCGCGCGCCAGATCCTTGGTGTCGAGCGGACCGGGGCCGTGCGCGACGATCCGGCCCGTGCGCGGATCCCAGACGGGGGCCCAGGCATCGCGCTGCGGATCGCTCTCGAGCCGCGGATCGGAGCCGTCCGGCGCCATCGACACGATCGACCAGACGCCGTGGCGGAAGGCGGCGTAGGCCAGGCGGCCGTCTCTCTTGACGGCGGGCGAGTGCGCCGGGACGCCGGCCGGGCTGACGGGACGAGGGCCCGACCCGTCACGCCCCATCCGGTAGAGGCGCGGCGCCCCGTCGCGCACGGCGTAGTAATAGATGGTCCGCCCGTCCGGGGACCAGGCAGGCGTTCCCTCCCACTCCGGGCCTTCCGTGAGCCGGCGGATCTCGGAGCCGTCGGAGCGCATCAGGTAGACGTCCCCCGCCTGGTAGTCGGGCGGAGGACTGGGCGTGTTGCCGTAGCGCAGCCGGCCGCGGTTGCTCGTGAAGGCGATGAAGAGCCCATCCGGCGAGAAGGCCGGATTGAAGTCCCCCCCCTCGGCGTGCGTCAGATTGACGGCGCGCCCCTCCGGCTCGAACGGCATGACGAAGATGTCGGCGTTGCCGTCCCGCGTGGAGACGAAGGCCAGCCTCTTTCCATCCGGCGAGAAGGCCGGCGCGTCCTCCATGGAGGGCTCGGTCGTGAGCCGGCGCGGCGGGCCGCCCTCTCGCCGGTCGAGCGCGTAGAGATCGGCCTGACCCGCCCGCTCCGAAGTGAAGACGATGTAGCGGCCGTCGGGAGAGAAGGCGGCGTTGTAGTCGAGCCCCGTGTCGTCCGTCAGAGGGCGGCCGGGCGCTCCCGGCGTTTCGAACAGATACAGGTCCCAGTTCGCGGGCCGGATGGCCGAATAGACCAGCAGCTCTGGATCAGGCGGAGCCGCCCCCAGGGCCGACATCCAGGTGACGAGAGCCGGGAGCAGGCGGAGGGAGGACCGCCGCGACTCCCGCCTCATCCGCCGGCGGGCAGCGTCGTGCTGGTCTCTCCCACCATCGCCACGGGCTCCCCCTCGCTCACGGGGGGCGTGACGACGACGTAGAGGACCTCCCCCGCGAACGGGGCGCGGATCTCCTGCGCCGTCTTCCCGAACGGATCGGTCAGCCGGCCGAGAACCGCCCCGGCCGCGACCGTCTGCGCCTTCTCGACGACCGGCTTCCAGACTCCCGAGGCCGGGGCGCGCACCACCTCGGATCGCACGATCCAGAGCGGCTTCGCGACCCGGACCGACGGCGCATCCATGATCTTCAGAAAGCCGATCACCCCGAGGGCGCCGGCCTCGTGCGCCGCCACCGAGGCTTCGTCCGTGAGCCCGGCGCCCCCCGACTCCGTCGTGATCGAAGGCTTGCCGCGCAGGATCGCCGTCAGGTCCGTGTACAGGCTGCGGGCCGGATCCTTGGGACGATCGCGTACGACGACGATGTGATCCAGGCCGTACGCCAGCGCCATCTCCCGGCTGGCCTCGTCCACGGATCGGTCCCCGCTGACCGTCCAGTACGCGTAGGGCCGGAGCGATTCGTTGCCGTCGCCGCAGTGCATGTCGACGAGATGCGTGGCCCGATCGATCACCTCGCGCGTCAGGGCCGCGGCGATCCGGTCGCTCTGCGTGCCTTGCGGATCTCCGGGGTACACGCGGTTGAGATTCTTGCCGTCCGGGCCGTAGTACGTGCGCCGGCCCCAGAACCCCGGCGGATTCGCCATGTGCACCAGGATCACAGTACCGCTCATGCGCGCCGGGTCGAGGCGCGGCGCCAGCCGCTGCAGCGCGAGGATCGAGGTGTACTCGTAGCCGTGCGTCCCCGCGACGAGCGCCAGGACCGGCCCCGGCTTCGAGCCGCGCACGACCGTGACCGGGATGCGCGTTCCCGGGTCGGAGGCGGCGCGCCCATCGGGCACCTCGATCCAGCCGGAGGCCACCTCCCCGGGGCCCGCCGAGGCCGTTCCGACCACGAGCGGCGACGCCGCTCCGGACGCGGCCGCGGTGCTATGCGCATCGGCGGCCGGCGCCGCTGCCAGAAGCAGCGGCGACAGAAACACGGCGGCGAAAGACGGAGTCATGGCCGGGTCTTCTCCCCGGCGGAGTCTATCAGGTCAGGCGGCTTTGGAGAGCGACAGGAGCGGCTCGAACTTGGCCTTGTCGGCGGCGCGCGTGTGCGCGTCCTGCGGCGTGATCTTTCCCTCGCTCGCGAGGGCCAGGAGGGCCTCGTCCATCGTCTGCATCCCGGCCGCCCTCCCCGCCTGGATGATCGAGTAGATCATCGGCGTGTTTCCCTCGCGGATGACGTTGGGGAGGCCCTGCGTGCGCAGCAGCAGCTCGATCGCCGCGTGCCGCCCGCCTCCGCTCGCGGCCGGGATCAGGAACTGCGACAGGATCGCGCCCATCGACTCCGAGAGGGTGGTGCGCACCTGCTCCTGCTGCTCGCCCGGGAAGGCGTCGATGATCCGGTCGATGGTCTTGGCGGCGTTGTTGGTGTGGAGGGTGGCGAACACCAGCGCGCCCATCTCGGCCGCCGTGATCGCCAGCGAGATTGTCTCCAGATCGCGCATCTCCCCGACCAGGATGACGTCGGCGGCCTGGCGCACGGCGGCGCGCAGCGCCGGCGAGAAGCCTTCCGTGTGGGCGCCAACTTCCCGGTGCGACACAACCGACTTCTTGTTCTGATGCATGAACTCGACCGGATCCTCGATGGTCACGATGTGCCGGGCGTACGTGGAGTTGATCCGATCGATGATCGACGCGAGCGTCGTCGACTTGCCGCAGCCGGTCGGGCCTGTCACCAGCACCAGGCCCTGCTGCATGTGGGCCAGCTTCTCGACCGCCGCCGGCAGCTTGAGGTCCTCGAGCGGGACGATCCGCTCCGGGATGAGCCGCACCACGGCCCCGGGGCCGTTCTCCTGGCAGAGGTAGTTGACGCGGAACCGTCCCACGCCGGACAGGCCGTACGAGAAGTCGAGGTCGCGCGTCGTCTCGTACTCGCGCCATTGCCGCTTGGTGGCGATGCCGGAGAGGAGCTTCAGTACCGCCTCTGCGTCGAGCACCGGCCAGCCCTCGATCGGCTCCAGCGATCCGTGGCGGCGGATGCGCGGCTCGAGGCCGGTCGCCAGGTGCAGGTCGGAGCCGTCGTGGTCCTTCACGTAGCGCAGGAGCTGATCGATCTCGGCCATCACGCCGCCAGGCGCTTGGGATCCTCGGCCCAGCGCAGCGCCTCGTCCTTGTTGATGGCGCCCGACTTCAGGAGGGCCGCGAGAGAGCTCTCCATCAGGCACATGCCGTGCGGCGCGCCGGTCTGCAGGACGGACAGGATCTGGAACGTCTTCCCCTCGCGGATCAGGTTCCCGACGGCGCGGTTGCACATCAGGATCTCGAGGGCCGCCACCCGGCCCTTGCGATCGGCCCTCGGCAGCAGCCGCTGCGACACGATCGCCTTGAGGGATTCGGAGATCATGATGCGGATCTGCGCCTGCTGATCGGGGGGGAAGACGCCGAGGACGCGGTTGATGGTCCGGATCGCGTTGTTCGTGTGCAGGGTGCCGAGAACCAGGTGGCCGGTCTCGGCCGCCGACAGCGCCAGCGATATGGTCTCCCGGTCGCGCAGCTCGCCGATGACGATGACGTCGGGATCCTCGCGCAGCGCCGCCCTCAGCGCGCGGGCGAACGACTCGGTGTGCCGCCCCACCTGCCGCTGGTTCACGATGCAGCGCTTGGAGGGGTGCAGGTACTCGATGGGATCCTCGATGGTCAGGATGTGATCGCGCCGCTCCTCGTTCAGGATGTTGACCAGCGCCGCCATGGTGCTCGACTTGCCGCAGCCGGCGGGGCCCGTCAGCAGGACGAGCCCCTGATGGAAGTTGACGACCTTCGCGAGCGTGTTCGGCAGGCCGAGGTCCTCGAGCGTCGGGGGCGCGGGCGGGATGACCCGGAACACGCTGTCGACGCCCCGCTGCTGCCGGTAGACGTTGGCCCGGAACCGGCCGACTCCCGCCAGGGTGTAGGCGAAGTCGAGCTCTCCGTTCTTCTCGAACAGGTCCTTCTGCTCGGGCGTCAGGCACTCGGTGATCATCGATTCGGCTTCCGACGCCGTCAGCAGCGTGTCGTCCTGGTCGGCGATCTCGCCGTGGATCCGCATCTTGACGGGGGCGCCGCTGTGGAGGTGCAGGTCGCTCGCCTGCGCCTGCACGGCGCGGGTCAGGAGCGCGTCGAGGCGGCCGGAGCGATCGGATGACTGGGCCGAGGGGCCGGAGACCGGCGCGACGACGCCCGGCCCTGTGGCCGGGGCCGTGGCGGCGTTCGGGGACGGGACCGCGGACAACTTTGCGGCGGCGGGCCTCGAGGCGGTCGACTTCGACGCCACCGCCGGCATCGCGGGCGGCTTCGCGGCGACCTTCGGCATCCCGGCGGGCGCCGCCGCCACCGGCTTGATGGCGCCCCCTGGAGCGGCGGAGGCGGCAGCGGCCGGGCGCGGGGCCGGCGCGCGTCCAGCCTTTGGGCCCTCCTGTGGCTTCCCCGCGCCGGTTTCCTGACGCCGGGCGAGGTACTCCGCCTGGTACTGGAGCATCTGATCGAGCTGCCGCTGGTCGATCCAGCCCCTCAACAGAAGGACTTCGCCGATGGGCGTCTGGCCATCCTGCCCCAGCGCGCGGGTCGCCTCGGCGAGCTGGTCCATCGTGATCATCTTGAGGTGGACGGCGATGCGGCCCAGCAGGTGGTCCTGGCCCGAGTCACTCATTCAGGGAAATCTAGGCAGGGGCCGCCGACTCCGCAAGCCGCTACTTCAAATACTTGCCGTACCAGTCGAGGTACCGCTGCAGGCGATCCCGGATGTAGGAGGGGGTCGAGATCCCGTGATATTCGCCGGGATAGATGACCAGCTGGGTATCGCGGCCCAGGCTCCGGAGCGCCTGGTACATCTGCTCGGAGTTCAGGAGCGGCACGTTGAAGTCCCGCTCCCCGCACAGAAAGAGCGTCGGCGTGACGATCCGGTCGGCGTGCAGGAACGGGGACGACAGATGGATCCAGAGGTCGGTGTTCCTCCACGGCTCCCCCAGCTCGTTCTCGTACTCGCGGATGTACTGGTCGGTCCCGTATCCCGCCAGGATGTTCGACATCCCGGCGCCGCTCGTCGCTGCCTTGAAGCGCTGATCCTGGACGATGACGTAGTTCGTCAGAAATCCGCCGTAGCTCCAGCCGCCGACCCCCAGCCGCGCCGGGTCGGCGATCCCCTGCGCCACGACGTGATCGACGGCCGCCAGGACGTCCTGCGCGTCCTTGTTCCCCCAGTCGGCGTAGATCGCCCGGGCGAACGCCTCGCCCCGCCCCGAGCTGCCGCGCGGGTTGGCGGCGACGACGGCGTACCCCCTGGCCGCGAACACCTGCCAGTCCTCCATGAACTCGTTCTGGAACTGGCCGACCGGCCCGCCGTGGATGCGCAGGATCGCCGGGACCTTCCGGCCGTCCTGGAAATCCGGCGGCTTGACGACGAACCCGTGGATCTCGGTCCCGTCCTTGCTCTTGAAGGAGATCTCCTCGGTCGTGCCGAGCCGCAGCGAGGCCATGAGCGCATCGTTCTGCCGCGACAAGGGCCGCAGAGTGCCGCGCTCGAGCGCGAACACCTCCGCCGGCTCGTTGGGGGTGCTGGAGAGCACGGCGATCTTGTCTTGAGGACCGAGGGCGAAGTCCGACACCACTCGGCGGCCTGCCAGCAGCCTCTCCGGCTTGCCGCCTGCGACCGGGACGCGGCTCAGGTGCACGCTGCCGTCGTCTTCCATCAGGAAGCAGAGGGCGGCGCCGTTGGCGGAGAAGCGGGGCGACATCATGTTGCGATCGACGTCGGGCATCACGAGCCGCGCCGTGCCGCCCGCGGCCGGGATCAGGGCGACGTGGAAGCCCGCGTAGTAGATCAGCTTC
>DASRJX010000209.1:0-4968 GCA_035649235.1 Candidatus Cryosericum sp.
CTGCCGCTGCGGGCGTTGTTCGAGGCGCCGACGCTGGCGGGCCTGGCGGGGCGGATCGAGGACGCGCGCAGCGCCCGAACCGGCACCCCGCCCACCACCCTCGCTCCCGTCCCGCGCTCAAGCCACCTCGCCCTCTCCTTCGCCCAGGAACGACTGTGGTTCCTCGATCAGCTCTCGCCGGGGGCCGTCTCCTACAACATGCCCGCCGCCATCCGGCTCGTCGGCCGCCTCGACCTGCGCGCGCTGGAGAGGACGTTCTCGGAGATCGTGCGCCGGCACGAAGCGCTGCGCACGACCTTCCCGGCGCGGGATGGCCGTCCGATGCAGCTCATCCATCCCGCCCGTCGCGTGCCGCTGCCGCTGGTCGATCTCTCGGCGCTCCCGGGTGCCATCCGTGAGACCTGGGCCGTCAGGATCGGCGAGCTCGAGGCGCGCCGGCCCTTCGACCTGGCGCGCGGCCCCCTGATGAGGACCCGGCTGCTGCGGCTCACGCCGGAGCGGCACGTGCTCCTGGTCACCATGCACCACGTGGTCTTCGACGGCTGGTCGACCGACATCTTCATCCGAGAGGTCGAGACGCTCTACGCCGCGTTCGCGGCAGGCCGGTCCTCCCCCCTGCCGGATCCGCCGATCCAGTACGCCGATTTCGCAGCCTGGCAGCGGCAGCGGGTGGGAGGCGAGGTCCTGGCGCGACAGCTCGAGTACTGGAGGCGGAAGCTCCAGTCGCTGACGCGCCTGGCGCTCCCGACCGATCGACAGCGGACGGTGACGCCGACCTATCGCGGCCTGACGGAGACGCTGGCCCTCGACCGGGATCTGGCCGCGGCGCTGAACCGGCTGAGCCGGCAGCACAACTCGACCCTGTTCATGACGCTTTTGGCCGCCTTCAAGGTGCTCCTGTCGCGCTATAGCGGCCAGACCGACATCGTGGTCGGCGCCCCCGTGTCCGGACGCGATCGGGCCGAGGTCGAGGACCTGATCGGCTTCTTCGTGAACACGCTCGTGCTGCGGTCGGACCTGTCCGGCGATCCGACCTTCAGCGGGCTCCTGGCGCGCGTCCGCAACGACGTGCTGGAGGCCTTCGAGCACCAGGACGTGCCCTTCGAGAAGCTGGTCGAGGAACTGCAGCCGGAGCGGGACCTGAGCGGCACGCCCCTGTTCGAGGTCTTCTTCAACATGGTCTCCTACCCGGAGGCGCGGTTCCGCCTGCCGGGCCTCGAGGCGACGCTCACCACCCCCGCGAACCCGGATACGAAATTCGATCTGACGCTGTACGTGACGGAGCAGGACGGCACCCTCGTCCTGCAACTGAGCTACAACGCCCGCCTGTTCGAGAAGGCGACCGTCCGTTGCATGCTGGAGCACCTGCGCGCGCTCCTGCTGGGCATCGTCCAGGATCCGGTCCGGGCGCTCTCGAGCCTGCCGTTCGTGGACGAGCGCGAGCGGACCGCTCAGGTCCGCCGCGGCAACAGGGTCCGTCCGTCGGCGGCCTTCACGCCGTTCGAGCGCGGCGACGTCGAGCAATCGATCCCGGCGCGCTTCGCCCGGCAGGTCGCGGCGGGCCCGGATCGGCCGGCGGTCGTGACCGCGTCCACCCGCTGGACCTATGCGCAGCTCGACAGCACCTCGAACCGCGTGGCGCGCGCCATCCTCGCGAGGCGCGGCAGCCCGGGCGACCGGGTGGGGCTCCTGTTCGAGCACGACGCGCCGCTCCTGGCGGGCCTCCTCGGGGCGCTCAAGGCCGGCCGGACCTACGTGCCCCTCGACCCCCGTTACCCGGTCGCGAGAAACACGCTCCTCCTGCGGGACGCCCACGTCGCCGCGATCGTGAGCGACGACGCCAACCTCGACCTCGCGCGGAGCCTCGCGGGGGCTCGGGTGGCGGTCGTCCCGGCCGGCGACGCGTCCGCGGGCAGCGACGAAGTGCAGGTCAAGACGACGCCGGGCGATCTCGCCTACATCCTCTACACCTCCGGATCGACCGGCGTCCCGAAGGGCGTGATGCAGAGCCATCGCAACGTCCTGCACCACATCCGCAACTACACCAACGCCCTGCACCTCGGCCCCCGCGACCGCCTCTCGCTGCTCAGCTCCTACACGTTCGACGCGGCGGTGATGGACATCTTCGGAGCGCTGCTCAACGGCGCCGCGCTGTGCCTCAGGAGCCTCCGGGACGAGGGGCTGCCGCACCTGGCGCGCTGGCTCAGGGACGAGCAGATCACCGTCTACCATTCGACACCGACGGTCTACCGCTATCTGCTCGGCACGCTCACGGGCTCCGAGGCCTTCCCGCGGCTGCGGATCATCGTGCTCGGCGGGGAGGCGGTCTACAAGCGTGACGTCGATCTTTACAAGAAGCACTTCGGCCCCGGCTGTGTGCTGGTCAACGGCCTCGGACCGACGGAATCGACCCTGGCCCTGCAGTACTTCCTCGACCGTGACACCGAGGTCGCGCGCCACGCCGTCCCGGTCGGCTTCCCGGTGGAGGACGCCGAGGTCCTCCTTCTCGACGGGTCCGGGCACCCGACGGACGTCTACGGGGAGATCGCCGTGAGAAGCCCCTCGGTCGCTCTCGGGTACTGGCAGAAGCCGGAGCTGACGCGCCGGAACTTCCTGGAGGCCGGCCCTGCTGACGCGCGCCGCCTCTACCGCACGGGGGACATGGGGCGGAGGCTGCCCGACGGCAGCATCGAGTTCGTGGGACGGCGTGATCAACAGGTCAAGATCCGGGGACACCGGGTCGAGGTCGGGGAGGTGGAGAGCGCCCTCCTGGCGCTCGGGTCGATCAAGGAAGCGGTGGTGACGGCCCGCAGCGAGTCGGGGGAGACGTGTCTCGTGGCCTACCTGGTTCCCGACGGGCCGCCGGCGCCGGCGGCCAGGGCCCTGCGCCGCGCGCTGCTCGAGAGGCTGCCGGACTACATGGTGCCCTCCTCCTTCGTCCCGCTCGACGGGCTCCCGGTCACGCCGAACGGCAAGATCGATTACGCCGCCCTCCCCCCTCCCGAGACGGGCGCATGGGAGACGGGAGGGGTGTTCCGGCCACCGCGGACGGCCCTGGAAGGGGAGCTGGCGCGGATCTGGGCCGACGTGCTCGTGGCCCCCCGCATCGGCCTCGACGACAACTTCTTCGAGCTGGGCGGGCATTCGCTCATGGCCACGCAGCTGGTGTCGCGCGTGCGGAACGCCTTCGCCGTCGATCTGCCGCTGCGCAGCCTGTTCGAGCATCCGACCGTGGCGGCGCTCGCCGAGGTGATCGAGCAGGCGCGCCGCGAGAACCAGTCCCTGGAGGAGGTTCCACTCCGGCCCTGCGACAGGACCGCCGACCTCCCGCTCTCCTTCGCGCAGGAGCGGCTCTGGTTCCTGGACCATCTGACTGCCGGGAGCGCGCTGTTCAACCTGGTCACGGCCCTGCGGCTCAGCGGACCGGTCGACCTGCGCGTCCTGAAGCGGTGCTTCGACGAGGTCCTCCGCCGCCACGAGGCCCTGCGGACGGTGTTCGGCGAGAAGGGACAGCGTCGCGTCCAGGTGATAGCACCGTTCGAGCCCCTCCGGATTCCGGTCGTTGATCTGCGAGGGCTACCAATGGACCAGAGCCCCGGCGTGGCCCAGGCCCTGGCGGAGAGCGAGGGACGGCGGCCCTTCGATCTCGCGCGGGGCCCGCTCTTCCGCGTCAGCGTCCTGCAGGTCGGTCCGAAGGAGAGCGTGGTGCTCCTGAGCCTGCACCACATCGTGGCCGACGGCTGGTCCCTGGGCGTCCTGGTCCGCGAGGTCGCGGCGCTCTACAAGGCGTACGGCTCGGGCGGGCCGTCCCCCCTCGGCGAGCTGCCGATCCAGTACGCCGACTACGCGCAGTGGCAGAGAGAGTGGCTCGGCGGCGGCGTCCTCGACCGGCAGCTCGCCTACTGGCGCGAGCGGCTGCGCGGACTCCCGATCCTCGACGTTCCGGCCGATCGTCCGCGGCCTCCGGTCCAGAGCCATCGCGGCGCGGCCGAGCCGCTGCGTCTTCCCAGGGAGCTGTCCTCGGCGCTCCTGCGCATGACCCGGAACGAAGGGGTGACGCTGTTCGAGGTCCTGCTGGCGGCCTACCAGCTCCTCCTCTCCCGCTATGCGGGCCGGACGGACATCGCGGTCGGCGCCGGCATCGCCAACCGGACGCGGCCGGAGGTGGAGGGCCTCATTGGCTTCTTCGTCAATCTGCTTGTGATGCGGACCGACCTCTCCGGGAATCCGCGCGTCCGCGATCTGCTGCGCCGCGTGCGCGAGGTCACGCTCGGCGCCTACGCCCACCAGGACATCCCGTTCGAGAGGCTGGTCGAGGAGCTGCAGCCGGGACGGGACCTGAGCCGCGAGCCGCTCGTGCAGGTGGCGCTCGTCCTGCAGAACATGCCGATGCCACCGCTCGAATTGCCGGGCGGCGTGTCGATCGGCGTCCTCGATCTGCCTCGCCGCAACGCCAAGTACGACCTGACGCTCTACGCCTGGGAGGGGGAGGACGGCCTCTCCGGATTCTTCGAATACAGCACCGACCTGTTCGACGCCGCGACCGTCGCCCGGATGGCCGGGCACTTCCGTCTTCTGCTGGAAGGGATGGTGGGAGGGGTGGAGCGGCGGTTGTCGGAGCTGGGGGTGCTGACGGGCGAGGAGCGGGAGCGGGTGGTTGGGGGATGGAACGCGACGGGAGCGGAGTACGGGTGGAAAGGGAGCATCCAGGAGGCGTTCGAGCGGCAGGCGCGGGAGCGGCCGGAGGCGCAGGCGGTTCTGGGGTGGGGGGCCGGGGATGCGCCGCGGGGGCTGACGTATGGGGAGCTGAACCGGCGGGCGAACCTTCTGGCACGGCGGCTCCTGGCCCTGGGGGTGGGGCCGGAGGAGCGGGTGGTGGTGTGCCTGGAGCGCTCGCCGGAGATGGTTTTGGGGATGCTGGGGACGTTGAAGGCGGGCGGGGCGTACGTGCCGGTGGACCCGCAGTAC
>DASRJX010000210.1:0-23549 GCA_035649235.1 Candidatus Cryosericum sp.
TTGCGAGGCGCGGGCGACGAGGCAGGGGCCGAACTCCCGCGCCAGGCTGCCGGCAGCAACAACTGGGCGGTGGCCGGGAGCCTCACGGCGGATGGCGGCGCTCTCGTGGCCAACGACATGCATCTCGGGATCCGCGTGCCGAACACCTGGTACCGGGCCGTCCTGATCTGGCCGCACGAAGGCGCCGAACGCCGGCTGGCCGGCGTGACCTTGCCGGGGGTCCCGGTCCTGGTCGCGGGGAGCACCGGCGACATCGCCTGGGGGTTCACCAACAGCTACGGCGACTGGACCGACCTGGTCGACATCGACGTCGATGGGAAGGACCCGGACCTCTACCGCACCCCCGAGGGCCCGCGGCGGTTCGAGCGAGTCCGCGAGACGATCGGGGTCCGGGGCGCGCCTTCCGAGAGCCTCGAGATCGTCTCCACCATCTGGGGGCCGATCGCCGGCGGACACGGCCGGCCGCGCGCCGTCCGCTGGACCGCCCACGAGGCGGCGGCGGTCGATCTGGAGATGCGGCAGTTGGAGACCGCGCGCGATCTGGACGAGGCGCTGCGGGCCGCGGCGCGCAGCGGCATCCCGCCGCAGAACTTCGTGTGCGCCGACCGCACGGGCCGGATCGGCTGGACGATCATCGGCCGCATCCCGCGCCGCGTCGGATTCGATGGCCGGCTGCCGGCGTCCTGGAGCGACGGGACGCGCCGCTGGGACGGCTGGCTGCAGCCCGAGGAGTACCCGCGCATCGTCGATCCTCCCGGCGGCCGGCTGTGGACCGCCAACAACCGCGTGGTGGAGGGGCCGATGCTGGAGGCCCTCGGGGACGGCGGCTACGACCTGGGCGCCCGGGCCCGGCAGATCCGCGACGACCTCCAGGCGATCGAGCGCGCCACGCCCCTGGATCTTCTCGGAGTGCAGCTCGACGATCGGGCGCTGTTCCTGGCCCGCTGGCGCGACCTGCTGCTCGGCGTGCTGACGCCGGAGACCGTCTCGGCGTCGCCGCGGCGCGCCCAGGCGCGGCGCTTCGTCGAGGATTGGATGGGGCGAGCCGTGGTCGAGTCGGTCGGCTTCCGGATCGTGCGCTCCTTCCGCCTCGCGGTCCGGAGCGAGGCCCTCGACGCCCTCACCGCGACCAGCCGCGCCGCGGATCCGGAGTTCGATCTCGGCGACGCGACCCAGCAGGAGGAGGGACCGCTCTGGCGGCTGGTGACCGAGAAGCCGCCACACCTTCTCGTCCCGGGCCATCGGACGTGGGACGATCTGCTGCTCGCCATGCTCGACCGGGCCCTCGACAACATCACGAAGGATGGCGCGCCTCTCGAGCAGCAGACCTGGGGACGGCGGAACACGGCGCGGATCCAGCACCCGCTGAGCCTGGCGGTCCCCAGGCTGTCGCGCTATCTCGACATGCCGGCCGACCCGCTTCCCGGCGAGGACTTCATGCCGCGCGTCCAGGGCCCTACCTTCGGCGCCTCGGAGCGCTTCGTCGTCTCGCCGGGCCGGGAGGAGAAGGGCCTGTTCCACATGCCGACCGGGCAGAGCGGCCACCCGATGTCCCCCTACTACCGCGCCGGGCACGCCGCCTGGGAGCGCGGGGAGCCGACGCCGTTCCTGCCGGGGCCGCCGGAGCACGTCCTCGTGCTCAAGCCCGCGGCCGGGGGCGGGAAACCCTGAGCAGTCGGCGGAGCCGGGTCCCGGCCCGCGTTCCCCCGCGGGGGACGGCTCCGCGGCGCTCGCGCGCCGCTCGCCTCGGCTTCGTTCACTCCGCCCTGCGCGCTGAAAAGCAGCACGCAGGGGCCCCGTCGTTCACTTCTCGCACGCCCCCGCGGGAGAACGCGGGTCGGGACCCGGTGCGGCCACGGTTCAGGGCTCCCCGTCGGGCGCGTCTCGAACACGCTGGGGCCGCAGGCCATGCCCGACTGCAAGCCCTGCCCGACTTGACGGGTGGAGGGTGGGCTAAGTAGCGTTGCGGGCATGAGTGGGGCGCGCATCCTGAATGACATCGATGGGGCGGAGGTCGGCCCGTCGGCGGGGCGGTTCCTCGAGGACGTCGAGCCGGCGACGGGCAAGGCGTACGCGCAGGTTCCCGACAGCGACGAAAAGGACGTGGAGGCGGCGGTCGAGGCGGCGCGCCGCGCCTTTCCGGGTTGGGCGGGGGCGCCGGCGGAGGAGCGCTGCCGGCTCCTGCTGGCCATCGCCGACAGAATCGAGGCGCGCCGCGAGGAGCTGGCCCGCGCCGAGAGCATCGACGCCGGCAAGCCGATCGCCCTGGCGCGATCGCTCGACATCCCGCGCGCGGCGAGCAACTTCCGCTTCTTCGCCACGGCCGCCCTCCATTTCCGGTCCGAGGCGCACGCCACGGACCGCCGGGCGCTGAACTACACCCTGCGCCGGCCGCGCGGCGTGGCCGGGCTGATCTCACCCTGGAACCTGCCGCTCTACCTGCTCTCCTGGAAGGTGGCGCCGGCCCTGGCCAGCGGGAACACGGTGGTGGCCAAACCCTCCGAGCTGACGCCGATGACGGCGTTCCTGCTGGGGCGCATCGGCCGCGAGGTCGGACTTCCGAAGGGCGTGCTCAACATCGTGCACGGGCGGGGCGCCGGCGCCGGCGCGGCGATCGTCAGGCACCCGGACGTCCCGACGCTGTCCTTCACTGGCGGGACGGTGACCGGCGCCGAGATCGCCAGGACCGCGGCACCCCTGTTCAAGAAGATGGCGCTCGAGCTGGGGGGGAAGAACCCGAACATCGTCTTCGGAGACGCCGATCTCGACGAAGCCGTGGCCGGCTCGGTGCGGGCCGCCTTCACCAACCAGGGGGAGCTCTGCCTGAGCGGATCGCGCCTGTTCATCGAGGACGGCCTCTTCGCCCCGTTCGTGGAGCGGCTCGTAGCAGCCGCCCGCGATCTGCGACCGGGCGATCCCCTCGTCGAGACGACCGAGCAGGGGGCGTTGATCTCGGCGGCGCACCGCGACAAGGTGCTGGGCTACATCGACCTGGCCCGTCAGGAGGGCGGACGGATCCTGTGCGGCGGCGGGCCGCCGGCGCGGCCGGTGAGCGAACGCTGTGCCTCGGGCTTCTTCGTCGAGCCGACGGTGATCACCGGGCTCCGCCCCGACAGCCGGGTCAACCGCGAGGAGATCTTCGGCCCCGTCGTCACGGTGACGCCGTTCCGCGATGAGGACGAGGTGGTCGCCTGGGCCAATGGCACCGACTACGGCCTGGCGGCGACGCTGTGGACGCAGAACCTGCCGCGCGCCCACCGCATGGCGGAGCGGATCGCCTCCGGCACCGTCTGGATCAACTGCTGGCTGCTGCGCGACCTGCGCGTGCCGTTCGGCGGCATGAAGAAGAGCGGCGTGGGGCGCGAAGGAGGGGAGGAGGCGATGCGCTTCTTCACCGAGCCCAAGAACGTCTGCATCCAGTTCCCGCACGACGCGGCGGAGACCTGAAGCCCGGCTCTGCTATGCCGGAGGAGGACGGCGTGAGCCAGACGAAACCGAGGAGAAGGCCGGACGGCGAGGTGATCAGCCAGCGCGCGGCCGAGGCGGTTGGACCGTACCCCCACGCGCGCCGGGCCGGCAGCCTGCTGTTCGTCTCGGGGATCGGCCCGCGGAAGCGCGGGACGAAGGAGATCCCGGGCGCCACGCTCGACTCGCAGGGCAAGGTGGTGTCCTACGACATCGACGCCCAGTGCCGCTCCGTGTTCGAGAACCTGCGCTACATCCTGGAGGACGCCGGGACCTCCTGGGACAAGATCGTCGACGTGACCGCCTTTCTCACCAACATGGACGACTTCGCGGCCTACAACAAGGTGTACGCGGAGCATTTCCCCGACAACCGCCCCGCCCGCACGACGGTCGAGGTCAATCGGCTGCCGACGCCGATCGCCGTCGAGCTGAAGGTGATCGCGACGCTCGATTGAGCCGGATCAGGCCGCGGGCGCAGTGGCTCAGGGCGGTGCCGATCATCCCCGTTCGCTCCGCACGCCGGCTTCCGCGGCCATCGACGGCGGCAGGTCCCGCAGGACCGCGCGGACGGGGCTGCCGTCGTAACCGACGAGCGGCAGCGGCAGGGCGATGAGCTCGTAGATCCCCTCCGCCACGCGATCGAGGACCAGGCCCTCGAGGATCGCCATGTCGTGATGCAGGCAGGCCTGGTGCGCCGGCAGGTCCTTGGACGCGAAGAGATCGATGCTCGGCGTGTCGGTTCCGACCAGGCGCACCCCCATGAGGTGGAGGCGGTCGATCGTCTCCGGGGAGAAGGCGGCGAAGTCCTCGTTGAAAACCGTCGGGTCGGGGAAGGTCCCGGTCGCGAACAGGACGCGCGGGGCGCGGATCCTGAGGCCGCGCAGGGCCGCCGGGGGCAGGCTCTCGCCGCGCCGCGCCTCGAGCCGCACCACCTGGCACGGCCCGAGGTAGAGGTCGAGCGGGCGCGCGCCGATGTCCGGCGCCTGCGCGCCATAATGGCTCGGGGCGTCCGCGTGCGCCCCGACGTGCACGCTCGTCCGGAGCGCCGACAGCGTCAGGTGATCACCGCGCCGCATGTCGAGCTGCACCTCGCGGTGGGGTGGCACGTCCCCCGGCCAGACCTTCAGGTCGGGGGTGATGGGTGGCGAGATGTCGTGGATCATGCTCCTCAGAGCCGGTCGCGGATCGCCCAGAGATCCGGGAAGATCGGGTTGAAGAGGGTGGTCCTGAGATACTCGGCCCCGGGAGAGCCGCCGGTGCCCTGCTTGTTGCCGATCGTGCGCTCGACCATCTTGACGTGCCGGTAGCGCCACTCCTGCAGGCCCTCGTCGAAGTCGGTCATCAGCTCCAGGAGGATGCTGACCTCCGGGCTCGTCCGGTAGAGGTGCACGAGCCCCTCCTGGATCTCCGGGTGCGGCACGCTCGGGAGCGTCACGTCGCGGGCGCGCAGCTCCGCCGGGATCGCGACGCCGCGCGTCGCGAGGAAGTCGTAGAAGTGATCGACGAGCGATCTCTCCTTGATGCGGTCCTCCAGGCGGACGGCGGCGGGGTCCCCCTTGGGCTGGTAGCCCAGCATCTCCGGGCGCTTGTGGCCGAGCAGGAACTCCAGCTCCCGGAACTGCGCCGACTGGAAGCCGGAGGCCTTGTCGAGCCGGTCGCGGAAGGTCAGGAATGACATCGGCGTCATGGTCTCGAGGATGTCGATCTGCCCGACGAGCGTCTTGAGCACCATCCGCGCCCGCTTCCAGGTGGTGATGGCGCCGAACAGGTCGCCATCCGAGAAGTCGCGCCGGATCTTGTGGAACTCGTGCAGCAGGAGCTTGAACCACAGCTCGTACACCTGGTGGATGACAATGAACAGCGTCTCGTCGTGCTCCGGAGGACGGGACTGCGGCTCCTGCAGCCCGAGCAGCTGCTCGATCTTGAGATAGCGAGCGTAGGTCAGTTCCACGTCATCCCTTCCGAGCGAAGAAGAGCGCCGCCGCCAGGAGCACCAGTCCCGCGAGGCCCGCGGCGGTCCCTATCATACGCGCCTGCCGGCGGGCCCGGCGGACGGTCTCGGCATAGGGGATGCGGCTGAAGCTGATCATCATGTAGAGCGGCATGAACGCCTGCGGGAAGAGGCGGTAGAGCGCCTTCTCGAGAGCTTTCTTGGCCCGGAACAGCTGCTTGGCCGTGTGGTCGCGCATCTCGACGAAGTTCTGGAGCGACAGATCGGCAAGCGCGTCGGCGTGCTCCTTGCGCAGGGCCTCGAACTCGGCGAGGGCCCGCTCCCGATCGGCGCCGTGGCGGCGCAGGCATTCGTCGAGCACCACGCAGTCCTCGAAGGCGCAGTTCGCCCCCTGCCCGTGGAACGGCACGACGGCGTGCGCCGCGTCCCCCAGGATCCCGATGCGGCCGCGGTAGTGCCACGGGCGGCAGCGGATGGTCACCAGCGACCCGACCGGGTTGGCCGCGTACTGCTCCTCCAGATCCGGCATCAGCGGCACCGCGTCGGGGAACTCCTTCTCGAAGAAGCGCCGCACATCGGCCGCCCCGCCCAGGGCGGCGAAGGAGTTCTCTCCCTCGTGCGGCCAGAAGAGCGTGCAGGTGAACGAGCCGTCGCGGTTCGGCAGGGCGATCATCATGAAGCCGCCTCGGGGCCAGATGTGCAGGGCGTTCCGGTCCATCTGCCAGCCGCCCCCCGGGGCGGGCGGGATGGTCAGCTCCTTGTAACCGTGCGTGAGGTAGTCCTGCCGGTAGTCGAACCGGTCGAGCCGCTGCAGCCGCCGGCGGACGACCGAGAAGGCGCCATCGGCCCCGAGAACCATGTCGGCGCGCACGCGCTCCTCCTCGGGCGCCCCGCCGGAGGTGATCTCGAAGGTGGCGGTGCCGGTCTCGAGGTCGACGTCCGTGCATTTGCGGCCGAAGACGAGGCGGACGTTCGGGATCCTCTCGGCGGCGTTGAGCAGGATGACGTTGAGGTCGGCGCGCGACACGGAGTGATTGGCGTGCCAGGCCTCCGTCCCGTAGGGCTGAAAGGCGGTGCGGCCGGAGGGGTCGTGGATCATCCGGCCGCGCATCGGCACGGCGATCGCCATGACTTCCTCGAGCAGGCCGACCGTCTCCAGAGCGTGCAGGCCGCGCGCCGACAGGGCCAGGTTGATGGAGCGGCCGCCGACGAGGGGGCCCTGGCGCGGGTCGGGCCGCATCTCGTAGGCCCGCACCGCGTGGCCCGACCGGCCGAGCAGGATGGAGAGGAGCGATCCACCGAGGCCAGCCCCGACCAGGAGGACGCTGCCCGGCTCAGCCGCGGGCATCGACGCCGTCCCGCCGTCTCACGCGGCCGCCCGGTCGAGAAGGTGGGCGAAGCGCCAGATCTCGTGGAAGGTGTTGTAGAGCGGCACAGGAGCCAGGCGGATCACGTCCGGCTCGCGGAAGTCGCACGAGACGCCGGCGGTCCGCAGCGCCATCAGGAGCGACGCGGCGTCGCGCCTCACCCGCAGCGAGATCTGGCAGCCGCGCTCGTCCGGCCGCCGGGGCGTGATGACGTCGAAGCGGCCGCCCGGCAGGCCGTCGACGAGGGCGAGCAGGTAGTCCGTCATGCGCGCCGAGCGGGCGCGCAGTCCCTCGATCCCGGCTTCCTCGAAGATCGCCAGCGAGGCGAGGAGCGGCGCCAGGGAGAGGATCGGCGGGTTGCTCACCTGCCACCCGTCGGCGCCCGCACGTGGCACGAACTCCGGGCGCATGGCGAAGCGCGTGTCCGGATCGTTGCCCCACCAGCCGGCGAGCCGCGGCAGGGCCGTGTTCGACCCGTGACGCTCGTGCACGAAGCAGCCGGCGACGGCGCCCGGCCCGGCGTTCAGGTACTTGTAGGAGCACCAGACCGCGAAGTCGACCTGCCAGTCGTGCAGGCGCAGCATGACGTTCCCCGCGGCGTGCGCCAGGTCGAGGCCGACCAGGCATCCCCGGCGGTGCGCCGCGGCGGTGAGGCGCTGCACGTCGAGCACCTGTCCCGTCAGGTACTGCACCCCCGGGAGCAGGAGGAGCGTGATCTCGCTGCCGCGCTCCTCGAGGAGTGTTTCCAGGTCCTCGGTACGGAGCGTCGCCTCGCCCGGACGGGGGCGCGCCAGGAGGAGCGAGCCGCCGGGGTCGTGCCCGTGGTGCAGCAACTGCGACGCGGCGGCGTAGGCGTCGGACGGGAAGGCCCCCTGCTCGATCAGGATGGCGTGCCGGTCCGCGGTCGGGCGGTAGAAGGTCGCCATCATGAGGTGCAGGTTCACCGTGAGCGTGTTCATCATGACGACCTCGCCCGGCCGCGCGCCGACCAGACGGGCCCCGCTCTCCCGGAAGCGCTCGTGGTACGCGTACCAGGGCCGGCGGGCGTGGAAGTGGCCGCCGACCGCGGTGGCGGCCCAGTCGTCCATCTCCTCCTCGACCAGGGCGCGCGCCGCCTTCGGCATCAGTCCCAGCGAATGGCCCGAGAAGTAGATGAGCGGCCGCCCGTCAGGCCCCGCCGGCTGGTGGAAACGCTCGCGGAAGCGCGACAGCGGGTCCTCGAGGTCCATGCGGAGGGCGGCCTCTTCGTCGGCGGAGAAGGCGGGCGCCTCCCGATCGGGGCTCATGTCCGGAACTCCTCCCGGCGGCGGCCCAGGATCTCGAGCGCGGTCCCGGCGAGCAGGCGATCGCGCGCCGCCTCTCCGACGCCGTCCAGCGACTCGATCAGTCGGCCCGGCTGCGCCTCCCCCAGCGGGAAGGGGTAATCGGAGCCGAGCGCCACCCGCTCCGGCCCGAAGATCGCGAGCAGCAGGCGCAGCGCCTCCGCGTCGTGCACCAGGGCGTCGACGAAGATGCGGTCGACCTGCGCCCGGGGACCGAGTCGCGTCGCCACGGCGCACAGGTCCGGGCGGACCCGGAAGCCGTGCTCGATCCGGCCGAGCGTGCCCGGGAAGGCGCCGCCGCCGTGGGCGAAGGCGATCCGCAGGCCGGGCAGGCGCTCCAGGACCCCGCCCAGCATCAGGGAGCAGATCGCCAGGGAGACCTCGGCCGGCATGCCGACGAGCCACGGCAGCCAGTGGCGAGGCATGCGCTCCTGTCCCATCATGTCCCAGGGGTGGACGAACACGCAGGCGCCCAGGTCGCGCGCCGCCTCGAAGACGGGGAACAGATCCGGCTCGTCGAGGTTCCAGGCGTTGACGTGCGTGCCGATCTCGACGCCCGCGAGCCCGAGATCCTGCACGCAGCGCCGCAGCTCCCCGATCGCCAGGTCGGGGGCCTGCATCGGCAGCGTCCCCAGGCCGACGAAGCGCTTCGGGTGCGCCGCCACCGTCGCGGCGATCTGATCGTTGAGGAGGCGGGCCAGATCGAGACCATGCTCCGGCTCAGCCCAGTAGCAGAACATCACCGGCACGGTCGACAGAACCTGCACGGCGACGCCGGTGCGATCGCACTCCTCGATCCGCCGCGCCGCGTCCCACGTCGTGTCGGGGATCTCGCGGAACAGGCGACCGTCGACGATCATCCGGGCGCGCCGCTCGCCGTGCGGCTGCAGCGACACGAAGCCACCGTAGCCGTAGCGCGCCCGCAGATCGGGGAGCGATGGCGGGAGGACGTGCGTGTGCAGGTCGATCCGGAAAGGGGACGCCAATCCCGGCCCGCCTATCCAGCCGCCGCCGACGACGGAGGCGGCGACACGTGGCCGCACGCCTTGCAGGTGCGCAGCGTCGCGTCGTTGTTGAACGACTCGAGGACCGGCTTGAGCTGCGTCCCGAGGTCGCTGACGTGCAGCGCCGCCTCGTTCAGGACGCCGCCGCAGCGCTCGCAGTACCACAGGAAGCGGTCGAGCACGTCGCGGGAGCGGGCGCGCTCGATCACCATGCCCACGGTGCGCGGCCCGCGCTGCGGCGAGTGCGGCACCTGGGGCGGCAGCAGGAAGATCTCCCCTTCCCGGATCGGAATGTCGCGCGGCCGGCCCTCCTCCATCACCTTCAGGAGGATGTTCCCTTCGAGCTGGTAGAACAGCTCCTCGTACGGGTCGACGTGATAGTCGCTGCGGCGGTTCGGCCCGCCCACGATCATCACCTGGAAATCCGTGTCCTTGAAGACCAGGGCGTTCCCCACCGGCGGCTCGAGCAGGTGCCGGTGGGCGTCGATCCACGCCTTGAGGTTGAAGGCCGACAGTTGCGCCATGGCGCGAACCCCCCCAGAATGTCTCGCGTGAAGGGTGATCAACCCGGTTTCCTACCACGATTCCGGCGCCGGATCAACGGCGGACTGCCGGAGGTGCTCGCCGCCGGCGCCACCGGGGCGCTGTTCCTCCTGATCGTCCTCTTCTGCCTCACCCGCGTCACCGACACCGACCTGTTCTGGCACCTCGCGACCGGCGATCAGATTCGCCGGACGGGTCACGTGCCGCACTCCGAGCCGTTCTCCTACACGGCCCTCGGGCTGCCCTGGGTCGACATCCACTGGCTGTACCAGGTCGGCGTCTCGTACCTCAAGGAGGTCGGCGGGTTCGGGGCGGTCCACGCAGCGACCGCCCTCCTCGTCGGCTCCCTGTTCGCCTTCCTGTACCGCCGGGGGCGCCGGCTCGCGGGTCGCACGGGCGTCGTGGCCGTCCTGCTCCTGGCGACGCTCGCCTGTCAGGAGCGTTTCCTGACCCGGCCCGAGGTGGCATCGTGGTGGTTCCTCGCCGCGACGCTCGCCGGGCTCGAGGCGGCGCTCGACGCCCCGACCAAGAGGGGCCGGCGGGCCGTTCTCTGGATCGTCCTGCCTCTCCTGCAAGTCGTCTGGGTGAACGTCCAGGTGCTGTTCGCGCTCGGGCCGGCGATGGCGGGACTGGCGCTCCTCTCGGCCGCCGGGCGCGCCGTGGTAGGGCGATCGGCGGCGTGGGAAGGGGAGCGCGCGCCCGCCTGGCAGACGGTCGATCTCCTGGGGTGCCTCGCGATCGAATCGGTCGCCTCGCTCGTGAACCCGTTCGGCGCCCTGGCGCTCCGGCTTCCCTTCGAGCACCTCTTCGACCACCTGGGAGGGACGAGCCTGCTGTCGCGCACCATAGCCGAGTTCCAGCCGACGCTCCTGGCCCGCCCGGTGACCGCGGCGATCGTCGCCTTCGTCGTCTTCGCCGCCGCCGTCCTGCTGGCGCTCCTCCTGAACGCGCGGCGGGTCCGCCTCTTCGATCTGCTGGTCGCCGGCGCCACGCTGTTCCTGGCGCTCCGGGCGCGGCGCAACATCCCGATTTTCGTCGTCGCCACAGCACCTGTCCTGCTGCGCAACGCCGCGCAGTGCGTCGAGGCCTGGCGGGCGCGCCGCGCTCCCGCCCGGCTGGCCGCCATCGCCCCCACCCGGCTCGCCGCGATCGCGCCCGTCGCGCTCCTCGTCGCCGCCCTGGCGCTGTGCGCCGACGTGGTCTCGAACCGCTTCTTTCTGCGGCCCCCGACCGAGCGCTGGTGGGGCCCCGGGACGATCCCGTACTACTTCCCGGAAGACGCGGCGCGCTTCGTCGCCCACGCCGGGCTGCCGGGCCAGGTGTTCCACCCTCTGGAGGTCGGCGGCTTTCTGATCAAGATCTGGGACGGCGACCGCCGGGTGTTCATCGACGGGCGCAACGATCCGTACCGGTTCGGCGTCCTGGAGTCCTATCTGAACGCCGTGGCCGACCCCGCCGTTTTCGAGCAGATGACCCAGAAATACCAGATCTCCATGGTGCTCTGGACGCATCGGAGAGCCCTCGAGGGGAAGACGCTGCTGGCGCACCTGGAGGCGGGAAACGGCTGGTCCATGGTCTACCTGGATCCGGCCGCCGTGGTCTTTGCCCGGAGCGACCTGATCAAGCCGGGCCTGGCCCACGTCGAGGCGCTCCCCGCCGGGGAGCCGCCCGCAGTCGTGCACGCGCGGCTTCTGGAGGCACTGGATCGGCGGCCTTTCGATGGCCCTCCGATCCGCGAGATCGCCCTGGGTCACTACTTCAGCGTCAGCGGCGATCCGGCCGGGGCCGAGTTCTTCCTGGGACGCGCCCTCCGGCGCCTGCCGCGGAACGCCGCCCTCCTGCACGACTACGGGCTGGCCCTGGAGCGGCAGGGCCGGCGGGCCGAGGCGCGGGCCGCCTACGAGTCCGCGCTCGAAGCCGACCCCGGGATGGCAAAGGCCATGGGCGCGCTCGGTGCTTTGGCGCTGAACGAAGGAGACCTCGCCTCCGCCGAGCGGCTCCTCGACGCCGCCTGCCGGGGAGGTGAGCGCTCGGCGCTGGTCCTGTCGGCGAGAGCACGGCTGTTCGAGCGGCAGGGGAAAGCGCGCGACGCCGCCGACGCGTGGGGTGAGGCGATCCTGGCCGCCCCGAAGCGCCGGCCCGTGCTGCTCGAGGCGGCGCGCTTCCACGTCCGCCGGGACGAGCCGGGGCCGGCGCTGGCGCTCTACGGCCGGCTCCTCGACTCCGAGCCCGGCGACCCCGTCGCCGCCGTCGAGAAGGCGCGGGTCCTGGAGGGTCTGGGCCGGTTCGCCGAGTCGCTCGAGGTGCTGCGGGCGGCGGGGGAGCGGGTCCTGGCGCGGCTCGGCGCCCCACCGTCCGGAGCGGCGCCCCCGGAGCCCGCCCCGGACGACGCCGGCGCCCCGGAAGCCGGCCGGCGATCCCGGGCCGACGATCTCCGCCTGCTCGAGATGGCTGCCCGCCTGGAGGAGCGGGCGGGAGACAAGGACAAGGCGCTGCAGTGGCGTCTGGCTGCTGGGGGCGGGCGGAGGCAGCGGGTCCTAGCCCGGTGAGACCTCCGGTCTAGTCGAAGCTGTTGACGACCCCCCTCGGCAGGCGCCCGTAATGCTCCAGGTACGCGGTCGTCATGACGAACTCCCGCAGCGCCTCGGAATCCCCCCCGGACTGGTCGGGCGGCACCTCCACGCGGACCTCGTGGACCTCTTCGTCGATCTTGATGCGGAACCAAAGTGTCACGACCGGAACCTCCTGGCCTCGCTCGCCTTCGCCGTTGGCCGCGCCGGCTGGTGCGGATCATGGGCTGAAGGATCATGGCCGGCCAGAGCGGGGTCGAGCGTGGTGCTGCATCCGAGTCGCTGGTCCGGCGGCCCGGACGGCCGCGGCCCCCGGGATCGGCCATTGCAATTTCGGGCTCAGGCTCCTAGCATCGTCGCCGAGCCCGGGAGGTGGGTCATGACGCAGACGAAGAAGGTCCTGATCGTCATCGCGCCGGAGGATTTCCGCGACGAGGAATACCGGGAGCCGCGGCGCATCCTCGAGTCGAAGGGGTGCGCGATTACCGTCGCCTCGACGCATACGCGTCCGGCCAAGGGGATGCTTGGGCTGACGGTCGTCCCGGACGTCACGCTCGACCAGGTCCGGGCGGCCGATTTCGACCTGGTCGTGTTCGTGGGTGGATTCGGCGCCGAGGCCTATTACGACGATCCGAAGGCGCACCGTCTCGCCTCGGACGCGGCGGGGGCGGGGAGGACGCTCGGCGCCATCTGCGTGGCGCCCACCATCCTGGCCAACGCCGGCCTCCTGAAGGGGAAGAAGGCGACAGTCTGGGAAAGCCAGGCGAAGGCCCTCGTCTCCGGGGGCGCCACCTACACGAAGGCGCACGTCCAGCGGGACGGCTCGATCGTCACCGCCGACGGGCCGACCTCGGCGGCGCAGTTCGGGGAAGAGCTGGCGCGGGCGCTCGGTCTGTGAGCGTCCCGCCCTCCGGTCGCCGCCGACGGACGGCCGCCCGGTGGTGGATCCCGTTGCTGGCGCTCGGCGTGCTGGCGGCAGCAGCGTGCGGTCACTCGCCCGAGGTCGCGCCGGCGGCAAAGGCAGAGGCCGCCAAGCATTTCCCGTCGCCGATCTTCGACGGCCTGTGGCTCGGGATGACCCGGGCCGATGTGGCGCGGGCGCATCCCATTCGTCCGGCGGTGACGGCGGCCGGGAAGAGCCTGCGCCTCTGGGTCTACGAGCGTAAGGGGGACTACGTCGTGCACCTGAGCTTCCCCGAACGCTCGGAGCTGGCGCGGCTCGCCCGGATCGACGTGCATTACGGCCGGACCCCGGAGGCCGCCGACGAGTTCATCGGCCGTTTCGAGGCCCGTTGGGGGGCTCCCGACGTGCGGCGCCGCGAGCCGGTGGTCAGCAGCTACGCCGACAAGACCCACCGGCAGTTCGAGACCATCTGGTCGGACGACGGGCAGTACGTCTTCCTGACCGAGAGGGTGCCGCTCCCCGGACGCCCCGGCGCGCCCGTCTACTACCTCACGATCAAGAAGAAAGAGCTCAAGGCCACGGCGCCGCCCACCGGATACGTCCCGCCTCCGCCTCCGGTCGACGAGGACGGCCGCCCGATCGAGGAGCCGATCTTCTGATGGCGCGCGGCCCGGCCGCGAGGGCCGGGGCCTTCGTCCGGGGCCTTTTCGCGGTCGTCCTGCCGGCCGCGCTCTGGCTCGGCGCCACCCATCCCGGATGGGCCGCGATCAGTCTCCCGCCGCCCGACGGTCACTCGGTGCGCGACCTCGCATCCGTCGTCGACCAGCAGGACGAGGAGCGGATGGAGCGCTGGCACAAGGCGCTCTTCGACGCCACAGGCGTCGCCATCGTCGTCGTGACGGTTCCCGGGCTGGAGGGAGAGCCGATCGAGGACTTCGCCACCCGGGCCGGGACCGAGTGGGGCGTCGGCAAGAAGGGAGACGATCGCGGCATCGTCGTGGCGCTCGCCGTCAAGGAGCGCCGCATCTTCGTCGCCACGGGGTACGGCGTCGAGGGGTTCCTCCCCGACGGCCGGGTCGGCGGGCTCCTGGACGCCGACGCGATTCCCCATCTCAGGCGCGGAGATTTCTCGGGCGGCCTCCTCCAGGCCAGCGCCGCCCTGACCTCCGTCGCGGCACAGCAGTACGGGCTGACGATCGACGACCTCCAGAATGTCCGGGGCGGCGGGAGGTCCCGCGGCCGCGGACGAGGCGATGGGTCGTGGCTCCTCGTCCTGGTGGTCCTGGCCATCCTCTTCTTCTCCGGCAGCCGGCTGCTGTCGGCACTGCTCCTGTCCCAGGGTCTGGGGCGGCGGCGCGGCGGGCGGTGGGGCGGCGGTTTCGGCGGTGGCTTCGGCGCCGGCGGGTTCGGCGGTGGGGGCTTCGGGAGCGGCGGGTTCGGAGGTTTCGGCGGCGGCAGCTTCGGCGGCGGCGGCGCCGGGCGCGGGTTCTGATGCACGAACGCGGGAGGTCCGGCATGGCGAATCCCGGGATGGACAGAACGCAGTTCATGGATCGGCCGCCGCTGCGGGCGATGGTCGGCGCCCTGGAACGGGCGCTCGGCGACCGGCTTTTGAGCATCATCCTTTATGGATCGGCGGCCCGGGGCGAGTTCCAGGAGGGAGCCAGCGATTTCAACCTGGTCGTGGTCACCCAGGACCTCGACCCGCCGACGCTGGAGGCGCTTTCGGCCCCGATCCGCGGGTGGATGCGGCGCCGCCAGCCGCCGCCGCGGCTGCTGACCCCGGCCCTCATCGCCGATTCGATCGACGTCTACCCGCTCGAGTTCCTGGATCTGAAGACGCACGGCGTCGTCCTGCACGGCGCCGACCCGTTCGCGGGGATCCGGGTGCGGGCCGACCAGCTCCGCCTGCAGTGCGAGCGGGAGCTGCGCGAGAAGCTGATGCGGCTGCGCGAAGGGTACGTCGAGGCGCGCGGGGCGCCGCGCGCTCTGCGGCGGCTCCTGGTCGGCTCCTACACCACGTTCGCGGCGGTGTTCCGCGGCTGCCTGCACCTGGTGGGCGAGACGCCGCCGCCTCGCAACGCCCAGGTGGCGGCGGCATTCTGCGCGCGAGCGGGCCTCGACGTCACGCCCTTCGAGGCGATCGACATCCTGCGCCGGGGAGAGGCGCCGGCCTCGCTCGACCTCGTCACGTTGTTCTCGCGCTACTATGAGCAGCTCACGCGTGCGGTCGGCGCCATAGACCGGTTCCGGCCGGCGGAGGGAGGGGAGACGCGATGAAGAAGGGGCTGATCGGCTGCCTTGTGGTCGTGGCGGTCCTGCTGGTCGTGGGCGTGCTGATGGGCAGCATCCTGGTGTCGTCCTACAACCACATGGTCACCGAGCGGGAAGCGGTCGATCGATCCTGGGCGCAGGTGCAGAACGTCCTGCAGCGGCGGGGCGACCTCATTCCGAACCTGGTCGAGACCGTGAAGGGTTACGCGTCGCACGAGCGCGAGGTCTTCGAGCAGGTCGCCGAGGCCCGCAGCCGGCTGGCCGGGGCGTCCACGCCTCAGGAGGCCTCGCAGGCCAACGCCGGCATGACCTCCGCCCTCTCGCGCCTCCTGGCGATCGCGGAGAACTATCCCCAGCTGAAGGCGAACGAGAACTTCATCCGCCTGCAGGACGAGCTCGCCGGTTCGGAGAACCGCATCGCCACGGAGAGGATGCGCTTCAACGAGGCGGTGCGCACCTACAACACCCTCATCAAGCGCTTTCCGAACAACCTGATCGCGGGGTTCTTCAACTTCGGCGAGAAGGAGTACTTCGAGGCTTCAGCCGAAGCGCGCGAGGTGCCCAAGGTCAAGTTCTAGCGGGTCCGCGGGGCGAGCCGGCGGGCCGCGCGCCCGCGGGGGACGCCTCCGCGACGCTCGCGCGTCGCTCGGCTCGGCTTCGTTCGCTCCGCCCCGCGCGCCGGAAGGCGCGCGCGGGGGCCCCGTCGCTCACTTCTCGCACGCCCCCGCGGGCGCGTGGCCCGCCGGCTCGCCTCGCCGATCCTTCGCTGCCCAAAAAGACCTGGATCTCGGTCCTCTCGACGCTCAGCGTTCCGGCGGAACAGTCGTAGCGGCGGTCGGTGCGGGCTCGGGCGGCGGGGGGGCGGGGCGCGACTTCAGGTTGGCGTCCAGGAAGTCGAGGATGGCGCGGTAGCCGCGCGCCTGGTTCTCCTTCTTGCGCAGGCCGTGCCCTTCGTCGTCGAACACGATGTACTCGACCGGCACACCGTTGGCGCGCACGGCCTCGACGATCTCGTCCGATTCCACCTTGAGGACGCGTGGATCGTTGGCTCCCTGCAGGACCAGGAGGGGGCGGCGGATCTGGCTGGCGTGGAACAGCGGGGAGATGCGCCGGAGGTAGTCCGCGTCGGCCTCCGGATCCCCCATCTCCGTGTAGAGCGCCTTGCGGAACGACTCCCAGTACGGCGGGATGCTCGACAGGGTCCGCAGCCAGTTGGCGACTCCGAAGATGTCCACACCCACCGCGAAGGCGTCCGGCCGGAACGCCAGGGCCGCCAGCACCATGTACCCACCGTAGCTGCCGCCGATGATGCCGATGCGCCCGGGATCGACGTAGCCCAGCGCCGTCAGGAACTTCTTGCTGGCCACGCAGTCGCCGAGATCGGCCTCCCCGTGCTGCCGGTCGTCCAGCTTGTAGAAGGTCCGGCCGTAGCCGGTGCTGCCGCGGTTGTTGATGGCGTACACGACGTAGCCGTGGTTGACGAGGTACTGGAAGAGCCCGCTGTAGGTCCGTCGCGACTGGCCTCCGGGGCCGCCGTGCACCCAGACCAGGGCCGGCTTCTTGGCGTCGATGTTGGCCGGCCACGGCTTGTAGAGGACGCCGGGGATCTCCTTGTTGTCGAACGATCGGAAGCGCTCCATGCGCCCTTCGACGAGATCGTCGGCATCGATCTGCGGGTTCAGGCTGCGCGTCAGGGCCCTGGCCCGGCCGGTGCGGAGATCGAGGACGTACAGGTCGTTCGGCTGCCGGCTGCCGTTCACGTAGAAAGCGGCCTTCGACTCGTCCGCTGAGAAGGTGACGGAGTGGATCTGCGCCTCCGGCAGGCGGGGGAGGCGCACCGGCGCCATGGTGGCGGCGTCGTAGAGCCGCAGCTCGGTCCGGCCGTCGTTGTTGATCTCGATCCAGAGGTACTTCCCCTTGCGCGAGAACCCCGCCTCCTCGACGTCCCAGTCCGGCTTCTCGATCACCTCGCGCTTCAGGGTCTCTAGCTCGATGCGCGCCAGGTAGCGGAACTCCGCGGCCTCGTCGCTCAGGTAGTAGAGCCAGCGTCCGTCGTGGCTGAACTCCTGCGGCTCGTTGTACACCTCCCCCTTGTGGGCCGTGAGGTTGCGGGGCGGTCCGCCGCGCCGGTCGTGCAGGACGATGTCGGAGTTGGTCTCCGTGTCGACCTTCTGCAGCGCCACCCAGCGCCGGTCGGGTGTGATCGGGCCGAGCTCGTAACCGGCCTCGTTCTTGAACAGGAGGGTGCGCTCGTAGCCGTCGGCCGCCACCTCGTAGAGATCGAAATAGCGCGCGTCGCGCTCGTTGGTCGCCATGAAGAAGGCGCGGTCGTCCTGAGCCCAGCCCCGGAAGGAGGCCTTGAGGTTCTCCCCCGGCGTGAGATCGCGGACCTCGCCGCCGCGCTCGCGGACGTAGAGGTGGGTCAGCTCGTTCCCACCCTGGTCGCTCTGGTAGAGGACCCGCTCGTCGGCGGGGAAGAACGACTGCGTCAGGACCGACTCGACCGTCGACTCGGTCAACGCCTGCGGCTCGCCGCCGGACAGTGGCACCGTCCAGGCGTTCAGGATGCCGGTCCGGTCGCTGCTCACCAGGATCGACGCGCCGTCGGGGGAGAACGAGGCCCCCTGGTGCACCGTCGTCCCGAGGAATTCCTCGATGCTGTGCTCCCGCACGCTGCGGCTCTCGAGGGCCGGCTCGTGCACCGCGGTGCAGCCGAACAAGGCCAGGAGCGCGGCCGCCGCGGCGGCGGGCACGACGAGATTTCCAAGACGGTGGGAGCGCATGGGATGCGGCCTCCTCCAGCAGAACGCGATGGCGCATTCTACAGGTGCTGTGACATGGGGTAAACTGAGGCTTCCACGAATCCGATCACGAAGGAGGTCTTTCCCGTGCTCCACAGGACCGATCGTCGCATCGTCCCGCCCTGCCTTCTCCTGGCCACGGCCCTCCTGATGGTCTTCCGTCCGGCGCCGGCCGCGGAGGAGAGGCGGGAGCGCGGCCCGCTGGTCATCGAGGGGATCCCCGAAATCCCGGCGAAGATCGGCGACCGCCTGATGCAGTACCAGAACACGCGCTCCGCTCTGGTGTTCGACTGGACGGCCGACGGGACCGCAGTCCTGTTCGGGACGCGCTTCGGAGAGACGGCGCAGGTGCACCGCGTGGAGCGGCCGGGAGGGGACCGGACGCAGGTCACCTTCTACCCGGAGCCGATCGCCGGCGCCTTCGCCAGCCCCGACCCGAAGGCCCGCGGGTTCCTGTTCGTCAAGGACGTGGGCGGCGGCGAGGACTTCCAGTTCTACTTCCACGACTTCGAGACGGGATCCGACACCCTCCTGACGGACGGAGCGTCGCGGAACACCGGGCCGCGCTGGTCGAACCGGGGCGACCGGATCGCCTTCGCCAGCAGCCGGCGGAACGACCGCGACGAGGACCTGTACGTCGCCGAGCTGTCCCGGCCCGGGCAGGCGCGCCTCGTCCTGGAGAGGGAGGGCGCCTGGAGCGTCCTGGACTGGTCGCTCGACGACAGGCGGCTCCTCCTGGTGCACGAGGTCTCCGTGAACGAGACCTACCTGCACGTCCTCGATCTCGAGAGCGGAAAGGTCACGCAGGTCAATCCGAAGCCCGGCGTTATCTCCTATCAGGCGGCGGTGTTTGCGAAGCGCGGCAACGGGCTCTACCTGACTTCCGACGAGGGGAGCGAGTTCCAGCGGCTGCGCTACCTCGACCTCGGCTCCGGACGCTTCACGGACCTGACAGCCGCCATCCCCTGGGACGTGGAGGAGATCGAGCTGTCCCCCAAGGGCGACCGCCTGGCGTTCACGGTCAACGAGAACGGGTACGGCCGGCTGTACCTCCTCGACACCGCGACGGGGAAATCGGCCCCCGTCGCGGGGGTCCCCGACGGGATCGTCGACCGCTTGCGCTTCGATCCCGCGGGCAAGCGCCTGGCCTTCTCCCTCGGGTCTGCGGTCTCCCCCGCGGACGTCCACGTCCTGGACCTGGAAGGGGCGCCGCGCCTGACGCGCTGGACGGTGAGCGAGGTGGGCGGCCTCAACCCGGCCGGCTTCGTGGCCCCCGAGCGCGTGGAGTTTCCGACCTTCGATCAGGCCGGCGGCGCGCCGCGTCTCGTCCCCGCCTTCTACTTCCGGCCCGCCCGTGGAACGGCGCCCTTCCCCGTCCTGATCAACATCCACGGCGGGCCCGAGGCCCAGTACCGGCCCTCCTTCTCGGCCATCACGCAGTACTACGTCAACGAGCTCGGGATGGCGGTGCTGGCGCCAAACGTGCGCGGCTCGTCCGGCTACGGCAAGACCTACGTGAACCTCGACAACGGCATGAAGCGCGAGGACTCCGTCAAGGACATCGGCGCCCTGCTCGACTGGATCGCCCGGCGTCCCGAGCTGGACGCGTCACGCGTCGTGGTGGCGGGCGGCTCGTACGGCGGCTACATGGTGCTGGCGTCCATGACGCACTACAGCGATCGCCTGCGCGCCGGCATCGACACGGTCGGGATCAGCAACTTCGTGAGCTTCCTCAGGAACACCTCGAGCTATCGCCAGGACCTGCGCCGCGTCGAGTACGGGGACGAGCGCGACCCGAAGATGCTGGAGTTCCTGGCGCGGATCTCGCCGCTCAGCAGCGTCGACCGGATCCGCAAGCCGATTTTCATCATCCAGGGACGGAACGACCCGCGCGTGCCGCTGTCGGAATCGGAGCAGATGCTCTCCGCCATCAAGAAGAACGGCGTCGACGCCTGGTACCTGATGGCGAAGGACGAGGGGCACGGCTTCCGCAAGAAGGCCAACACGGACTACTACTCCAGCGCTGTCGTGCTGTTCCTGAAGACGCACGTCCTCGGCACGGCCGCCGAGGATTCGGCGTCCGGGTCGTAGGAGGACGCGTGCCGGCTTCGGGAGAGAGCTTGCAGGCCCGCTACGCGCCCGGGGGCGTCTGCTTCGGGTGCGGGCCGGCCAACCCGCGAGGGCTCAGGATCGAAAGCCGAGTCGAAGGAGAGGAGCTGGTCGCCGGGTTCCGTCCCGAGAAGCACCACGAGGCGTTCGAGGGTGTCCTGAGCGGAGGCATCATCGGGACCCTCCTCGACTGCCACAGCAACTGGACGGCGGCCTGGGCGCTGATGACCCGGGACGGCGCCGACCGCCTTCCCTGCACCGTGACGGCGGAGTTCCACGTGCGCCTGCTGCGGCCCGCCCCCACCTCAGGCGAGGTCATGCTGCGGGCGAAGCCGGTCGAGGTCGGTGACGATCGGGCCGTCGTCGAGGCGACGCTCTCGGCCGGCGGCAAGCTCTGCGCCACCTGCCGGGGCGTCTTCGTCGCCGTCAAGCCGGGACACCCCGCCTACCATCGCTGGTAGGGCCGATTCAGCGTCAGGGGACGACGACGGTGCCGCCGTGACCCGGCCCGAAGCGGGCCGTGACCGGCTCCCCCTGGTCGTCGAGGATCCGCTCGGCCACGCCGCTCCCGGGCTCGAGGCCGAAGTCGATGGAGCCCGTTCCCGCCGCCAGGCGACTGAAGCGCAGGGTCAGCACGACCTCGCTCCCTTCCGCCGCCGCGGAGCCGTCGGGGGCGAAGCGCGTGATCGACACCTGGACGCGGCCGGCCCCCGCGCCGCGCGCCAGGACCAGCGGCGGCGTCCTGGGCGCGTTCTGCGTCAGCAGCGGTCCCGCGGCGTGCCCTTCGAACTTCAGCTGGTCCGCGGGGTAGGCCAGGTCGAAACCGACGGTGAAGATTCCCGAGACATCCTGGGCCGCGATCTCGATCTCCAGGCTGGTGCAGGTGGCGCGGCCGGCGCGCAGGTAAAGGTCGCCGGGGCGCGGCTCCTGCAGACTGTTGCGGAATGTGAGCGGGCTACAGGCCGCTTGGACCTTCGGCGCGGCCGCTGCCAGCGCCAGCGCCAGGAGCGCCGCCGGGCCTATGACGCGGCCTCTCCCCCTCATCGGTCCGCGGCCCTCACGGGCAGCCCGGCGGTTTGAGGCCGAAGTACTGGGTGAAGATGCTGAGCTCATCCGGCCCAATATACCCGTCACCGTCCAGATCCACCGCGGCGAAGAACTCCGGCTCGCCGCTGGCGCTGTTCCACGCACGCGCCAGTCTATTCAAATCCAGGCCGTCGATCTTGCAGTCGCCGTTGGCGTCGGGCGTCTTCACGACCTGGAGGGCGTCCGGCCGGCTGCCGGCGCGGCCGTCCGGGTTCGTGAGGATCAAGGTGCGCGGCCCGAGGCTCGCGGTGCCGGAGATCGTCAGCGGCGCGGTGGCCAGGGTCGTGCCCGTGACCGTCGTGGCGCCGATGCTGATGCCGGGGCTGAGATTCAGGGCGGCGCCGGGCTGGAACGAAGTCCCCGTGACCCTGACGGTCTGCCCCGCGCCGCGCACGAAGTAGATCGAGTCGCTCTGGGCCTCCACCGCCGATGTGACGACCGGCGCCAACGGCTCGGTGACCGCCGTCCCCTCCGTGGGGGCGGTGACAGGGGACGTCTCGTTCGAGTCGATCGTCCAGCCGCTCGCCTGGATCACGCTGCCGGAGACTGCCGAGGAGGACACGCGCACCGTCATCCGAGCCAAGCCCGTGCCGCCGGAGAGCAGCGTCCCGGGAATCCAGGTGACCTGGTTCCCCGTCAGGATCCCGCCGTCGGTCGCCGACACGAAGGTCGTGCCGGTCGGCAGCGTCGCCTGGACCTGGACGCCCGTGGCCGGGGCGTTCCCGGAGTTGCCGAAGGTCAGCGTGTAGGTCAGGTCGGCGCCGCTCATCACGGGGTCGGGGTCGTCGGCGATCGCGAGCGACAGGATCGTGGTCGAGGCCACGGTCGTGTTGACGGCGGGACCGGACACAGGCGGCGTCTGGCTGCAATCGATGGTGAAGCTCGACAGGCTGATCAGGGTGCCGTTCGGGAGCGACCCGTTGACGTGCACCACGAAGTCCACCGAGCCGGTGACGTCCGAGCTGAGGTTGCCGAGGCTCCAGTTCACCGTCCCCGCGCCGTAGACGCCGCCGTTGGTGGCCGAGACGAAGGTGGTGTTGGCCGGCAGCGTGGCGCTCAGCACCGTGCCCGTGGCCACGGCATTCCCGAGGTTGTCGTAGTCCAGGGTGTAGGTGAGGTTGGTGCCGGCCTGGGTCGGGTCGGGCTTGCCTTTGCCTCGCGCTTTCAGGTTCGGGCTGCTGGCGACGGCGGTCGTGATGGACGGGCCGGCGACGGGGCTGGTCTGCGCGCTGTCGATGTTGTAGGCCCCGGCCGGGATGCTCGTGCCATTGGCGAGCGGCTTCGTGACCTTCACCACGATCTGCGCCGAGCCGGCCCCGCTGGCGGCGAGCGTGCCGAGGTTCCAGGTGACCGTGTTGCCGCTCCGAACGCCGCCGTTCGTCGCCGAGACGAAGCTGGTGTTCGTCGGCACGGTGTCGGTGATCACGGTGCCCGTGGCGTTCGCGTTGCCGTTGTTGGCGTAGCTCAGCGTGTACGTGATGTAGTCGCCCGCCTGG
Source organism: Candidatus Cryosericum sp. (assembly GCA_035649235.1). Classification (GTDB taxonomy): domain Bacteria; phylum Acidobacteriota; class Polarisedimenticolia; order Gp22-AA2; family Gp22-AA2; genus DASRJX01. The sequence goes on from DASRJX010000210.1 coordinate 22,893, forward strand.
ACCGGATCGGGCGAGTCGGTCTTGACGACGGCCAGGACCGGTGCGGACGCGACGGTCGTGGTGATGGCGGCCGCACTCATGGGCGTCGTCTCGTTGCAGTCGATGGTCGTGCTGCCGCTGGTGACGAGCGTACCGCTCGCGAGCGGGCTCGTGACGCGCACCACCATCTGGACCGAAGAGGAGGCTCCGACGCCGAGACTGCCGAGGCTCCAGCTCACGCTGCCGCCGGAGATGGTGCCGCCCCCGGTCGCCGACACGAGGGTCGTGTCGGCCGGCACGGCGGCGGAGATGATCACGCCGGTGGCAGACGCGCTGCCGGAGTTCGAGTAGTTGAGCGTGTAGGTCAGGTTGGCTCCGGCCTGGACCGGGTCGGGCGCGTCCGTCAGCGTCAGCGTCAGCTCCGGAGCGGAGGTGACGGTGGTGGTCACGGCGGCGCCGGCGACGGACGTCGTCTGGGCGCTGTCGATCGCCGGGCCGCTGTTGCTGATCAGCGTGCCGGCCGCGAGCGGGCTGGTGACGCGCGCCACGAGCTGGACGGACGAGGAGGCCCCGGCGTTGAGCGTGCCGAGGTTCCAGGTGACGACCCCGGCCGACAGCGTGCCGCCACCGGTCGCCGAGACGAACGTGGTGTTCGCCGGCAGGGCGTCGGTAAGGACC
>DASRJX010000211.1:0-2667 GCA_035649235.1 Candidatus Cryosericum sp.
CGGGGGAGCAGGACATCACGAAGATGGGGGGATTGAAGTCGCGCCTGCCGTGGACGCACGGGACGTTCTTTGTGGCGACGCTGGCGATCGCCGGCATCCCGCCCCTCGCCGGCTTCTTCTCCAAGGACGAGATCCTGTGGAGCGCCCTGGCCGGACCGGGGGGGAGCGTGTGGCTCTGGGCCACGGGTGTTGTGACCGCCGGGCTGACGGCCTTCTACATGACGCGCCTCTACATGTTGACCTTCGCCGGCCCGTCGCGCCTCGACACGGAGAGAGAACATCATCTCCACGAGTCCCCGCTGTCGATGCTGGCGCCGCTCGTCGTGCTGGCGATCGGCTCGATGGCCGCGGGCTTCCTGGGCGTGCCGCACTTTCTCGGGGGGGACGCGATCCCGAACCAGATCGAGCGCTTCCTCGAGCCGGTCCTTCCCGCATCCGGGCACGGCGCGGCGCCGATCACCGAGTGGGGCGCCATGCTGGCGACCCTCCTGGTCGCGGCCGGCGCCATGCTACTGGCCGCGCGCCTCTACCGCCGCGGTCCCCTCCCCGAGGGGGCTCCGTCGCTTGTCGTGCGCCTGGTGCGCGGCAAGTACTTCGTCGACGAGCTGTACGAGCGCATCATCCTGGGGCCCTACCGGGCGCTGTGCCGCGCCGCGGCCGCCGTGGATGAGCGGATCGTGGACGGGCTGGTCAACGCGGCGGGCTTTGCCACCGACCTGGCGGGAGAGATGCTGCGGCTCCTGCAGTCCGGCTACGTGCGGCAGTACGCTCTGGGCTTCCTGGTGGGGACGGTCGTGATCCTGTACGTGGTGCTGAGGTGAGATCCGGCGTGTTCTCCGGGCCCGGACAGTTGGCCCTCCTCCTGCCGGTCATCGTGCCGGCGCTGGGCGGCCTCTGGATCCTGCTCCAGGTCGCCATCCTGAAGCGCCGGACGCTGCGCCTGTGCGCCGCGCAGGCGATGCTGATCCTCGGCGTCTCGGCGGCGGCCGCCGCGATGCTGTTCGGCGAGGGGCGGCGGTCCGTGGCCCACGGGGCGATCCTGGTCGACCACCAGGCGCTGGCCTTCCACATTATCTTCGTCATCGTGGCCGGCCTGACCGTGCTGCTGTCGGTCGTCCACCTGGAATCCGTGGGAGCGGCGCACGGCGAGTTCTACGCGCTGATCCTCTTCGCCGTCTCGGGGATGACGATGATGGCGGCGAGCGAGAACCTCCTGACGCTCTTCCTGGGCCTCGAGATCCTGTCGATCCCGCTCTACATCCTGGCCGGGTTCACGCGCGACCAGGTCTATTCGATCGAGGCCGCCTTGAAGTATTTCCTCCTGGGTGCCTTTTCGACCGGGTTCGTGCTCTACGGCGTGGCGCTCCTGTACGGCGCGACCGGGCACATCGACCTGCCCGGCATCCGCGACGCCCTCTCCGCCGCGCGCGACTCCGGTCCGGACCCCCTGCTGCTGTCCGGAGGGGCGCTCCTCCTGGTCGGCCTGGCGTTCAAGATCGCCGCCGTGCCGTTCCACTTCTGGGCCCCCGACGTTTACCAGGGATCGATCGCCCCGGTGGCCGGCTTCATGGCGGCCGGCACGAAGGCGGCCGCCTTCGCGGCCCTCATCCGGATCGTCTCGGTGGCGTTCGGTCCGCCGCCGCTCCGGGAGATGTGGATCGAGATCGTCTCGGTCCTCGCCATCCTGACGATGGTGCTCGGGAACCTGACCGCCCTGGCGCAGCAGAATATCAAGAGGATGCTCGCCTACTCGAGCATCGCCAACGCCGGCTACCTGCTGGTCGCGCTGGCGGCCGCCGGCCGGCAGGGGGAAGGGGCCGGGTCGCTGCTGTTCTACCTCGCCGTCTACGCCTTCATGACGATCGGCGCCTTCGCCGTGGCGGCGATCGTCGGGCGGGAAGGGGACGGCGACCAGGGATACATGCTCCCGGCCTACGCCGGGCTCGGGCGGCGCCGCCCAGTCCTCGCCGCTGCCATGATGCTGTTCATGCTGTCGCTGACGGGCATCCCGCCGGCCGGCGGTTTCATGGCGAAGTTCTACATCTTTCGCGAGGCGGTCAACGCGGATCTCGTTGCCCTGGCCGTCGTGGGACTCCTCACCTCGGTCGTCGGCGCCTTCTACTACCTGCGGGTCGTGGTGCAGATGTACTTCCGGGAGCCGGTCGCAGGCCTCGCCCCGCCAGCGCCTTTGGCGCCGACGGACGCCCTGGCGCTGTTCCTCGCGGCCCTCGCCGTCCTGGGGATCGGCCTCTTCCCGGGCGGCCTGATCAACCTCGCGCGCTTCGTCGCCTGAGCGGCGGCCGAGGGTCGCGGGTCACCCGGCACCGTCCCCGAAATAGCTGCGGGGTGCCGGCTCATGGACACGCTGCCGTGCTCCGGGGAACGCCAGACGTGCCGGCGCCGAAGGTGCCGGTCCCGCAGGCGTTCGACGCCCGGACGAAGTAGTAGAAGCCGGTCCCCGGCGCGGGAATCGTCTCGTCGGTCAGGGTCCTCGCCGGCAGGTCGTTCGCGAGGCAGGTTTCATCCGAGCCCGACCCCGGGGGGAGCTGCGACAGCGCCCCCCGGATGACCTCGTGACGGGCGCCTGTGCCGGACCCGGCGGCGGCGCTGTTCCATTCGAGGACGGTGTCGGACCGGAACCGCACGCCTGTGACCTCGCGCGGGACG
>DASRJX010000212.1:0-4014 GCA_035649235.1 Candidatus Cryosericum sp.
TGGCCTCCATTCCGGCGGCCACGGTGCCGGAGCCGAGCTTGGCCCTCCAGGGCCCCATGAAATCCGGCGGTCTCTGGAGAGTCAACAGAATCCTCTCGCGCGAGGCCGTCAGTCTGTCGGCGGGGATCCTCCTGTCGGACGATCCGATGCTCGTCAGCGCTGACGGTCTGCCGACGCTCCTGCCGGTCGTCTCCGACTCCAACCTGCCCGAGTCCCGGGCGTTGATGGCCCCGCCCGGCCGGCGACCGGGTTCGGGGTTCCTACCCCCGGGTCCGCCGCGACCGGCCGACCGCGACAGCGAGCCGGAGCCCAATCTTCTCCTACAGGATTGCCCCAACCGCCAGAAACAGTTAGATTGACGGGGTACCTGCCGGCCGTCTGGCGACAACCAAGGGGGAGAGTCAGAAGTGAGCTCGATGGATTCACTGCGGAGCAAGATCCAGTTCGTTGGCGAGGTCTGGGATTTTCTCAGGGTCCGGAAGAAGTGGTGGCTGGCCCCGATCCTCGTGCTGAGCGTATTGCTCGGCATGCTGATCGTCCTGAGCCACGGCTCGGCCCTCGCACCGTTCATCTACACCCTCTTCTGAGCCGTCGGAACCGGCGGGGGACGGTCCGCGGAGAGTCGGTGTGAAATCCCGTCACCTCGACGAATCGACCCGGCCTTTGCCCCGGGTTCTCCTGGTGGGACCTCGTCCCGAGGGTCCTCTTCGAGGCGGGGTGGAGAAGGGTGTCGACATGCTCCTGCGCACGCGGCTGGCGCAGGGGACCGGCATGCGCCTGTTCAACAACTACCGCCGGCGCGACGCGGGCCGGCCGCTCCGGGAGCGGCTGCGCTACCAGGCCGGCATGGTGCTCGCCTTCCGCTCCGAGCTGCAAAGCAAGCGGCCCGACCTGGTCCACGTGAAGACGAGCAGCGGCATCAACTTCTATCAGAACTCGCTCTATGTTCATGCGGCGCGGCTGGCGCGCCTTCCGGTCCTCATCCAGCTTCACTGCGGCAAGTTCGAGGCGTTCTACCGGAGCAGCCCGGCCCCCCTGAAGGCCTGGATCCGGTACACCCTCACGCGCGCCCGCCGGGTCGCCGTGCTCTCGCGCTACTGGAAGGAGCGCCTTTCCGCCCTGGCGCCGGGCACGCGGCTGGTCGTGATCCCGAACGGCCTGGAACCAGAGGAACTGGAGCGTCTCGCAGGTCCCCACGATCGCCGGCCGGGCCGGGTCCTGTTCATGGGCACCGGGGAGGCGTGGCTGAATCGGGAGAAAGGTCTCGAGGACCTGCTCGCGGTCCTTCCCCGGATGGCGGCCGACTACCCCTCGGTGACCTGGGTCCTCGCGGGACTGGAATCGCCGGAAGAGGTCGAGGGCTGGTGGCGAGAGCGCGGACTGCCGCGCCCGGCCAAAGACCGCGTCCTTTGCCGCAGCGTGGTGAGTGGCGAGGAGCGTCTCCGGCTGCTGCGCGACAGCACGCTCCTGGTCCTGCCTTCCTACTTCGAGAACATGCCCAACCTGGTTCTCGAAGCGATGGCCGCGGGACTGGCCGTCGTGGCGACGCGCGTGGGAGCCCTCCCGGAGATGCTGGCCGAGGACGGAGGAGGGTTTCTCTTTCCTGCCGGCGATCAGGCCGGGCTCGAAGGCGCCCTCCGCCGGGCGCTGGACGAAGGTGACGGGCTTGCCCGTCGCGGGAGGCGCAACCGGGAGACCGTCGAACGGCACCACACCATGGCCGTGGTCGAGCGTGGTCTGGAAAAGGTCTACCGGGACATCGCCCGGCCTGACCGGACCGGCACCCGTCCTGCGGGAGAGGTGGTCGCCGCCAGGTCCGGGGAGTCGAGGGCGGGCGCGCCATGACCGCCGTGGAGCGCCGGACGGCTCAGCGCTCGCCCGAGCACGGTGGAGAGGGAAAGCCGGAGCCGAGGCGCTGGGTGTTCATCACCTGGTATCCGTACTGCCGGCGCAGCGACGCGCTCTCGGAGCAGATCGGGGCCCGCTCCTACCTCGTGCACTATCTCCGGTTCAAGGTCCCGATCCTCGCGCCCGTGAAGTACGTGCCCCAGACGCTGAAGACGCTGCAGATCCTGGTGCGGGAGCGGCCGTCCGTCGTGCTGGTCGCCAACCCTCCGGTCATAGCACCTCTGCTCGTCTGGGCCGTCTCATGGTTCCTGGGCAGCCGGTTCGTCCTCGACGTCCACTCCGGCGCCTTTCAGCACACGCGTTGGAGCTGGACGATGCCGCTGCAGCGCTTCCTGGCGCGCCGGGCGCTGGCCACTGTCGTGACCAACGAGCACATGGCGTCCCTGGTCCGCTCCTGGGGAGCGAAGCCCCTCCTGGTCCAGGACATCGCCCTCAATCTCGCGCCGTCGGGGCCCTCCTCTCGGAACGGCGACTTTCACGCCGTGTTCATCTGCACCCACTCGGTGGACGAGCCAGTGGCAGCGGTCGTCGAGGCCGCCCGCCGACTACCGCAGATGTCGTTCTCCTTCACGGGGGATCCCTCCTACGCGCGGAAGGGATTCCGTGAGAGCCTGCCCGGCAACGTGAGGCTGACGGGGTTCACTCCCGACGACGAGTATCTCGCCCTGCTGCGGGGGGCGGACGCCATCCTGGCCCTCACGCGGGAGGATCACACGATGCAACGCGGGGCCTACGAGGCGATGGCGCTCGAGAAACCGCTCGTGACCTCCGACTGGGGCCTGCTCCGGCAGGTCTTCTCCCGCGGCACGGTGCACGTCGACAACACGCCCCAGGCAATTGCAGTCGCCCTGGAGACGATCCGGGCCCATCCGGACCGTTTTCGCAGCGAGATGGCGGATCTGAAACGGGAGCGCCGGCAGGTCTCGGCGGCCCAGGTGGCGACTCTGGCGCGCGTCTGCGCCGCCTCTGAATCGGGGGGATCGGAATGAAGGTCGTGGTCCTGGGACTCGGCTACGTGGGAACTGTGTGCGCCGCCTGTCTCGCTCGGGACGGGTTCGAGGTGGTGGGCGTGGACGTCAACGAGCAGAAGGCCAGGGCCGTGGAGGAGGGGCGAAGCCCCATCCTGGAGCCGGGCGTGGACGATCTCGTTCGGGAGGGGAGGAGGACGGGCCGGCTGCGCGCGGCCGTCTCGCTGACCGAGGCGACCCGGGACGCCGACATGTACCTGATCTGCGTCGGGACGCCGTCTTCGGCCAGCGGGGCCTCCGATCTCTCGCACCTGTCGCGGGCCCTCGTCCAATTGGGGGAGTCTCTCCGGGGCGGGACGAAGTTCCAGGTGGTCAACGTGCGCAGCACGGTCCCTCCCGGAGTCCTGCACGGGCATGTCCAGCCCCTCCTGGAGGAGCGCAGCGGCCGCCGGGTCGGCGAGACGCTGGGCCTGGCCATGAACCCCGAGTTCCTGCGGGAAGGGAGCTCGATCCGCGACTACGACTCGGCGCCCTACGACATCTGCGGGACGAGCGACGACAGGACCGCGGACGCGGTGCGGGCGCTCTATGCGGCCAAGGGACGCCCGTTCCACGCCACGAGGCTGGAGACGGCCGCGATGGCCAAGTACGTCTGCAACGCCTTCCACGCTCTCAAGGTCACCTTTGCGAACGAGGTCGGACGGCTCTCCAAGGGGCTTCAGGTGGATAGTCTGGAAGTGATGCGGCTCGTCTGCGAGGACAAGCGGCTCAACATCTCTCCGGCGTACCTGCGACCGGGCATGGCGTTCGGCGGCTCCTGCCTGCCCAAGGACCTGCGCGCCCTGGTGCACGAGTCGCGCCGCGCCAACGTGACGACCCCCCTCCTGGAAGCGATCCTGTCGAGCAACGACACGCACGTGCGCGCCGCCCTCGATCGGATCCTGGGCTACGGCCGTCCCCGGACCGCCCTGCTGGGACTGAGCTTCAAGGCCGGGACCGACGATCTGCGGGAGAGCGCCATGGTCCTCCTGGCCGAAGGCCTGCTCGGCAAAGGCGTTCCGTTGCGGATCTACGATCGGAACGTCCATCTGTCCTCTCTCGTGGGGGCGAACCGGGACTACATTCAGCGGGAGATCCC
>DASRJX010000213.1:0-14524 GCA_035649235.1 Candidatus Cryosericum sp.
GGGCGCCTCGGCCGAGTTCGGCAGGGCCCAGGGCGGGTTCGTCACCATCGTCACCAAGTCGGGGGGCAACGACTTCGAGGGGAGCTTCCGCGTCGACTGGCGGAGCAACATCTTCGATGGTGACGGGGCCGGCATCGACGACCCGAAGCTGCACGGCGGCCTGGGGGAGGTGGGTCTCCGGGATCTGACCTTCAACGACATCTATCCGCAGCTCACCGTCAGCGGGCCGATCGTGAAGGACAAGGCCTGGTACTTCATCGCCGCCGAGTATCGGCAGGAAGAGACGCCGGTCAACGCGCTGACCCAGGCATTCGTGCGGACCCACGAGGAGACCCGCGTACTCGGCAAGGCCAGCTGGGACATCTCCACCAACCACAAGCTGGTCTTCACGGCGACCTTCGACCCGCAGCGCGACGACAATGTGGGACTGGATTCGTTCACCGCCATCGAGTCGGGCTTTTCCGCGTGGACGGGCGGCCGGAGCCTGGTGCTTCGCGAGACGGCGGTGTTCAGCCCGAACGTCTTCCTCGACACCATCGTGCAGGATTTCGTTTCCAACCCCTACATCGAGGGGACTATCAGCCCGGACACGAACGGCAACGGGACCTTGTACATCGACCGGAACAAGAACGGCTTCATCGACGCCACGGAGCGTGACCCCGGCGAGGACAACGATCGCGACGGGTCCTTCGACGTCTGGGAGGATTCATCCGGGCCCGGGTGCCAGAGGACGCTCGATGGCACGATCATCAGCACCGGCGATGATGTCGACTGCGACGGACGCTTCACCCAGCCCGCGCGCAACGGCGTCGGCGGCGGATGCGAAGGGAGCGGGCGCGAGGACATCGATTGCGACGGCAATCTCGACAAGGTCACGGAAGATCTCGACGGCGACCAGATGCTCGATCAGGGTGAGGACCGCGACCACGACGGCCACCTGGACTACATCAACGAGGACCGGAACGACAACAACAACCTGGACGATCGCCCGAACGCCGCGGTCAACAACGACATCATCGAGGACCAAAACGGCAACTTCGGGAACTACTATCCGTACGGGCGGCAGTTCCCGGTCGGGCGCGACCGCGACTACGCGCAGGATCAGCGAACGCTCCTAACCACCGGACCGTACCTCCTCGACTTCGACGGCGACCGCGGACGGCAGACGCTGCGGCAGGACCTGACCATTTTCGTTCCCGACTGGCACGGGCAGCACGATCTCAAGACCGGCTACAAGATCGAGCGCGAGCACTACAACCAGACGACGAATCAGCGGCCCTTCGTCCTGCCGGAGTTGAGCCCGCCCTCCTCGAACCAGTTCCTCCCGACCGTCGGCGTCATCCTCCCGGCGGAGAACCAGGTCGAGAACGAGGCGACCTCCCTGACGTCGGCTCTGTACGTGCAGGACACCTTCAAGCCGCTCCCGAACCTGACCCTCAACCTGGGCCTGCGCTTCGAGCGCGAGACGACCGACTCCTTCGGATACACGCAATTCGACCCATTGCAGGAGCGCAAGATCTTCGACCGCGTCAGCGGGATGTTCGGCAGCGAGCGGGGCAAGCCCGACGACATAGTCGGCAACAACGACGGCATCGAGCAGCAGGGGATTTGCGGCGACCCGCTCTTCGGGACAGGGGGCTCGGGCTCCGTGTGCGACACGGGGGCCGGGAATCAGCTCGCGATCAACACCCTCGACCAGCTCAAGAAGATCTCGATCTCGCGCCTCACGCAGCACCACACGTCGACGACGCTGGTCGCCGGGAACCTCAAGACGCTGTTCCCCGACGCCATCACGACCGTCTGCACCAACGGCGAGTGCGAGGACGTGGTCAACCGGGACCTGCTGCGGCAGCAGGGCGCCGTGTTCCAGGAGGAAGAGGCCTTCCGGCTGACCAACAACAACCTGGCGCCGCGCATCGCCGTGTCCTGGGATCCCTGGGCCGACTCCAAAACCAAGATCACCGCGTCGTGGAGCCGGTTCTACGACAAGCTCTTCCTGAACTCGATCATCCCGGAAGAGGGCCCCGACCAGATCGCGCGCTACTACCGCACCGACTCCGACGGGATCACCGGCAGCGGCGTCCCGAACAACGGCATCGGGGCCGCGATCTCGAAGGCGCCCCCCAGCGCCGCTCAGGTGGATCGCGGGCTGCAGACGCCGTTCACGGACGAGTGGTCGGTCGGCTTCGAGCGCGAGCTGGCGCCCGAGATCTCCCTCCGGCTCAGCTACATCAACCGCAAGGCCCGGCTCGGCCTCCAGGACCGGGACGTCAACCACGAGGTGCGCTTCAAGGACGACGGCACGTACCAGGACAGCATTGGGCGCCTGGCCTTCGGAGGCGGCGGTCAGCTGGGGACGCGCGTCGGCAATAGCGTTCCGGACCTGTACGCCTATAACTTCTTCTTCAACCAGATCTTCCGCTTCGGGAACTTCAACACCTCCGAGTACCAGGGGGTCGAGGTCCAGGTCACCAAGCGGCTCAGCCGGAAGTGGCAGATGGACGCTTCGTACACCTATGGCCGCGCGCAGGGCAACGCCGAGGACTTCAGCTCCGAGCTCGGCGACGATCCGGCCACCGTCCCCTACGAGTACGGCTACCTCGATTACGACCAGCGGCACATCGTGCGCTTCAATGGCACGAGCTTCCTGCCCGGCGACTGGACCGTGGGAGGGATTCTCGAATGGGCGTCGGGGCTGCCCTACTCGGCGGTCACGCAGGTGTTCGACCTCAACAACTTCGACTACGGTCAGAACCGGACCCTCTTCGGACGCATCGCGCCCTCCACCCAGGGCCCCGTCTTCGTTCCGGAGCGGAGGAACAGCCGGCGGAACGATCAGATCCTGGGCATCAACCTGCAGGCCACCAAGGCGTTCGTGATCGGCCGGTTCAATTCGAAGCTGTTCCTGGCGGTCGACAACGTGCTGAACACGGACAACCTGAACATCGATACCTACATTCCCGACAACCCGAACCGCAGCGGCAACCTGCAGCTCATCGCCGAGCGCGATTTCGGCCGCAGGTTCTCCGTCGGGTTCCAGTTCGAGTTCTGATCCGCCGGTTCCCCGGCGGCTGACGATACCGGTCGAGTTCGGCCCCGTTCCCGCAGGGAGCGGGGCCTTTTCGCGTCCAACGGCCGCCGGAGAGCGATGGGCCTCCGCTTCTACAACACGCTGACCCGGAGTGTCGACCAGTTCGTTCCTCTGCGCCCCGGCGAGGTGGGCTTGTACACGTGTGGTCCCACGGTCTACGACTTCGCCCACATCGGGAACTTCCGCACCTACCTCTGGGAGGACCTGCTGCGCCGCCACCTGGAGTTCCGGGGGCACCGGGTCACCCAGGTCATGAACCTCACCGACGTGGACGACAAGACGATCGCGGGCGCTCTCAGGCAGGGTGTCAGGCTGGACGACTACACACGGACCTTCATCGACGCCTTCTTCGAGGACCTCGACACCCTCGGCATCCAGCGCGCCGCGGTCTACCCGCAGGCCACGCAGCACGTCGACGAGATGGTGCGGCTGATCTTGAGGCTGCGCGAGAAAGGCTGCCTCTACGAGAGCAAGGGCTCGATCTACTTCCGGATTGAGACCTTTCCCGCGTACGGACGGCTCTCGGGCCTCGATCCCGGATCGGCGGAGGCGGCGCGGGCCCGCGTCGAGGCGGACGAATACGACAAGGACAACCCGCGTGATTTCGCGGTCTGGAAGATGCGCCGCGGGGACGAGCCGGCCTGGACGACGGAGGTCGGCGACGGCCGGCCGGGCTGGCACCTGGAGTGCTCGGCCATGTCGATGAAGTACCTCGGCGAGACCTTCGACATCCACACAGGAGGCGTCGACAACATCTTCCCGCATCACGAAAACGAGATCGCCCAGAGCGAGGGCGCCACCGGCAAGCCGTTCGTGCGCCACTGGCTGCACGCGGCGCACCTGATCGTCGACGGAGAGAAGATGTCCAAGTCGAAGGGCAACTTCTACACCCTCCGCGATCTGATGGCGCGCGGCTATCACCCGCGGCCGATCCGGTACCTCCTGCTGTCGGCGCACTATCGCAAGCAGCTCAATTTCACCTTCGAAGGGCTGGCGCAGGCCTGCTCGGCGCTCGATCGACTGGACGACTTGGCCTACCGGCTCGAGCACGAGAGCCTGGCGGACGGTGAGAACCCCGGGCTGAGCGCCGCGGCGGACAGGGCGCGCGACGCCATGCTGGAATCGCTCGACAACGACCTGAACACGGCCGCGGCGCTCGGCCACCTGTTCGATCTGGTCCGCGAGGCCAACAGCGCCCTGGACGCCGGGGCGGCGAAGCGGCAGGATGCGCAGCGGGTGCGTGACGTGCTCGGCGCCTTCGAAAGCATCTTCGGCGTCCGGCTCGGCGCCGAGGCGACGCTCGAGGCTGAGGTCGCGTCGCTCGTCGATCGCCGCCAGAAGGCGCGGGCGGCACGGGACTGGGCCACCGCCGACAGCATCCGGGACGAGCTGCAGAACCGCGGGATCGTGCTCGAGGACACCCCCCAGGGGGTCCGCTGGAAGCGGCGCGGTACCTGATTTGCAAGACGTGGCGTCATGACCGCCATCCCGACCGTCGCCGAGCCTCCGAAGCCCTACCGGACGGCCCTTCCGCTGGGGCGGGCGGGCGAGTTGCTGGCGGCGCGATACCTCGCCCGGCGCGGCTTCCGCATCCTGGAACGCGGCTACAGGACGCGAGCGGGCGAGATCGATCTCATCGCGGAGGAGTCGGGGGTCCTGGTCTTCGTCGAGGTCAAGTCACGCACCACCCTCGCCTGCGGAAGGCCCTCCGAGGCGGTCGGGCCGCACAAGCAGCGCCGGCTGCTGCGCACCGCGAGCCAGTACCTGCTCCAGCATCGCGCCTCCGACCGGCCCTGCCGCTTCGACGTCATCGAGGTGCTCGGCGACCCCGCCGGTGGAGGATCGCGCGTACACCACATCCGGGACGCGTTCCAGATCGAGTGAGAGATGCCTGTTGGGAGGCTCCGGGCCGGCCTCCGCCGGGGACGGGTCCGCGTCGCTCTCGCGCCGCTCCCCTCTACGTCGCCTCGCTCCGCCCTGCGCGCCCTGAAGCGGCGCGCAGGGGCCCCGTCGCTCGGTCGCCGACGGCCCCGGCGGAGGCCGGCCCGGAGCCTCACGACGGCCACCTCCTGCTCGAGGCGGGGCCTCCCAGGGGCGATGGCCTCGGCGGCCGCGCCTCCACCTGGGGCGGCGCCCGGTCCCAAGGTGTGTCGGACCATCGTGCCGTTGAAGCCCGCGCGGGAGGCGCCTGACTTGCGCTCGCCGGGCCAGTCGGCGACCGAGCGACGGGGCCCCGCCGCGCGCTTCCCAGCGCGGTGGGCGGAGCGAGGCGACGTAGAGGGGAGGGTCGCGGGAGCGACCCGGACCCGTGCCCGGCGAGCGCAAGTCCGGAGCCTCATGCGTGGGATTGCCGGCAACCCGCGGCTTGACACGTCTGGGACCGGCCCGTATAGTTTGGCGTCGTCCAGGTCCGTCTGAAGAGCGGGAATAACTCAGTGGTAGAGTGCAACCTTGCCAAGGTTGAAGTCGCGGGTTCGACTCCCGTTTCCCGCTCCAGTCCTCATCGCCGGCCCCGAGGGGGCGGCGCCTTCCTTCATCACGCGTGACGGTCCGGGCGGCGTAGCCAAGCGGTAAGGCAGAGGTCTGCAAAACCTCGATGCATCGGTTCGATTCCGATCGCCGCCTCCACCGTGACCGGGGGAGGACCCTGTCTCCTCCGGCCCGATGAGTTTTCGGACCCTCTGCGACATCCCCGGGCGACTGCGGTCGGAGGTCGACAAGCCGGACCAGCTCCTGCACAAGCAGGAGGGGTCCTGGCGCGCCATCTCGACCCGACAGTTCTGCGACCGCGTCCGCGACCTGGCGGTCGGCCTGCGGTCGATCGGAGTCCGGAGCGGCGATCGGATCGCCGTGCTGTCGGAGAACCGTCCCGAATGGACGATCACCGACTACGCCGCGCTCTCGGCCGGTGCTGCGACCGTGCCCATCTACCCGACCCTGCTCCCGGACCAGGTGGAGTTCATCCTCAGGGACTCGGGCGCCCGGGTCGCTTTCGTCTCCACGCCCGATCAGCTGGCCAAGGTCCTCGCGGTGCGGCCCTCGCTGCCGGAGCTCCGGGAGATCGTGGTCTTCGACGCGCCGGCGGTCCTCTCCGCGGGCACGCGCCCGTGGAGCCGGCTCGCGGACGAGGGGGCCGAGGCCAGCGGGCGCCAGGGTGCCGCGGCCGATTTCGACCAGGCCGGGCCGGGCGACCTCGCGAGCATCATCTACACCTCTGGGACCACCGGACAGCCCAAGGGGGCGATGCTGACGCACGGGAACTTCGTTCACAACGTGACCTCGTGCTGCGCCGCGATCCCATTCCAGACCGAGGACGTCTGCCTGTCGATCCTCCCCCTGTCCCACATCTACGAGCGCATGGTCGAGTACTGCTACCTGCACCGTGGGGCCACGATCGCCTACGCGCAGGCGATCGAGACGATGGCGGCCGACATCGCCGACGTGCGGCCGACGATCGTCTGCGCCGTGCCGCGCCTGTTCGAGAAGATGTTCCGGCGCGTCCTGGACAACGGCTCGGCGCTCCCGCTCCCGAGGCGCCTGATCTTCCGGTGGGCGGTCGAGGTGGCGCGCCGCTATGGAGCGCGGCACCGCGACCCAGGAGGTCCCGGCCTCCTGCTCGCGGCGCAGCAGCGCCTGGCCGACCGGCTGGTGTTCTCCGCCGTCCGGAAACGGCTCGGCGGGCGGATGCGCTTCTTCGTCTCCGGCAGCGCACCGCTGTCGCTCGAGGTGGCGCGGGTGTTCCACGGCATGGGGATCCGGATCCTGGAGGGCTACGGGCTGACGGAGACCTCGCCGGTGATCGCCGTCAACCGTCTCGACTCCACCTGCCTCGGATCCGTCGGGCCGCCGATCGAAGGTGTCGAGGTGCGGATCGAGGCGGACGGCGAGATCCTGACGCGCGGGCCTTCCGTCATGCTCGGCTATCACAATAACGAAGCGGCGACGCGCGAGGTCCTGCGCGACGGCTGGTTCGCCACCGGCGACATCGGCCGGTTCGACGCCCACGGGTGCCTCGTCATCACCGACCGCAAAAAGGAAGTGCTCAAGACCTCGGGCGGGAAAATGGTCGCGCCGCAGCCCATCGAGAACCTCCTGCGCGCCGATCGCTTCATTGGACAGGCGGTCGTGATCGGCGACCGGCGCCACTTCATCTCCTCGCTCATCGTGCCGAACTTCGATCAGATCCGAAGCTACGCGGAAATCAAAGGGATCGCCGAGACGGACATGGCGGCGCTCCTGCGGCACCCTCGGATCCTGAACCTGTTCGAACGGCGGATCGCCGCCATCAACGAACGGCTGCCGCGCTACGAGCAGGTGCGCAGGTTCCGGCTCCTGGAGAGGGAGTTCACGGTCGAAGCGGGGGAGATCACGCCGACGCTCAAGCCGCGGCGCAAGGCGATCGAGGAGCGCTACCGCAAGGCCATCGAGTCGATGTACGCCGAGGCCGATCCCAGGAACAGCCAGCCGCGCCCGGGAACGACGCGGGCCCGGACCGGATCCTGAATTTGACCAGGGCGCGCGGCCGGGCGGAACGGACCCCGGCCCCGAGGCAGGCTCCTAGCCGCTGACCGCGGTGATCGCGGCGTCCAGGATCGCCACGGCCTTGTCGGCGTCCTCCTGCGTGGCGACGAGGGGCGGCGACAGCCGGATCGTGGAGGCGCCGCAGGGCAGCGTGAGGAGGCCTCGCTCGAAGGCCTGGACGATGATCGCGTGGCGCTCCTTCGGGGCGGGCGCGCGCGTCGCGCGATCGCCGACGATCTCCAGCCCCACCATCAGCCCCAGTCCGCGCACGTCCCCGATGAGACGGTGCCTCTTCTGCAGGCCCCGGAGCTTCTCGATCAGGTGCGCGCCGACGCGGCCCGCGTTCTCGACCAGGCCGTCCTGCAGCAGCCTCAGCGTCGCGAGCGCGGCGGCGCAGGAGACCGGGTTCCCACCGAACGTGGACCCGTGCCCGCCGTCGTTCCACTTCATGACGTCGTCGCGGGCCACGACCGCGGAGAGCGGCATCCCGGACGCGATGCCCTTCGCCAGGATGATCATGTCCGGGTCGATGCCGTAGTGCTCGAGGGCGAACATCCGACCGGTCCGCCCCATGCCGCACTGCACCTCGTCCGCTATCAGGAGGATGCCGTGCTGCCGGCACATTGCCTGGAGCTTCGGCAGGAAGTCGCGGTGCGGAGGGATGAAGCCGCCCTCGCCTTGCACCGGCTCGACGATCACCGCCGCGACCCCCGCGGGGTCGACCGAGTGGTGGAAGTACGACTCCGTCAGGAGCTCGAGGCACTCGACGGAGCAGGACTCCGGAGCGCGGTTCACGGGGCAGCGGTAGCAGTAGGCGTAGTGGGTGTGGTGCACCTCCGGCACGAACGGCGCGTACCCCTTCCGCTGCACCGGCTTGCTGGCGGTCAGCGACATGGCGCCGTAGGTGCGGCCGTGGAAGGCCCCGAAGAAGCCGACGATGCCCTGGCGGCCGGTGCGCACGCGCGCCAGCTTGATGGCCGTCTCGACGGCCTCGGCTCCCGAGTTGGTCAGGAAGACACGCTTCGGACCGGAGATCGGCGCCAGGCGCGCCAGCTCCTCGCAGAGATCGATGTAGACCGGGTAGAAGAAGTCCGTGTAGCAGACGTGCAGCAGCTGTTCCGCCTGCCGGCACACCGCCGCGACGACCTCGGGGTGGCAGTGCCCGGTCGACACGGTCGAGATGCCGGCGGCGAAATCGAGGAAACGGTTGCCGTCGGCGTCCTCGATCACCATCCCCTGGCCGCGGGCGACCACCAGCGGCACGTCCTTGCTGAGGTTCTGGGACACGGCCCGCCGGTCGCGCTCGATGATCGCCTTCGCGTTCGGACCGGGCAGCGGCGTGCGGATCAGCGGATAGTCGCCGGGGTACGGAGGCGGAAAGGGGGAGCGCGACATGCGTTTCTCCTCGTGAAAACACGGACCTGATCGTGAACCCGCATTCTGTCCGAGCGCGCGGAAGGCTGTCAAGGACGTGCTACCATCGCGGGAAGTGCTCGCCCGACGCCTCATCGCCGCCCTGGCCCTCCTGGCCTGCGCCGGCTGCGCCGCTCCCGATCGACCGAACATCCTGCTGCTGGTGATCGATACGGCGCGCGCCGATCGCTTCTCCTGGGATGGATCCGGGCGATCCACGACGCCGCGCCTGACGGCTCTGGCGCGCGAGGGCACGGTCTTCACGCAGGCGTTCTCGCCGGCCCCCTGGACCGTGCCCGCGCACGCCAGCCTGTTCACCGGCCGCTATCCCTCGCTGCACCGGACCGACTGCGGCTCGCTGCGGCTGCCGGACGGGGAGGTCACGCTGGCGGAGATCCTGCGCGACGCGGGCTACCGCACCGTCGGCTACACCGCCAACCCGTGGCTCGGGAGCACCTACAACTTCCAGCAGGGGTTCGACACCTACGGCGAGACGTGGCGCGAGGTGCCGGAGGGGAGCGACGACACGGGGGCCTCGATCACGAACGGGAAGGTCGAGCGCTTCCTGCGCTGGCGCCAGGAACACCCCGAGGCCCGGGAGCAGCCCTTCTTCCTGTTCATCAACTACTTCGAGCCGCACCTCCCGTACCATCCTCCCGAGCCGGAGCGCTCCCGATTCCTGAGGACCGGGACCGACCCGGACCGGGTCGAGCGGCTGGCCCATCTGGGCCACCCGGACGAGATGGCCTACATCCTCGGCCTGTCCGACCTGACGAGCGACGACCTTCTCATCCTGAACGACTTGTACGACGGCGAGATCGCCTATGCCGACCACAGGGCCGGAGAGGTGATCGATCTCGTCCGCGAACTCGGGCTCCTCGATCGGACCGTCGTGGCCGTCGTCTCGGATCACGGCGAGAACATCGGCGATCATCATCTCCTGGACCACAAGATGAGCGTCCACGCGACGCTCCTGCGCGTGCCGCTCCTCCTGCGCTATCCCGCGAAGGTGGCCGCGGGGGTGCGCATCGCCACGCCGGTCCAGATGCACGACCTGTTCCCGACGCTTCTGGCCCTGGCGGGCGTGGCGCCTCCGCGGGGCGTCGCGATCGAGGCCGTGCCGCTGCCGGGCGCCGGAATCAGCGGGGGCGGGCGCGGCGCGGGCGAGCCGATCATCGGGGAGTTCGCCGGGCCGCCCCTCGAGTTCCTGCAGGTGATGCGGGAGCGCTTCCCCGGCTCCGACTTGTCGCGCTTCGACCGGACCCTCGTCGCGCTGCGGCGTGATGGCTACACCATCCACTGGGGATCGGACGGGCGGCACGCGCTGTATCGCGAGGCGGACGACCCGGGGGAGGAGCACGACCTGTCGGAGTCCGATCCGGCGCGGCTGCGGCAGATGACCGACGCCGTGGATGCGTGGCGCCACCGGCCGGCGCGGAGCGCCGGCGCCAGGGATTCCCGGAGCGGGTTCTGAGGGGTCTATAATCGACCCATGCCGCAGGGCCGCCGCGTTTCACTCATCAAAACGCCCCCCCCGGGCCCCGAGAGCCGACGGCTGATCGCCCGCGAAGCGGAGATCCTGCCGCGCGGCGCCTACGGGTCGCTCGAGGAGCGCATGTTCATCGCCCGGAGCGCCTCGGGGTCGCTCATCGAGGACGTGGACGGCAACCGGTTCATCGATTTCGGATCCGGGTGGGGGACCAACAACATCGGCAACTGCCACCCCGAGGTCGTCGAGGCCGTCGACGCGATGATGCGACGCGCCGGGGTGAGCTGCTGGACGAGCGCCGCCAACAGCGTGCAGCGCCTGGAGCTGGCGGAGAAGCTCCTGCCGGTCTGCCCGAAGAGCCACGACCGCGTGGTGTTCCTGACCACCGGCACGGAGGCGGTCGAGGCGGCGCTGCGCATCATGCGTCGGGCCACCGGCCGGCCCTACGTCATCACCTTCTTCGGCCAGTACCACGGGCTGTCGTACGGCGCCCTCAAGGCCGGCCCCCTCAACAGCGACATGCGGGACGACCTGGCGCCGCTCGTGAACGGCTTCGTGCACGCCCCGTACCCTTACGCCTACCGGACGCCGCTGCGCTCGCGCTCGGGCGGCGGGCCAGGGCGCGCCACGCTCGAGTACATCGAGGACATGATCCTGTTCTACGACGTGCCGCCTCACAAGATCGCGGGCGTCCTGGTGGAGCCGGTCGTCGGCGAGGCCGGCGTCTGGATCCCTCCGGACGACTTCCTCCCCGGGCTGCGCGAGCTCTGCGACCGGCATGGCTGGGCTTTGTGCATCGACGAGGTGCAGAGCGGCTTCGGCCGCTGCGGCACGATGTGGGCCCTGGAGCACTGGAAGGTCGATCCCGACCTCATGGTCATCGGCAAGGGCCTGTCCGGCGGCTCCATGCCGATCGCCGCCGTCTCGGGCCGGGCCGACGTCATGGATCGGGCGGAGGCCTTCGTCTCGGGGACGTACGCCGGGCACCCCGCGGCCTGCGCCGCGGCTATGAAGACGCTCGAGATCCTGGAGCGCGACCGGGTGCTGGAGTATGCGACCGAGCTGGGCCGGCATGGCCTCGCGCGCCTGCGCGCCCTGCAGGAGCAGTGCGCCCTCGTCGGCGAGGTCCGTGGTCTGGGTCTGTGGCTGGCGGTCGAGTTCGTGAAGGACCGGCAGACACGGGAGCGGGACTTCGAGGCGGCCGCGCGGATCAACCAGATCTGCCTGCGGAACGGCCTCTACTACATCCACGACAACATCGCGTGGTTCGTCCGCATGCAGCCCCCGCTCAACATCGAGCGCGATCTCTTCGATCAGGGCCTCGACATCCTCGAGGACGCCATCCGCCAGGTGGACGCGGAGCGGAGACGGCCCGGGAACTGACCCGGACCGCCTCCCGCGCCCCGCCGGACTCCGCCCGCCGCTACTTCAGCGAGATCAGCACGTCGTGGACCGACCCGTCCGCCTGGATGGTGGTGCGCACCAGGTAGGTCGCGTGCGGCCGCAGCCCCTTCGTCCCCAGGTTGTACGTGTACAGGCGCGTCTTGGCGTCGTAGGTGAAGAGGGTCCCGGTGCTCACCTTGGTGTTCACCGGCACGACTTCTTCGACCGTGCCGGTGATCGTGTTCGACTGGAAGATCACCAGGATGGTCGCGGTCACCGGAGGCGGAGTGCCGCCGGCGCAGTCGGTCAGCCGGAACTTGAACGGGATCGTGCTCTTCTGCTGGAAGATGCTCGTGCCGTCGTTGTTGACCGGCTGCAGGTAGCCGCTGAACACCAGGGCCTCGTCGATCGTCCCGTCGCAGTCGTCATCCAGGCCGTTGCAGACCTCGGGGCCTGGCACGACCGGGACGCAGATCTGGGGCACGCCGCCGACGCAGTTGTCGACCGTGTGCGCGCAGGTTCCGTCGCCGCACGTGGTCGTCCCCAGGCCGTCGTCGACGCTCCCGTCGCAGTCGTTGTCGATGCCGTCGCACGCCTCGGAGACCGGGAAGACGGTCTGGGCGCAGGTCGCCGGGCCGTCGGCGCAGGAGAGCACGCCCTGGGCGCACGGTCCCTGCAGGTCGGCGAGGGTGCAGGCCGCGCCTCCGCCGGGGTGCCCGTCGTCCACTTCGCCGTCGCAGTCGTTGTCCAGGTTGTCGCAGACCTCATCCGACGCCTGGACGTTCTGGACGCAGGTCAGCGGGCCAGAGGCGCACGAGGTCGTCCCGGCGTTGCAGACGCCGAGCCGGCCGGGGATGGTGCAGGCCTGGCCGCCGGCCGGGGCGCCTTCGTCGATGGACCCATCGCAGTCGTCGTCGAGGCCGTTGCACCGCTCCTCGGCTCCGGCGTGGATCCCCGGGATCTGGTCGTTGCAGTCCCCCGGCGCGCCCGGGATCAGCGGGACGGTCTGGCCGGCGCAGTTCTGGGCGCTGGTGGCCGTGGTGGGGCACAACGGGAATCCGTCGCCGTCGCAGTCCTTGGCCGGGCCGCCGACGGGCAGCCCTTCGTCGATCGTCCCGTCACCGTCGTCGTCGACGCCGTTGCAGATCTCGGCCAGGACGCCGCAGGCCACCAGGACCTGGGACCAGGTGCCTGTCCCGCTCGGCCGGGTCGGATCGGGGCTGATGGTCGTGACCTGATCGACCGACTCCGTGATGTCGGCGAAGGGCCCGAACACCGTGCCGTCGAAGCGGGAGAACAGCAGTCTCAGACGCGGCTCGAAGTCGCCGTCCTTGTTGAGGACCATCCCGGTCGGGCCCGAGATCGGGCTCTTGATCGTGAACACCACGCACGGCGCAGCGTCGTCGGCCGGCGAGGCCTCGTAGCCGGGGGGGAACGGCGGATAGGACGGGCCCGGCAGGGTGGCGCTGCACGCGATCGGCCCGGGCGGCGCCGTCAACGGGTTGTTCGCGAAGAGCACCACACCGTCCGCGGAGCAGACCTGGAGCTTCTCCGCCGCCCCGCCCGGGAAGGCGAGGAAGGTGACCTCGAACTTGCAGGTGTTGCCCGCCCCGTCGGTCGTGATCACCTCGCCGGTCCCGACCAGCCCCGGATCCGTCGGAGCCACGCGCCACGTGGCCGAGGGGACCGGAGTGCCCACGCTGCCGCAGGCGGCGGGGAAGGGCGCATCGCAGGTGAGCGTGAGATTCGTGGCGCCGGAGAGCGCGATGCTCGCCACTCCCGAGTCGAACGACGCGTTGTCGGTCGACGTGCCGTTGAAGCCGAGCACCCCGCCGACGATCGCCTTGACCGCCGTGCAGGTCGGCGGGTTCTCATCAGCCGATTTGAACGTCACGTCGTCGATGCCGAACTGCCGGAACCCCTGCTGCCCGCTCTGTCGCGTCGATCGGAGAGTGACACGGAAGATGCCGGTGTCCGACTTCAGTCCGAGGAACTCGGTGCCGCTGCTGTCGGCGTCGGAGATCGAGAAGGTCTGCGTCGTGCCGTCGCGGAAGTCGGCCTTCACCGCGATGACGTTCGAGTTGGGGGTCAGAGGCGAGAGGAAGAACCCGAACGCGATGGTGTCGGGCGCGAAATCGAGGACCATCGCCTGGTCCACGTCCGGCTGGCCGGAGACGAAGCCTCCCGCGAGCGTGTTCGGCGCGCTCACGGCGCCAGGGCTCGCGAACGCCTGGATCGGGAAGTAGCCGGTCGTCGACGCATTCGGCGAGGAGAACGTCACGCCGGCGATCTGCGTCGTGATCACCGTCCCGGTGGGGAAGGCGTCGAAATCGGCGCTGGTGATGCCAGAGCCGACGGCCGCCAGGTACGCGGCTTCGCTGGAGTAGGTCGTGACCGTGGCCGCTCCGGACGGAGCCCAAGAGGCGCACAGAAGACCGGCTCCGAGCAGGAGTCGAGCAACACATTTGGCAGAACGCTTCATCGAATCCCCCCCTGAAACCCGGCGAGTTTCCCCTGCTCCCGGGCACGTGGAATTGACTGTTGGCGGCGATAGTATGGGACTTTATGCCGTTATGTCAAAGGATTTCGGGGGGTTGGTGCCGTCCCGACATCAGCCGGGGTCTGGG
>DASRJX010000214.1:0-3886 GCA_035649235.1 Candidatus Cryosericum sp.
TACCGGCGCAACCGGGGTCTTCTCTCCATCCGCAGCAAGATCCCCGTCCGCGACGAGTACATGATGGGCCTGGTGTACGGCCCGGGCGTGGGGGCCGCCTGCCAGGAGATCCAGGAGAACCCCGCCGCCTCCCTGACCTGCTCCATGCGCGGCAACGCCGTCGGCATCATCACCGACGGATCCTCGCTCCTGTCGTACGGCGACGCCGGGCCCGCCGCCGCGCTGCCGGTCATGGAAGGGAAGGCCGTCCTGTTCAAGGCGCTCGCAGGACTCGACGCCTTCCCGCTCTGCCTCGACGAGCGGGACCCGAAGCGCCTGGCCCAGATCATGCGCCGCCTGACGCCGACCTTCGGCGCCTTCGCCATCGAGGACATCGCCTCTCCGCGGTCGTTCGAGCTGCTGGAGATCCTCGAAGGGATGAGCGACGCCGACCTGCCGGTCCCCTACGTCTTCAACGACATGCACGGCGCCTGCGTCATCGTCCTGGCGGCGCTCCGCAACGCCGTGCGCCTGGTCAACAAGGAGATCGGCGGCTTGCGCGCCGTGATCACCGGCGCCGGCGGAGCCGGTATCAGCGTGGCCCGCTTCCTGCGGCGCGCCGGGATCAGCCAGATCACGCTGTGCGATCGCGACGGGATCGTGCGCGCCGGCCGCGACGTGGGAATGAACCGCTTCAAGGAAGCCGCCGCGCGCGATCTCAACCCCGAGGGGCGCGACGGGTCGGTGGCCGACGCCCTCCAGGGGGCCGACCTGTTCGTTGGCCTGTCGGCGGCGCGCACCGTGACCGGGGCGATGATCCGCACCATGGCGCCGCGGGCGATCGTGCTGGCGCTGGCGACGCCGGAGCCGGAGATCGCCCCCGAGGAGGCGCGCGACGCCGGAGCGGCCGTCGTCCTGACGGGCGGGGCCAACTACCGGCACGGGCTCAACGTGGCGCTCGCTTTTCCGGGCCTCGTGCGCGGCGTCGTGGACGCTCGGGCCACGCGCATCTACGACGAGATGCTGATCGGCGCCGCCGACGCCATCGCCTCGCTCGTGCCGGAGAAGGAGATCGCACCCGATCGCATCATCCCGCGCGTCCTCGACCTGCGGGTCGCGCCCGCCGTGGCGCAGGCGGTCGCCAATGCCGCCGTGGCGCTCGGGGTCGCGGGCGAGGACATCCACCCCGAGGAGATCGGCGAGCAGGCGCGCCGGCTGGTGTACGAGGGGGACACGGCCTTCCTGGAGCAGCCCGCCCGGCCCATCGAGCGCGGCCAGCCGCGCACCCTGGGGGACGAGGCGCTCGACCTGCACCGTCGCTACCGCGGGGCGATCTCCGTGACCTCCAAGGTGCCGCTCAAGGACGAGGTGACGCTCGGCGTGATCGCCTCGCCGGGCGTGGCGGCGCCGGTGCGCGAAATCCTGCGCGATCCGCTCAGCGTCTGGGACTACACGGTCAAGGGGAACCTCGTGGCGGTGGTGACCGACGGCTCGGCGATCCTCAATCTCGGGAACATCGGCCCTCTCGCGGCGCTGCCGGTGATCGAGGGGAAGTGCGTCCTGCTCAAGACGCTGGCCGGGATCGAGGCGATGCCGCTCGCCGTGGACGCGCGGGAGCCGGGGGAGATCGTGGCCCTGGTCCGGGCGCTGGCGCCGTCGCTCGGCGGCGTGCTCCTGGAGGGCGTCGCCGCGCCCGCCTGCTTCGAGGTCGAGCGCCACCTGCGCCAGTCGACGGAGATCCCCGTGTTCCACGACGCCCAGCACGGTACCGCGGTCGTGGTGCTGGCGGCGCTGCTCAACGCGGCGCGCCTGACCGGGCGCCATCCGGAGCGCATGACGGTCGTCATCAACGGCGCCGGCGCCGGGGGCGCCGCCGTGGCGCGCCTGCTGATCGCGGCAGGCATCCACGACCTGGTCCTGTGCGACGCGCGCGGGGCGCTCTACGAGGGCCGGGCGGGCATGAACGCGGAGAAGGAGGCGCTGGCGCGCCTGACGAACCGCGGACAGGTCAAAGGAGGGCTGGGGGAGGCCATCCGCGGACGGGACCTGTTCGTCGGCCTGTCGCGCGGCGGGCAGCTCACGCGCGACATGGTGCGCCAGATGGCGGACCGCCCGATCATCTTCGCCCTGGCGACGCCGGTGCCCGAGATCTCGACGGAGGAGGCACTGCAGGCGGGTGCTGCGGTCGTGGGCACCTCCAGTCCCGGCCGGCCGAACCAGCTGAGCAACGTGCTCGCCTTCCCGGGTATTTTGCGCGGCGCCCTCGACGTGGCGGCGCGCGACATCGACGACACCTTGAAGATCGCGGCCGCGCAGGCCCTCGCCGACCTGATCCCCGACTACGAGCTGTCTCCGACGCACATCCTGCCGCTGCCGCTCGATTTCCAGGGAGTGCCGGAAGTGGCCCAGGCGGTCGCGCGGGCCGCCATCAAGGCCGGGCTGGCCCGCCGGCGGATCGATCCGCACCTCGTGCTGGAGAGGACGCGCGACTACCTGTACGGCGGCACGTTGCTTGCTATTCCCGAAGAGCCCGTGGACAGCCTGTTGGGGGGGGCTCCGAAGGCCTGAACGCCGCGACAATCCTGCCTGTTCGGCGGGCTCGGGTCCGGCCGTTCCGGCTGGACGGGGCGGGACCCTTGTGATAATAACGGTGGGCGATCCAAGTCCTGGGAGGCACGCAATCATGGGCAATGCTGCGGTGATGGAGGTCCTCAACCCGTTCGAGATCGCGGCGGCGCAGTTCGACACCGCGGCCGAGCACCTGAAGCTGGAGCCATGGCTGCGGGCGGTCCTCAAGGCCCCGAAGCGCCAGCTCATCGTCTCGATCCCGACCAAGATGGACGACGGCTCGATCCACGTCTTCGAAGGCTACCGCGTGCAGCACAGCATGGCCCGCGGGCCCGCCAAGGGCGGCATCCGCTACCACCCCAACGTCACCCTGGACGAGGTGAAGGCGCTGGCGTCCTGGATGACCTGGAAGTGCGCCGTGGTCAACATCCCCTACGGCGGCGGCAAGGGGGGCGTCGTCTGCGATCCCAAGAAGATGTCGATCCGTGAGCTGGAGAACATGACGCGCCGGTACGCGTTCGAGATCAGCATCATCATCGGACCGGAGCGCGATATCCCGGCGCCCGACGTTTACACCAACGCCCAGACGATGGCCTGGATCATGGACACCTACTCCATGACGGCCGGCGAGACGGTGCTGGGGGTGGTCACCGGCAAGCCGCTCCCGGTGGGTGGCTCCCAGGGGCGCAACGAAGCGACCGCGCGCGGCTGCCAGTACGTGATCCGCGAGGCGTGCAAGGAGCGGAGCATCTCGCTCAAAGGAGCCAAAGTGGCGGTGCAGGGCTTCGGCAACGCCGGCAGCATCGCGGCGCGGCTCCTCTCCGAGGATGGTGCCTTCATCATCGCCGTCTCGGACAGCGGCGGCGGCCTCTACAACTCGAAGGGCCTTAACATGTCGCAGGTCCTGGCCCACAAGGCGAAGACCGGCGCCCTGAAGGGCTTCGCGGAAGCCGATCGGATCAGCAACGAGAAGCTGCTCGAGCTGGAGTGCGACGTCCTGGTGCCGGCGGCCCTCGAGAACCAGATCACCCAGGAGAACGCCTCCCGCATACGGGCGCAGATCGTCGCCGAAGCCGCGAACGGCCCGACGACCCCGGGCGCCGACACGATCCTCCACAAGAACGGCATCTTCCTGATTCCGGACATCCTGGCGAACGCCGGGGGCGTCACCGTCTCCTACTTCGAGTGGGTGCAGTCCCTGCAGTCCTTCTTCTGGGAGGAGACGCAGGTGAACCAGCACCTCGAGAAGATCATGACGCGGTCCTTCCAGGAGGTCCTGGCGATCGCCAAGAAGTACAACGTCCACATGCGCACGGCGGCCTACATCCTGGCGGTCGGG
>DASRJX010000215.1:0-23992 GCA_035649235.1 Candidatus Cryosericum sp.
GGCGGCCCTCGAGCAGCAGCGGCCGTCCTACGACCCGAACGGCCGCAACATCTTCCAGTTCGGCGTCATTCCGCCCCCCCCGCCGCCGGTGCTGACGGCCGCCGAGAAGGAGGCGATCCGCAAGGCGCAGGAGCTGGCGGCGAAGGAGCGCGAGAAGCAGGAGGCCCTCATCGCGCAGCAGCAGGAGGAGGCGCGCCGGAAGGCCGAGGAGGAGGCGGAGCGCATCAAGAACATGCCGCCGCCTCCGCCGCCCCCTCCGCCGAAGCCGCAGCCGCCGCCGGTCAACTTCAAGTTCATCGGCTACATCGGCCCGGCCAACAGCAAGATCGCCGTGCTGCACGACGGCACCGACCTGGTGTTCGTCAAGAAGGGGGATGTCCTGCCCAAGGGAATACGAGTCCTCGAGATCGGCTACGAGTCGATCAAGTTCGGTTTCTCCGATCCGCAGTTCAAAGACGAGTCGCGCACGTTGCCGATGAGCAGCTCGTACTGAGGAGGAGGCCATCTTGCGATCCATCCAGGGAGGGGGTGAGACGGTGCGTGGAGGCGGAACGACGGCGGGTCCCGGGAGGATCCTCGCGCTTCTGATCGTGGCCCTGCTGCTCGGGGCCTGCGCCACGGGGACCGCCTACCGGCAGGGCGAGAAGGAGATGAAGGCGCTCAACTACGACAAGGCCGTCGTCAGCTTCTCCAAGGCGTTGTCCTCCAAGCCCGACGAGACGCGCTACAAGGTGGCGCTCCTGCGCGCGCGCGTCCGCGCCGCCCAGGTCCACTTCTCCAAGGGAGAGGAGTACCGGAAGGCGGGCAAGCTCGACGAGGCGATCGCCGAGTTCCAGCAGGCCGTCTACCTCGACCAGTCGCACCAGTTCGCCGCCAACGAGCTGGCGAAGGCCCTCGGCGACTGGCAGAAGCGCGAGGCCCGGGACCAGTGGCCGCTGGAGGAGATGAAGAAGAGGGCGTCCCCGGGCCGCGAGGCGCCGCGTCTCAGTGCCTCCTCGAACATCCCGATCGTGCTGCGCTTCAAGGACGAGAGCGTGAAGAAGATCTACGACGCCCTCTCCAAGGCCTCCGGCATCAACTTCGTCTACGACGAGCGGCTCCCCCTCGACAAGAAGATCACGGTCGACATGGCGGACGTCACCTTCGAGAAGGCCATGGACCAGCTCATGACCATGAACAAGCACTTCTACAAGGTCCTGGACGAGGGCTCGATCTTCCTCGCCGAGGACACGCCGCAGAAGCACAAGGAGCTGGACGACCTCGTGATCCAGACGTTCTACCTCAGCAACGCCGACGTCAAGGACGTCCAGGTGCTGCTGCGGACGCTCCTCGACGCGCGCCAGATCGCCCAGAACGACCGGCTCAACGCCATCACCATCCGCGACACGCCCGAGCGCGTGGCGGTGGCCCAGAAGATCATCCAGTCGAACGACAAGGCCAAGTCGGAGATGATCATCGACGTCGAGCTGCTCGAGGTGAACCGGAACCTCCTGCGCAACCTCGGCATCGACCTGTTCGGCGGCGGCACCAGCGGCGGCACCGGGAAGACGATCAACCTGTCGTTCGGCGGCGGCTCGTCGGTGTCGCTCAACAACCTCGATCTCCTGAAGCAGGCGGGCTCGTGGCTGGTCGGGCCGATCCCCGGCGTCGTGATCAACTTCCTCAAGACCGACGCCGACGCGCAGATCATCGCCAAGCCGCAGCTCCGGGTCAGCGAGGGATCCAAGGCGACGGTGCGGATCGGCGATCGGATCCCGATCCCGAACACGACCTTCAACGCCGCCCCGACCGTGGGCGGGACCGTCGGGGTGCCGATCACGTCGTTCACCTACCAGAACGTCGGCATCAACATCGACCTCGAGCCGCGCGTGCACCACAACCGGGAGATCACGCTCAAGGGCAAGGTCGAGATCTCGGCGCTCGCGGGGACGGTCTCGGCCGGCGGCGGGCTCACCCAGCCGATCATCGGCACGCGCGAGATCGAATCGACCATCCGTCTCCGGGACAACGAGACCAACATCCTCGCGGGACTCTTGCGCGAGACCGAGCGCAAGTCGCTGTCCGGCGTGGCCGGCCTCTCCGACATCCCGCTCCTCAAGCGGCTGTTCGGCAGCACGCAGACGGAAATCGAGCAGACCGACATCGTCCTGATGATGACGCCGCACATCATTCGGATCCCGGACATCTCCGAGGAGGACATGCAGCCGCTCTGGGTGGGCACCGAAGGGAACGTGGCCCTCCGGGGTGCGAGCCGGCAGAGTGCTTTCGCCTCGCCGTTCGAAGGCGGCGAGGGGGAGCGCAAGTACCCCGGCATCGCGGACGTCCCCGAGGACGAGTTCATGGGCGCCAAGCCGAAGGAGGAGGTGTCCCCGGCCGAGGAGACCGAGCCGCAGGCCCCGCCCCCCTCGTTCGTGGTGCCGCCGGCGCCGGCGCCGTCGAATGGTCAGCCGACCGAGAACGGCGCGGGCCAGCCGCAGGACCAGCAGCAGGGACAGACGCCGCCGCCCTCCGGCGGGTCGACCGGCGTGGCGCCGCCGCCTCCAGGATCCCCCGCGCCGGAGCCGCCGGCCGCGGGCGAGCCGTCGCAGCCGACTGGGCCCGCGATCGTAACGATGAACCCCTCGTACAAGACCGTGAACATCAATTCGCCGCAGTTCACCGTCAGCGTGGCGATCAGCGGTGCTGTCAACGTCGGCAGCGTGCCGTTCCACATCAGCTTCGACCCGACGTTCGTCCGGTTCGACGGCGCGCCCAACAACTCGCCGTTCCTGAGCCAGGGCGAGACGCCGGTCTTCGTCCTGACGACCCTCACCGCGCAGAAGCGCGAGGTGATCGTCGGCCTGTCCCGCCAGGGCAGCCGCCCGGGCGCCAGCGGTCAGGGGGTCCTCATCGAGATGACCTTCACGGCCCTCAAGCCCACGGCAGGCGCGAGCACGACCATCGACTTCACCGACATCTCGGTCCTCGACCCGCAGGCGCAACCGCTGCCGTTCGAGAAGATCGGGATGACGGTGGTCATCCAGTAGGAGGAGGCACGACACGGTGCTCTGCACGCGGCGCGGCGCCACGGGACGGCAGGCGGGGGTCACGATCCTGGAGATGCTCGTGGCCATCGCCGTTCTGCTGATCCTGACGAGCGTCGCCGTGCCTTCGGCGCGCTTCGCGGTGAAGCGCCAGAAGGAGCTCCAGCTCCGGCGCTCCCTGCGCGACATGCGGGTGGCGATCGACGAGTACAAGAAGTACTGCGACGTGGGGGCGATCCCGAAGGAGGGGGTCGATTCGGAGTGCTATCCCACCGAGCTGGAGATGCTGGTGGAAGGGGTCGAGAAGAACGGCACCGTGGGGCAGAAGCTGAAGTTCCTGCGGCGCATCCCGTTCGACCCGTTCACGCATTCCCAGGAGTGGGGGAAGCGGTCGTACCAGGACGACTGGGACTCGACCTCCTGGGGGCAGGAGAACGTCTACGACGTCTACACGACCTATCAAGGAACGGCTCTCGATGGCACGAAATACAGCGAATGGTGAGAGGGGCTTCACCCTCATCGAGCTGCTGATCGTCGTGGCGATCATCGGCATCCTCTCGTCGATGGCGGTGGTGCAGCTGCGGCAGACCCCGCAGCGCGCCAAGGAGGCCGCGCTGAAGGAGAACCTGTACGTGCTCCGCAACTGCATCGATCAGTACTTCACGGACAAGGGGAAGTACCCCGACTCCCTCCAGGTCCTGGTGGAGGACGGGTACATGCGCAGGATCCCGGTCGACCCGATCACCCAGTCCGACTCCACCTGGGTGGAGGATCAGGCCGATACGGGCGAAGGCGACGACTCGGTGGACCCGAGCGCCGTGGGCGGCGTGGCCGACGTCCACAGCGGCGCCGACGGCACGGCCCTCGACGGCTCCAACTACAAGGACTGGTGAGACACGATGTTCCGATTGAGGCGTCCTGGAACTGGCGGTATATTCACGAGGAAGGAGCTCGGCATGAAGGCACAGACGACTCGGCTGGCGGCGATTCTCGCGGGGGGGCTCCTCGTCCTGGCCGTGGCCTGCGACGACTCGGAGACCGTCGCTCCGGACGGGAGCACCATCACCCTGACGGCGAACCCGGCCCAGATCGTGCTCGTCGGGGGCATCCAGGCGGCGCCTGTGACCGTCCTGGCGACGGTGCGCAACAGCATCGGGGTCCCTTTGCCGGGGCAGGACGTGCGATTCACGACCACCGCCGGAGATCTCAGCCCCCTCGGAGGAACACCCGTTGCGACGGACGATCTGGGGAACGCTTCAACCATCCTGTCGAATGCCCGCGTGGGGCCGCAGATCACCGCCACCTCTGGCAAGGCGACTGCCAACCTGACGCTCACCGCGGCGACGGGGCTGGTTTCCCAGATCACCTTGTCGGCGGCCTCCACCGACCTGCTCACCTGTTCTGACATGATCGACGTGACGGCCAAGGCGATCGATCCTGACGGGGATCCAGTGGGCGGCGTGACGATCTTCTTCGAAATCCTGACCAGCATGACGGGCTTCACCGGCACCTTCACGCCCAGCACGAGCGGCCAGACCGATGCCACGACGGGTGAGGTGGTGCGCACGCTGGACATCAACGATGGCACGTGCAGCACCCTGTGCGAGAGCGGCAAGGACTGCAGAAACCGGATTCGAGCGACCGACCAGGGAGCCGTGATCATCAGCAACGAGATCGAGATCCTGGATCAGATTCCATGAGCGAGGCCGCGACGCATGCGATTCAAGGCTGATGGCGCCGCCAGGGGACGAAGCGGCGAGGAATCCGGCGCGCTCCTGTTGATCCTGATGGTCGGCGTGGCGGTCATGTCGATCGGGGTCGGGGTGGCGGCGCAGGCCTGGTCCTCGACCTGGCGGCGGGAGAACGAGGAGGAGCTGATGTTCCGGGGAGGGCAGTACGTCGATGCCCTGCTCCTCTACAGGAAGGAGCACGGCAACCAGTTCCCCACGGACCTGACCGAGCTCATGAAACCGGGGCCGCGGCAGCTGCGCTACATCCGGAAGCTGTACCGCGATCCGGTCAACCCGACGGGCCAGTGGGGTCTCCTCTACCTGATGCCCGGCGGCCAGGGGATCTACGACGCGGTCCTGGCCCAGAAGCAGCAGAACGATGCGGACAGGAAGGAAGGCGAAACGTTCAGCGGAATGCCGGGCGTGACGCCGATCACAGTCAATCCGGCGGGCATGGCGGGCGTGAGCCCCGCGGGGCTCCCCGGGGCTGGTCAAGGAGGTGGACCCAGGGTCCAGCCCGGAGCAGGAATCGGCAGAGATCCCCTGCTCGGGCGCGGCCGCACGGGATCGTCGCCGGGGGGGGCCGGCGGCGGGCCCTTGGTGCCCGGCCAGCTCGGACGCCCGCCGATTGGCGGCCTGTCGGGAGGCGGCGTGGGGACATCGGTCGGGGCCCCGCCGCCCCGGGAGGCCAGCGGGGAGTTCAGCGAGGAGGAGCCGAGCGAGCCTCCGATCGGCTGGCCGATCGTCGGCGTGATCAGCCGGACGCCGGACCCGCTGGCAAAGAAGACCTTCAAGATCTACAAAGGGCATGAAGAGGTCAACGAGTGGCAGTTCCACGTCTTCGATCGCGGCATCGATCAACAGCAGGGTCCCGCCGGGACGCTCCCGAGGGGAGGGCCGACCTCGATAGGGCCGGGCTATGGTGGAAAGGGGATCGGTGGTCTCGGCGGCGGGGGGCCCAGGCCGGGACCCAGGTTCAAGGGACAGCCCGCCCCGCAGCCCAAGCAATAGCTGGGCCCGGCAGGACCTGGCATCCCGCTTCCAGTTTCGCGAGGCCCTGATGATCGTCATGAAGTTCGGCGGGACGTCGCTGGCGCGCGCCGGCGCCATCCGGAAGGTCGGCCGGATCGTCAGGCGCTTCGCCTCCCGCCGCCCCGTCGTCGTCGTGTCGGCCCTCGCGGGCGTCACGGACGATCTCCTGGCGCTCGCCGCCCTGGCTGCGGCCGGGCGCCGCCGGGAGGTCTCCCGGCGCCTGTCCCGGCTGGCGGAGCGCCATCTCGCGGCGACTCGCGGCCTCGCGCTCCAGGGGAAAGACTCCCGCTCCCTGCAGGGGGCGATCGCCGCCGAGATCGCGGAGCTGCGGGAGATCCTGCACGGGATCCTGCTCCTGCGCGAGCCGAGCCGGCGCTCTCTCGATCTGGTCGCGTCGTTCGGGGAGCGCCTGTCGGCGCGCCTCCTGGCGGCCCACCTCCGATCCCTGGGACTCGAGGCGCACTACGCCGACGCCAGGGACCTCGTCCTCACCGACGACGCGCACGGAGCGGCGGCGGTCGATCTCACGGCGACCTTCCGCCGCGTCCGGCGGCGGCTCGGGAGCCTGCGGGACAGCGGCGGAGTGCCGGTCGTGACCGGCTTCATCGGCCGCACGCGCCAGGGCGCCACGACGACCCTCGGCCGCAGCGGCTCGGACTACACCGCGGCGCTTCTGGGCGAGGCCCTCGGGGCGCGGGAGATCTGGATCTGGAAGGAGGTGGACGGCGTCTGCACCGCCGATCCCGGCGTCGTGCCGGGGGCCCTGGTCGTGCCGCGCATCTCCTACCAGGAGGCGGCGGAGATGGCGCACTTCGGCGCGGAGGTCCTCCATCCCAAGACGATGCAGCCGGCGCGTCGCCGAGGCATCCCGATCCGGATCAAGAACACCTTCCGGCCCGACGCGCCCGGGACCCTGATCACCGCCCGGCCCGCGGGCCGCGGCGGCCCCCTCATGGTCAGCAGCATGGGCGGGATGGCGCTCGTGACGATCGAAGGGGCCGGGATCATCGGCCAGCCCGGGATGGTGATGCGCCTCCTGGCGCCGGTCGCGGCCGCGGGGACGAACATCTACATGATCTCGATGTCGTCGTCGGAGTACAACATCTCCTTCGCGATCCTGCAGGCGGATCTGGAGCGGACTCTGCGGGCCCTGCAACGGGACTTCAGGGAGCGCGGCCTCCTCGAGGATCAGGTGGCCCGCATCCTGGTGGAGCGGGGCATGGCCGCGGTGGCGGTCGTCGGCGCCGGCATGAAGGGGCAGCGCGGGATCGCGGGCCGGATCTTCAGCGCCCTCGGGGATCGCGGCGTCAACGTGGTCGCCATCGCCCAGGGATCCTCCGAGTACAACATCACGGTCCTGGTCAAGGAGCGCAGTGCACTCCGGGCGGTCCGCGCCATCCACGATCGGCTGAACGTGCCGCGCCACACGGGGCGCCGGCCGGCCGGGCTGCGGGCGGCCGGGTAGCGGAGCAGCATGGGGAAGCGAGCCGCGACCCGGAGTTCCGACCGCAGGCTGCCCGTGGCGGTGCTCGGCGCCACCGGCGCCGTGGGTCAGCGCTTCGTCTCCCTGCTCGACGGGCATCCGTGGTTCCGCGTCGCGGCGCTCTGCGCCTCGGACCGATCCTCGGGGCGCCCCTACGGAGACGTGGCCCGCTGGTTCCTCGACCGGCCGATCCCCGACTGGGCCCGGGACCAGACGGTCCTCTCCTGCCGCGCGGGACTCGACGCCCGGGTCGCCTTCTCCGGCCTCGACGCCGAGGTCGCCGGGCCGATCGAGGAGGAGTTCGCCGCCGCCGGCTGCGCCGTCGTCAGCAATTCTAGGAACCACCGGATGGACCCCGACGTGCCGCTCCTGGTGGCGGAGGTCAACCACGCGCACCTGGATCTGGTCCAGGCGCAGCGGGCGCGCTTCCCCCGGGGGGGCTGCATCGTCACCAACCCCAACTGCTCCACCGTCGGCATGGCGCTGGCGTTGGCCCCGATCCAGCAGGCGTTCGGCGTCCGCCAGGTGATCGCCGCCACGCTGCAGGCGGTGTCGGGAGCGGGCTATCCCGGCGTCCCTTCGCTCGACATCCTCGACAACGTCATCCCGCACATCCGTGGTGAAGAGGAGAAGATCGAATCCGAGAGCCGGAAGATCCTGGGGGAGCCCGGCCGCCCGGCCGAGTTCACGGTGAGCGCCCACTGCCACCGCGTGCAGGTCTCGGACGGCCACACGGTGGCCCTGTCGGTCGGAACGGGGCGGCCCGCGAGGCCAGAGCAGGCCAAAGAGGCGCTGCGGCACTACCGGTCGGGTCTCGAGGACCTCGGTCTCCCGAGCCTGCCGGAGCGCCCGATCGTCGTGCGCGACGAACAGGACCGGCCGCAGCCGCGCTTCGATCGGATGGCGGGGCAGGGGATGAGCGTCACCGTCGGGAGGGTCCGCGCCTGCCCGGTGCTCGACCTGCGGCTGGTGGCGCTGGTGCACAACACGATCCGGGGCGCCGCGGGAGTGGCGATCCTGAACGCCGAACTGATGAAGGCCCGGGGGCTCCTCTAGTGGCCGCGCCCGCGTCGCCCGTGCCGGCGGAGGCCGGAGGCTGGGTGCGCGTCTTCGCGCCCGCCTCGATCGCCAACCTCGGCCCCGGCTTCGACTGTCTCGGGGTCGCCATCGCGGGGCCCGGCGACACGGTGGCGGCGCGGCGGGTCGAGGGTGGGCCGCCGGGCGTCGTGATCACGGAGATCAGCGGCGACGCCCTGGGCATCCCGCTCGAGACGGATCGCAACTGCGCCGGCCGGGCCGCCCTGGCGGTGCTGCGGCAGATGCCGGGCAAGGCGGCGCGGGAGGCCGCTCTGGAGCTGCGGCTCGTCAAGGGGCTGCCGCGCGGCAGCGGGCTGGGATCGAGCGCCGCCAGCGCCGTCGCCGGCGCGGTCGCGGCCCACCTGCTGCTCGAGTCCCCGCTCGGAAGCAACGCCCTCCTCGAGGCGGCGCTCGAGGGGGAGATGGTGGCGAGCGGCGGGAGGCACGCCGACAACCTCGCGGCGTCGCTCCTGGGCGGCTTCACCATCGTCAAGAGCCACGCGCCTCTGGAGGTGACCCGCCTCGAGGCTCCGCCGAACGTCCGCTTCGTCGTCGTCCTGCCGCAGATGGAGATCGAGACGCGCTACGCGCGCTCCATCCTGCCCGAGTCGGTGCCGCTTAAGGACGCGATCGCCAACTGGGCGAACGTGGCCGCCATGGTGGCGGCGGTGGCCCGCGGCAGCGCGGCCGACCTGGGGCGCGCCGTCGTCGACAAGGTGGCGGAGCCGGCCCGGCGGCATCTCATCCCGGGGTTCGACGAGGTGCGGCAGTCCGCCCTCCAGGCGGGAGCTTTCGGCTGCTCGATCAGCGGCGCGGGACCGGCCATGTTCGCGGTCGCGAGCCCGGAGACCGGCGAGCGGGTGGCGCTCGCCATGCACGCCGCCTTCGCCCGGCACGGCCTCGCCTCGCGCCATTTCGTCTGCGCGCCCGACAACCGCGGCGCGCGCCGGGTGGACGCGTGAGGGCCGTCCGCGGCCGCCGCGGCACGCTCGCGGGGGCGACGACCGGGAGCGCCGACGCGCCGCTGTCGCGCCTTCGCTGCATCGCCTGCTCCCGCGAGGCGCCGCTCCACGGTGTCCAACAGGCCTGCGAGGCCTGCGGCGATCTCCTCGATGTCGTCCACGATCTCGGCCGCCTGCGCGCCGCCCGGCCGCCCCGGGCCTGGCGCCGGCTGTTCGACGATCGTCTCGGCGCCCGCGACGGGCCGGAGCGCAGCGGCGTCTGGCGCTACAGGGAGCTGGTCCTCCCCGACCTGCCGGTCGAGGACATCGTCAGCAAGCCGGAGGGGAACACGAACCTGTACCGATCGCCGGCGCTCGAGGCGGCCTCGCGGACCCAAGAAGTCCGCATCAAGCACGAAGGGGAGAACCCGACTCTGTCGTTCAAGGATCGCGGGATGACGACCGGGGTCTCGTTCGCCCGGCATCTCGGCGTCGCGGTCGTGGCCTGCGCCTCGACGGGGGACACGTCCGCGGCGCTGGCCGCCTACGCGGCAGAGGTCCCGGGTCTCCGGTGCCTGGTCCTGCTGCCACGCGACAAGGTGAGCCCGGAGCAGCTCTCCCAGCCCCTCGCTTCGGGGGCGCTCACGGTGTCGCTCCCGACCGACTTCGACGGCTGCCTGCGGATCCTGCGCGAGGTCTGTCGCACACGGCCGATCTACCTCCTGAACTCGATCAATCCGGTGCGGCTCGAAGGGCAGAAGTCGATCGGCTACGAGATCGTGCAGGATCTCGGCTGGGAGCCGCCCGATTGGATCGTGGTGCCGGTCGGCAACGCCGGGAACATCTCCGCCATCGGCAAGGGGCTCTTCGAGATGCGCGAGATCGGCCTCATCGACCGCCTGCCGAGGCTGCTCGGCGTGCAGGCGGAGGCGGCGGCGCCACTGGCGCGCGCCTGCCGCGAGGGGTACCGTGAGCGGGTTCTGGTCGAGGCGGGGGCGACGGTGGCGTCGGCAATCCGGATCGGCGATCCGGCGTCGTACGACCGGGCGGTGCGCGAGGTCCGCCGTGCGCGTGGCGCGTTCGCCTCTGCGACGGAGCAGGAGATCCTCGACGCCAAGGCGCTCGTCGATGCCTCGGGGGTGTACATTTGCCCCAACTCGGCGACCGCGGTCGCGGGCTTCCTGAAGGCCCGGGCGGGCGGGCTCATCGGCCCCCACGAGCGCGTCGTCATCGTCGCGACGGCGCACGGGTGCAAGTTCAGCAGGACGACGATCGACTACCATACGGGCCGCATCGAGGGCGTCGATCCGGCCCGGGCGAACCGGATCGTGGAGATCGAAGCCGACGCGCGGGCCGTCGAGCGCCTGCTCGGGCCGGAGGAAGATCGGTGACCACCAGGAAAGGCGGCAACCCCCGGAAGAAGAGAAATGGAGCGCCGCGCGGCGGCGTGCTGCGCGCCATCGACCTGATGACCAGGGACCCGGTGACCGTGCCGGATTCCATGACCATCGCGGAGCTGTGCGACCTGTTCCAGGAGAAGAACATCAACGGCGCCCCGGTCGTCGACGGCGCCGGACGCCTGGTCGGGGTGGTGGCGCAGGACGACATCATCTATGGCGCCATGGGGAACCCCGATACCATCGCGAACGGCCGGCCGGCGGCGGACGCCCCCGGGGTCGGGGCCGCGGCCGGGCCGGGAGGCGCCGCGGCGGCGGAGGCGGACCGGAGTCAACCCGAAGGCTCGGACAGCCACGCCCACCGACGGCGCAGGAACGTGGTGGCGATGCTCCGCGATCGCAACCTCA
Organism: Candidatus Cryosericum sp.; assembly: GCA_035649235.1. Lineage (GTDB taxonomy): Bacteria > Acidobacteriota > Polarisedimenticolia > Gp22-AA2 > Gp22-AA2 > DASRJX01. The sequence continues at coordinate 11,092 of DASRJX010000215.1, forward strand.
AGGCACTGCCGGACCTGCCCCCGCGGCCGGGGGAAGCCCCGTTCTGGGCCGAGGATCGCCGGGCGGCCGACCCCCTCCGCATGCCGGTGAGAGCCATCATGACCAGCCCCGCCATCTCGGCGAAGGAGCAGACGCCAGTCTCGGAGCTCTGCAACGTGATGTGGAACCTCAAGATCCATCGCGTGCCGATCGTCCGCGGCGGGCGGGTGACGGGGCTCGTGTCGTCGCTCGATCTGTGCCGGGCCATCCTGGCCGGCCTCATCAAGGCCTGAGCGATGCGCGCTCCGCCCCCTCCTGTGCGCCCGCCGGCTTTCAGGACTCCGGCCGCGCTCCTGGCGCTGCTCGCGCTCCTGGCGCCCCTCGCCGCCTGCCAGGGCCTGGGCCCGGCGCTCGGCGGGCCCGACGTGCGGGGGCTCGTCCGGCGAGGGGAGGGCCTCGTGTCTTTCCGCCACGTGACAGCGACCCCCGCCCCCGGAAGCCCGGGTGCCGCGTCTGCCGTGCCGGAGTTCACGGTCGTCGTGGTGAAAGAGGCGGACGGCAAGCTCGAGCTGCGCGTCGGCGAGCACCGCCCGCGGGGGGCTGCCCAGGCGCACGCCTCGCGCCCGGGGGACGAGTTCCGCAACCTGGCCATCGAGGACGTCAACTCGGACGGGAAGCCGGAGATCGTCTCCACCTGGACCGGAGGACAGCTCGAGATCGTCGAGGTCCTCGGGCGCTCGGACGACGGCTCCTGGAAGGCGCTCCTCCAGAACGCCGGCCAGATCATCGAGGAACGGCGCCTGAGCGACCGATCGACGGCCTTCTGGATCACCAGCCGGACCTACGAAGAGGAGTCCGGGCACCCTCCGATCTTCGAGACCGTCGTGTACCGGTGGGATGGCTCGGCCTTCAACGCGATCCCTACGCCGTGATCGTGCTAGACTGCCGGTCCCGCTGCGGGAGCCGGCGAGTCAAACTGCCCCCCACGAGGCGTCCGTGACATCCAGCATCCAGCGCCAGGAGAGGCCCCGGGCCGACGAGGTCATCCGCAAGGAGACCTACCCGAACGGGATGGTCCTCCTCACCGAGAGCATGCCGACCCTCCGATCCGTCGCCCTGGGCGTCTGGATGAAGAAGGGCTCGCGCCACGAGCCGGCCGACGAGAACGGCATCTCGCACTTCATCGAGCACCTTCTGTTCAAGGGGACCGAGAGCCGCACGGCGCGCGACATCGCACTCATCATCGACTCGGTGGGAGGGCAGATGGACGCCTTCACCACCAAGGAATACACCTGCTTCTACTTCAAGGTCCTCGACCAGCATCTCGACGTCGCGATCGAGCTGCTGTCCGACATCGTGCGCCACCCGCGCTTCAAGCCGGAGGAGATCGAGAAGGAGCGGAAGGTCATCTACGAAGAGATCAAGATGGTCGACGACACGGCCGACGAGCTGGTCTACGACCTCTGGTCGGAGGCGTTCTACGGCGACAACCCGCTGGGCCGGCCGATCCAGGGGACGGTGGAGTCGGTCGGCCGCATGCGGCCCGAGACCCTCATCCGTTTTTTCAGGGAGTCGTACCAGCCGGCGAACCTCCTGGTGACCGCCGCCGGGAACCTCGACCACGACCGCCTGGCGGCGGCGCTCAAGGCGTCGTTCGGCGACCTTGCGGGAGGCGACGTGCCGCGCCTCGGGCCGCTCCCGGGGGCCCGCGGCGGGCTGGCGCTGCGCGAGAAGAAGGAATTGGGCCAGCTCCACCTCTGCCTGGGCGTGCCGGGCGTCAGGATGAACGACCCGCGGCGCTATCCGGAATACGTCCTCAACACGGTGCTGGGAGGGACGATGTCCTCGCGGCTCTTCCAGCACATCCGCGAGGAGCGCGGCCTCGCCTATTCGGTGTTCTCCTCGGCGAACTCTTTTCTCGACACGGGCAACGTGATCGTCTACGCCGCGACCTCCCCCGAGTCGGCCCGCGAGGTGACCGAGCTGATCCTGCAGGAGCTCCGCCGCATCAAGGACGAGCCCATAGGCGACGCCGAGCTGCAGCTCGCCAAGGACCATCTCAAGGGCAATCTGATGCTGTCGCTCGAAAGCAGCAGCAGCCGGATGTCGAACCTGGCGCGGCAGGAGCTCTACTTCGCCCACCAGTTCTCTCTCGACGAGATCCTGAGCGGCATCGACCAGGTGACGCGCGACGCCGTCGGGTCCCTGGCGCGCGACCTGTTCGACCCCGCCCGCTGCACCCTCGCCGTCCTCGGTAAGACCGAGGGGGCCGGCCTCGACTCCGTACGCATCGATTTCTGATGCCCGCCAGGCGCCCATCGGCGCGCCGGCTGGCGCGCACGCCCCCGCGCGGAGCGGTCCGGCCGGAGGCCGGCGCGTCGGTCGCCGGCGCCGACTCGAGCCGGGCGCTCTCCGTACCGATCATCCGCCTGCCGGGGAACGACGACCTGCCGCTCCCGGAGCGCGCCACGGCAGGAAGCGCGGGCTTCGACCTGCGCGCCTGCGTCGTGGAGCCCGTGATCCTGGCGCCGGGATCGCGGGCTCTCATCCCGACCGGCTTCGCCCTCGCCCTCCCGCCCGGCTTCGAAGGGCAGGTCCGGCCGCGGAGCGGGCTGGCCCTGCGGCAGGGCCTGACACTTCTCAACTCGCCAGGCACCATCGACTCCGACTACCGGGGCGAGATCTCCGTCGTCGCGGTCAATCTCGGGCAGGAGGCGGTGACCATCCGCCGCGGCGATCGGATCGCGCAGCTGGTGATCGCCCCCGTCGCCCCGGCGCGGCTCGTCCTGGCCCCCGGGCTGTCCCCCTCGCGGCGCGGTCCCGGCGGCTTTGGCCACACTGGCACGCACTGAGCGGAGGCGGCACGCCACGCCTGCGGGCCGCGTGCCTCTTCACCGCAATGCGAAGATCGCCGTCTCGCCCGCCTTCGCGATCGGCGCCCCACATAGATCCAGCAGCTCCTGGAAGCGCGTCTGTCCGAGCGGCGTCTCCCACGGAAGAACCGGGTAGTCGCGCGCCAGCCGCGCCATCTCCGCCCGGTTGACGAGAAGATGAGTGATCCCGCGTTCCCTGAGCCGATCGCGAACGGCCGCGGCGTCCGGCTGCGTCTCGATCCATTCGCGCAGCGGCGGCACGTCGTGCTGCGACGGGACGATGCAGGGGCGTGGGAAGCCGTAGCTTCGCGCCTCGGCGACGAAGAGCACGAGGGCGTCGCGAGGCAGCGTCCCGGAAGGCAGCGCCGCAGCCGCCTCGAAAGCCGGCAGCGGGTCGCTGATGATCAGGCTGTGGGCGGCGGCGTCGCCTCCGAGCAGCAGCCGGAGGCCACCCAGGTTCCCGGCCTCCCGCGTGGCGTGCGTCAAACCCAGGATGGTGGTGATCGAGATCGCCAGGCCGCCCAGCCAGCGGCCGGCCGGCGTGACACTCGCCGCGGCCGCCAGCGCCAGGAGAAGCGCCAGGCTCGGGGTCCAGAAGCGCGCCAGGCTGCCGGTCAGGAGCCAAGCCACGGTCCCCAGGGCGGCCGCGAGGAGGACGACCGGCGCGCGGCGACCCCGTATCGAGACGACCGCGAACACCGCCGCGAGGAGTAGCGGGCCCACGTAGAGGAGGTGCGGCCTCGCCGCGGCCCAGAGCGCCGGTCCCAGGTCGCCCGCTCCCGAGGCAAGGTAGGCCAGGCCGCGCGAGTCGCGCCACAGCGTCTCGATGCCAGGTCGACGCCATGCGATCGGCGCCAGAGGATCCCCGAGCAGGACCAGGTTTTTCAGCCACCACGGCGCGCTGCCGCCGATGAAGCCCGCCGTTGCCATGATGAGGCGCCGTGCCCGCGGCGCCGGACCGATCCCGACGACCAGGAGCACAATCAAGGTCCAGGAAAGCCCCTGCAGGCGCGCCGCCGTCGCGATCCCCACCAGAAGACCGGCGGCCGCCGCAGCCGCGAGAGCGACACGACTACGGGTCCTGTGCCGTTCGCCGGCCCCGACCGTCGGGCGCCGGCCGGTGGGACGCAGCCCGCCGAGTGCTATCGCCAGGGCAGCGATGACGCCGCCCACCGCGAACCCTTCGGCCGCGGCGAACCCCGGCACCGGGACGATCGCGGGGAGGAGGGGGAGAAGCGCCCCGGCGGATCGCGCCCACACCGGTGGCGCCCCGAGGCGCTGCGCCAGGATCGCGACGGCCGAGCCTCCCATGACGAACGCTCCCAGATGCACCAGAGCCGCGGCCCGATCGATCCCGGCCGCGACTGGCGCTGCGAACACGAGCTGCGCCAGCGGCGGGAAGACAGAGAACAGGTCCTCGGAGTGTGCCGCGATCCGTCCTTCGAGAAGCGACTGCCAGGGAAGGGCCAGGTGATAGACCAACGCGTCGTAAAAGAACGGTCGGGCCAGGGCCACCGGGGCGAGGACGAGACACGCGATGAGAGGTGGGTACAGGCTCTTCGGCCGCCAGCCCGTCCGCCGCCATCGACCGGCCGCCGCCAGCAGCGCAACGAGCCCCAGGAGGACAGGGCTCCGGAAGAACCCGGACAGTCCCGCGAGCAGCGCCACCGTCCCATACAGCCAGCATCCGCACAGCCAATCGAACGGGGCCTTGAGATCGGCCGGGAGCGGGAGCCGCGCCGTCGTCCTCAGCCGCGCACCCGCTGCCATCAGGATGAGAAGAAAGGCTGCGGCCGCCGAAAGCGAGCCCAGCATCGCGGCGAGGTGCGACACGGTCACCGGGCGTCATACTACTCCTCCTCGCGCGACAGGTTCATGGGCGTGGAGGGCCCGATCAGAAGCTGAAGGCGTAGCCGAGGTCCAGGCTCGCGGTGTTGTAGTCGGCGTCGAGGTCGTGGTCGAGGCTGAGGGTGGCGCCGATGTCGTGGTGGCGGTGCTGCCAGAAGGAGACCACGGTGAAGACGCCGACCCAGTTGTCGCCCCAGCCCCACTCCCAGCGAGCGTCCGTCTCGGGGCTGGAGAAAGCGATCTCCTTCCCGTAGGTCGCGCCGAAGGCGAGCCGGCTCGCCACCCAGTAGGCGAGAGAGGCGTTGAGCGAGCGCGTGGAGTCGAGGCGGGTGCCGCCCTCCTCGTCGTCGCTGCGCGCCCGGTCCTGGGAGAGGGAGAGGTTGACGGTGAGAGACTCCGTCAGGGAATGGCTGTAGTCGACGGTCAGCCCGGTGAACTGGCTCACGCGCTCCTCGTCCAGTCCGGCGCTGACGCGGGCGCCGAAGGCATGGTCGTACGACGGGATGAACGGCACCCAGTCCGCCCGCGCCGTGCCGCCCGCCGGAAGGCCAAGAAGGATGGCCGCGGTCACCATGAGTGGAAGCCTTCGGGAGGCGCGCCGGCCGGGCGCGCCTAAGACGGGCTCACGCATGAGTTACGGTAGTCGTTCCCGGCGGCAAAGCCACTCCGGCGATCTCCTGATGCACCGTGAAGCGATCACCCCATGCGTACCAGATGGCGGCGGGCCGCCGGGAGGCTCGGTTTCATGGATCTACGGACGTCACTTTCGGGGAATTCCCCCATGGGCCGTGGTTTTACCTCCCGGCAGAATTACGGAGTATGGCGAAGAAACTCACTGAGTGGATCGAGTCCGATGTCCAGCCGCTCCGCGACCTGCCGGTCAGCGAGTTGTCCCAGCTCCACTTCTTCCGCGACCCCTGCCGGCCGGCCTGCTCCGACACGGCGTACTTCTTCGCGCCGGCCGACGGGGTCATCCTCTATCAGGAGACCGTCGACCCCGGCGACCCGATCGTGGATGTCAAGGGGAGGCCGTACTCGCTGCGCGAGGCGCTGCGCGACCCGGGTTACGACGAACGCAGCCTGGTCATCGGCATCTTCATGACCTTCTACGACGTGCACGTCAACCGCATTCCGTTCGCGGGCCGCCTGTCGTACCGGCTCGTCGATCCCATAGACACCTACAACCGGCCGATGCTCGAGATCGAGAGGTGCCTGGTGGAGGACCTGAAGGTCTCGCTGGAGGCGGCCGACTACCTGCACGTGAACCAGCGGATGGTCAACCGGGTCGACGCACCCGACCTTGGGCAGTCCTACTACATCCTGCAGGTCGCCGACTACGACGTCGATTCGATCACGCCGTTCGATCTGAAACAGAACCAGCCCCACGATCAGGGCCACAGGTTTTCCCAGATTCGTTACGGGTCGCAGGTCGATCTGATCGTTCCATTGTCGCCGCGGTTCGAGTTTCTCCCGACGCAGTCCGTGGGGTGGCACGTCGAGGCGGGCCTCGACACCCTCGTCGCCATCAAGGAGAGAGCCGGCGCGACCCGTTGATCCCTCTCAGGGAGGAAGGTGTCTCGTGACCTTACAGCCCCGTTCCGCAGCGCAGGTCGCGACCGTGGAGGTGATGCCGAGCCCGACGCGGCTCGAGCGGCCGACCTTTCTCATGGCGTTTCCGTTCTCGCTGTCAACCGACGTTCCCAACAATCCCTGGATGCAGGACCTGCCCTCCGATCGCCGGCAGCCGGACCACCGGCGCGCCTACAATCAGTTCCTCGAGGTGTACCGGTTCCTGAGCTCGGAGGGGCTGGTCTACCTGCTGCCGGCCCCCGCCTCGTGCGGGCTGCAGGACGTCGTCTTCACCGCCAATCTGGGTGTGATCCTGGAGCACCTGACCGAGCGCGACGTGGCGGTGCTGTCCCGGTTCACCTCCGAGCCGCGGCGCGGGGAGGCGGCGATCGGCCTGAAGTTCTTCCGCGATCTCGGATACGAGTGCCACGTCCCTCCGGCGAAATTCGAGGGGGACGCCGAGCTGAAGCACCTGCATGACAACGTCTACGTCGGAGGCTACGGAATCCGCTCCGAGCCCGGCTCCTACGACTGGATGGAGAAGCAGTTCGGCATGCGGGTGGTCAAGCTGAGGCTCACCGATCCCTACCTCTACCATCTGGACTGCACGGTCTTCCCGATCACCCGGGAGGACACGCTCTTGTGCACCGAGCTGTACGAGCCCGAGGAGGTGGACGAGCTCGCCCGCCACACGAACATCATCGACGTGTCGGTGGAGGAGGCCTACAACGGGATCTGCAACTCCGTGCGCCTCTCGAACACGATCCTGAACTCGTCCCACATCCACGAGCTGAGGGCGGGCACCGAGGACTACGCCCTGGAGCTGCAGAAGAACCGCAAGCTCGAGGACATCGCCCTCCGGCTGGCCTTCGAGGTCAACTACTTCAACCTGAGCGAGTATCACAAGAGCGGCGCCCTGCTCTCGTGCATGGTGATGCACCTGAACAGGTACTCGTACAACTTCAAGCTCCTGAACTGAGACGGACCGGCCCGGGCCGGCCTTTGCCGGGAGGAAGGGCATGGGAAGCGGCCCCCCGACGCGGGCCCTGTGGGCGATCTCCGTCCCGCTCATCTTCGCCGAGATCAGCGAGACGATCGCGCACCTGACGGACACCATCCTGCTGGCCCGGGTTGGCGTCGTCGAGGTGGGCGCCATCGCGCTCGCCGACTCGCTCCTCGAGATCGTCGTCGTGCTGACGGCGGGGGTGATCGACGGCATCCAGATCCTGGTGGCGCGGCGCATCGGGGAGGGCCGGGACAGGGAGGTCGGGCGGACGTTCAACCAGGGGCTCCTGCTGCTGACGGGCGTCTCGCTCGCGCTGACCATCCTCCTGCTCCTCCTGGCGGCCCCCCTGGCGCGGGTCCTCATCAGCACGCCCGACGTCGGCGCGGCCGTGGAGGCCTTCCTCCGGATCGTCGCCTTCGGCATCGTGTTCAACGCGGCCAACTTCGCCTACAGCGCGCTGTTCGTGGGCCTCGGGAAGACCCGGGTGCTGATCTGGGCCACTCTGGTGCTGGGCGCCTCGAACCTGGCGCTCGACTGGATCCTGATCTTCGGGAAGTTCGGCCTGCCGGCGCTCGGCATCCGGGGCGCCGCCCTGGGGACACTGGGGGCCGAGATCCTGACGTTCCTGTTCCTCACCGGCTACGTGCTTCTGCGCCTCGACGTGCGCCGCTACGGCCTGTTCGAATTCGGGGGCTGGGATCGCCGGCTGGGGCGCTCCCTCGTGCGCATCTCGTCGCCGATCGCCTTCCAGGCGCTCCTGGAGTCGGTGCGCTGGTTCCTGTTCTTCCTGGTCGTCGAGCGGATGGGCGTGCGGGCCCTGGCCCAGTCGAACATCGTCTACACCTGCTACACGGTCTTCAGCATCCCGGCGGAAGCCTTCTCGGAAACCGCCTGCTCGATGGTGAGCAGCCTGATCGGCGCAGGGAAGTCCGGACGCATCCAGCGCCTGGTCCGTCAGGCGATCTCGGCCACCTATCTGGCCTCCTTGCCGCTGGCGGCCCTGGCGTTCCTGTTCCCGGAGGCGGTCCTGGCCCTGCTGGCCTCGGGCGAGCCGGTTTTCGCCGAGGCCGCGGGGAGTCTGCGCGTCCTGGCGGTCGCCATGCTGATCATCATCCCGGCCGAGATGTGGTTCACGGCGGTCAGCGGCACGGGGGACACGACCGCGGCCTTCTGGATCGAGGTCGTGCTCACGGTGGTGACGCTGGGCTGGGTGTACGTGGCGGGTGTCGGCCTTGGCCTCGGGCTCGAGTACGTCTGGGTGTCACTGCCGATCGCGTGCCTCGTCTGCCTGGGCCTGTCGTACGCCTGGATGCGCTCGGGCTACTGGCAACGCGTTCAGATCTGAGCGGTGCCGTCAGCCATCCGCCGGACGCGGGCACCGTTCCGTCCAGCCTGACGATCGTCCCGCTCCGCCGCCGCCGAGATCCGCTAGAATGAGCGCTCCTCGGCGGGGGTGGATGGCGATCCGGCTGGCGGTCCTCGGAAGCGGCAGCGGTGGCAATGCGACCTTGATCGAGACGGGCTCGACGCGTCTTCTCCTCGACGCCGGGTTCTCCTGCCGCGGCCTGGTGCAGCGTCTGAGGTTCGTCGGCGTCGAGCCGGAGAGCATCGGCGCCCTCCTGATCACGCACGAGCATGGAGATCACGTCGCGGGCGCCTCCTCGTTCGCGCGCTCGTTCGGCGTGCCGATCTACTGTACGGCCGGGACGGCGCGCGCCGCCGGGCTGTCCGACGGGGAGTGCGAGGTGCGGCCCCTGGCGGCGGGGAGCCCGCTGTCCTTCGACGGCGTCGTGATCGAGCCCTTCTCCGTGCCGCACGACGCGGTCGAGACCGTCGGCTACGTCCTGGAGGCGCAAGGCGTGCGTCTCGGCTATGCGACGGACCTCGGGCACGCACCGACCGTCGTTCGGGAGCGGCTGCGGGGCTGCGACCTCCTGATCCTGGAATCGAACCACGACGTCGATCTGCTCCGCCTGGGTCCCTATCCCGAATCGGTCAAGCAGCGTGTCCTGAGCCGCCACGGCCACCTGGACAACGAGGAGGCCGCGGACATGCTGTGCGACGTGGCCCTGGAAGGGACGCAGGCGGTGATCCTGGCGCACCTGTCGCGCACCAACAACCGGCCGGACCTGGCGCTCCAGGCGGCGCGGCGGGGCTTCGCGGCGCGCGGGCGCAAGGGGCCGCGCCTGCACGCAGCCGAGCAGGAGAGGCCCTCCCCATGGTTCGAGGCATGAGCGGCACCGCGCGTCGCCGCACGGGAGCCCGGCTCCCATGATCGCCCGCTACTCCCGCCCGGCGATGTCCCGCATCTGGGAGGAGGAGAGTCGGTTCCGCCGCTGGCTCGAGGTGGAGCTGGCGGTCTGCGACGCGCTGGCGGAGGCGGGGCGGATCCCGAAGGCGGCGGCCGCGGCGATCAGGAAGAAGGCCGCCTTCGACGTGGCCCGCATCCAGGAGATCGAGGCGACCGTCCAGCACGACGTCATCGCGTTCCTGACGAGCGTCGCGGAATTCGTCGGTCCCGAGGCGCGCTACATCCATCTGCCGCTGACCAGCTCAGACGTCGTCGACACCGCCCAGGCGCTGCAGCTCAAGGAAGCCGCCGACCTGCTGCTCCAGGGCCTGGAGGGGCTGCGGGCCGCGGTCGAGGCGCGGGCCTTCGAGCACAAGTCAACACTGATGGTCGGCCGGACGCACGGCATGCAGGCCGAGCCGATCACGTTCGGCTTGAAGCTGGCCCTCTGGCACGACGAGATCCGGAGGAACGTCGATCGTCTCTCGGCGGCGCGCCGGCGCATCGCCGTCGGCAAGCTGTCGGGCGCCGTCGGCACCTTCGCCCACCTGGAGCCGCAGACCGAGGCGCAAGCGCTCCAGGCACTCGGCCTCGAGCCGGTCGCCATCGCCTCTCAGGTGATCCAGCGTGACCGGCACGCGGAGTTCGTCGCCGCGCTGGCGCTCGCGGCCACCTCGATCGAGAAGTTCGCCCTGGAGATCCGCCACCTGCAGCGCAGCGAGGTGGGGGAGGTCCAGGAGCCGTTCGGCCGCGGCCAGAAGGGCTCCTCCACCATGCCGCACAAGAAGAACCCGGTCGGATGCGAGCAGATGGCGGGCCTGGCGCGGCTGATCCGTGGCTACCTGCAGGCGGCGCTGGAGAACGTGCCGCTCTGGCACGAGCGCGACATCTCGCATTCCTCGGCGGAGCGCGTCATCCTTCCGGACGCCACCATCCTCCTCGACTACATGCTGCACCGGTTCACGCGCATCGTCTCCGGGATGGTGGTCGACGCCGCGGCGATGCGCCGCAACCTCGAGTCGTCGCGGGGCCTCATCTACTCCAGCAACGTCCTGCAGGCGCTGGCCGAGCGGGGGGTGTCGCGGGAGCAGGCCTACGACTGGGTGCAGTCGGCGGCGATGCAGGCCGCGGCGAGCCGGGCGGAGGCGGCGCCTTTGGGCGGCGCGGACTTCCGGTCCCTCCTCAAAGGGAATCCCGACGTGACCCGCGTGCTGCCGGCGGAGGAGATCGACCGATGCTTCGACCTGCAGCACCAGCTGCGTCACGTGGACGCCTTGTTCCGCCGCGTGTTCGGGCGCGCGTGAGAGCGCGCGGCGGCGTGCCGGCCGGCGTGGGCGGCCGCGCTGTGTTATCCTTCCCGCACCTCTTTCAGGAGGCGGACTCGTGAAGGCGCGGGTGTTCGTGACCCTCAAGCGCGGCGTCCTCGATCCCCAGGGGAAGGCGGTCTGCACCTCGCTGCACCAGCTCGGTTACCGCGAGGTCACCGACGTGCGGATCGGGAAGTGCATGGAGGTCACTCTCGGAGGGCTGCCCCGCCAGGAGGCGGAGCGGCGGCTCCAGGCGATGTGCGAGAAGCTCTTGGCCAATCCAGTCATCGAGGATTACCGGTTCGAGTTCCTGGACGAGTGAGGGAGCGGCGGTGAAGTTCGGAATCGTCGTCTTCCCGGGGTCGAACTGCGAGCACGACGTCTACCACGTGGTCAAGCACCTCCTGGGCCACGATGCCGCCTTCCTGTGGCACAAGGACGCCGGCTTCACCGGCGTCGACTGCGTCGTCCTGCCGGGCGGCTTCGCGCACGGCGACTACCTGCGCTGCGGCGCGATGGCGCGCTTCTCCCCCATCATGGGCGCGGTCCGGCAGTTCGCCGAGCGGGGCGGGTTCGTGCTCGGCATCTGCAACGGCTTCCAGATCCTGTCGGAGGCGGGGATGCTTCCGGGGACGCTGGTCCGGAACGCCGGCCTGCAGTATCTCTGCCGCGACGTCCATCTGAGGGTGGAGCGGCAGGACACGGCCTTCACCTCCCGGATCAAGCTGGGGACGGTCCTCAGGGTGCCGATCGGGCACGGCGAGGGCTGCTACTACGCGCCGGACCCGCTCCTCAAGGAGCTGGAGCAGAAGCGCCAGGTCGTGTTCCGCTACTGCGACGTGCGGGGCGAGGTGACGGCCGACGCCAACCCGAACGGCTCCCTGCACGGCGTCGCGGGCGTCGTCAACGAGCGTGGCAACGTCCTGGGGATGATGCCGCACCCGGACCGCTGCGCCGAGGAGGTCCTCGGGAACGCGCAGGGGCGGAGGCTCTTCGAGTCGATCGTGCACGCCTGGCAGCAGGCGCGCCGCAACCGCCTGTAGGCGGCAGGAGCGACGAGGGGATGGCGAAGGAGCCGGAGGTGACGCGGGAGCTGGCCCGGGAGGAGGGGATGACCTCCGAGGAGTATGACCGCGCCTGCGCCCTGCTCGGCCGCACGCCGTCCTTCACGGAACTGGCGATCATCGCCGTGATGTGGTCGGAGCACTGCTCCTACAAGAGCAGCCGGGTGCACCTGAAATCGCTGCCGACCGAGGGACCGCGCCTCATCCAGGGACCGGGCGAGAACGCCGGCGTCGTGGACGTCGGGGACGGCATCGTCGCCGTGTTCAAGATGGAGAGCCACAACCACCCCTCGTTCGTCGAGCCGTATCAAGGGGCGGCGACGGGAGTCGGTGGGATCCTGCGTGACATCTTCACCATGGGGGCGCGGCCGATCGCCTCGCTCAATTCGCTGCGCTTCGGGTCGCTCACGGCGCCCCGTATGACCTACCTCGTCGGCGGCGTGGTGGCCGGCATCGCCGGCTATGGCAACTGCATCGGCGTGCCGACCGTCGGCGGGGATCTCTATTTCCACCCGTCGTACGACAACAACATCCTGGTGAACGTCTTCTCCCTCGGCATCGCCCGCCCCGACAAGATCCACAAGGGCCTGGCGCGCGGGCCGGGGAACCCCGTCATCTACGTCGGGTCGCGCACCGGTCGCGACGGCATCCACGGAGCGAGCCTGCTGGCGTCCGCGGAGTTCGACGCCCAGTCGGAGTCGAAGCGGCCCACCGTCCAGGTGGGGGACCCGTTCACCGAGAAGCTCCTGCTCGAGGCGTGCCTCGAGGCGATGAAGGAACACGGGATCGTCGTCGGCATCCAGGACATGGGGGCGGCAGGGCTGACCTGCTCCACGCTGGAGATGGCGGCGCGCGGCGGCAGCGGCATGGAGATCGACCTCGACCAGGTGCCGCTGCGTGAAGAGGGGATGACGCCCTACGAGATCATGCTGTCGGAGTCGCAGGAGCGGATGCTCCTGGTGGCG
>DASRJX010000216.1:0-21292 GCA_035649235.1 Candidatus Cryosericum sp.
TCGCAACGTCCATCCTGGCGCCGACCATCGAGCGCCACCTCCTGCCGGATGACGACGACGGGAAGAGCGTCCGCTTCTGGAAGCGATTCGGCGCCGTGGCGCTCTACGGCGGGGCGGGCCTCGTGGCGCTGCAGCGCATCAACGTGGACGCCCACTGGCTCCCCGACGTCTACCTTGGCTACGTCTGCGGGCTGGGAGTCGGCAAGCTCCTGGTCGACAGCCGGAGGGGCGGGCGCGAGTGGCGCGAGGAGCGCCGGGGGCACGGGGTGCAGACGAGCGTCAGCGCGAGCGGGATCTCGATCGTCTGGTGACGCTCTCAGGTCGCCGTCGTGCGCCGCTCCGAGGCTGCACGATCACGCTTCAGGGCCAGCCGGTAGCCGCGCACCAGCTCTTCGTCGAGCACCGCGCGCCAGTACTTCTCGATGGTGCGCTTCGCTCCCAGCCGGCGCGCGATCGGCAGGGCCAGGCCCCGGAGCCGGGTCCGCAGCCGCTTCCCCGGCGGGATGTGGGTGATCCCGGTGCGCCCGACGAGGGCGGGATGGTTGCGGAAGGCCACGTACATCGACTGTCCCGCCTTGAACTGCCGTCGCCGGAAGTCCTCGAACGAGCGCCGGTGATGGTGGTAGCCGAGCGCCTGCTCGTCGAAGTGGAAGGAGAATCCCCGCTCCTGGAGCCTCCAGGCCAGCTCGATGTCCTCGAAGCCGTACACGATCTGCTCGTCGAACGGGTTGTCGAGGAGCGCCTGCCTCTTGAAGGAGACGTTGCACGTGTAGACGTGCTTGTAGGTCACCGTCGTCCGGCCGCGCACCTGATGGTATCGGAACTGCGGTCCCCCGTTGTCGAGCCACTCCATGAAGTGATCGATCTCCCACTCGGGCGGCCAGGTGACCCGGCCGACGACGACGGCGGTCACCTCCGAGTGCCTCCGGTGTCCGTCAAGGTGCCGCTCGAGCAGATCCGGCGCCGCCAGGATGTCGTCCTGGATGAGCAGGAGGATGGCCGCGCGTGCCTCGCGCGCGCCGCGGTTCCGCGTGGCCGACACGCCCTGGTTCTCCTGCCGCAGGCATCGGAGGGCGAGGGGTGTCGCGGAGGCCAGCGCGCGCAGCCGCTCCGAGGTGTCGTCGGGGGACCCGTCGTCGATCACGATCACCTCGAATCGGTCGCGCGGCAGCGTCTGGGCCTCGAGCCGGCGCAGCACGAGCGGCAGCGTCTCCGGCTTGCCGTAGGTCGGGATCACGACGGTCATCTCCGCCGTTCGGGGCGCGTCCGATGGGCTCATAGGGACAACTTACCACAGGGGTCCCGCGCGTTGACCGGGTGGCGCCATCTCTGTCACGATGCCGCGCGCCATGCGGCTCCTCTGCGTCCTCAACGGCGGACCCGAGCATCCGAGCACCCGCTTCCGCGTCTGGCAGCACCTCGAGACCCTGCGGGCGCGCGGCTGCGAGGTCGACGTGCTGGTCGCCAAAAGGAGCGAGGGGTACGACCTGCGCACCCTCAGACGCCGGGCCCGGCGGGCCGAGGTCATCCTGGTCCAGAAGAAGCTGTTCGCCCCCTGGAAGCTGCGCCTGCTGCCTCGCGCCACGCCGCTGGTCTTCGATTTCGACGACGCCCTGTTCGCCCCCACGCCTGAGGAAGAGGAGCGGCTTGGCGCCCGCGCCGCCGCGCGCCGTGCGGGGGAGCGCCGGCGGCGGCTGCAGGCGACGCTGCGCCGGGCGCGGAAGGTGATCGCCGGGAATCAGTACCTCGCCGCCCAGGCCGCGCCGTTCGCCGCCGACGTCGTGGTGCTGCCGACCGGGGTCGATCTGGCGCCCTTCCCGGAGGCCACGGTGCGCCGCGCCGCCGAGCGCCGGAGGCAGCGCCGGGGGGAGCGCCTGATCGGCTGGATCGGCAGCCGGCCCAGCCTCCGCTACCTGCCGGCCCTGGCGGCGCCGCTGCGCGCGGTCTGCGGCCGAGTGCGCGGGGCGCGGCTGGTCCAGGTGTGCGACGAGTTCATCGATCTGCCCGGCGTGCCGACCGAGAAGCGGCGGTGGAGCCGCGAACGGGAGGCGGCCGACCTGATGGATTTCGACGTCGGTCTCATGCCTCTGGATGATCGCCCCTTCGCGCGGGGAAAGTGCGGCCTGAAGATCCTGCAGTACCAGGCCGCCGCGGTGCCGGTCGTCGGATCGCCCTTCGGCGCGAACCGGGAGATCGTGGGCGACGGCACGACGGGACTCTTCGCCGAGGGCGCGGCCGCCTGGGAGGAGGCGATCCTCCGGCTCCTCTCGGACGCACCACTGGCGCGGCGTCTGGGAGAGGCCGGACGGGAGCGCGTGGCGGCGGATTACGCCGCGGACGTGATCGGAGCGCGGCTGGCCGGGGAGATCCTGGCGGCCGCGCGCCCCGTCCCGGGTCGATCCCGCTCAGGCAAGACAGCACTTCCAGGCCAGAAACGCAAAGGTGAGGACCACCCCGGCCAGGACCAGGGGCTCCTGGTTCCGGACCATCTGGCGAAAGGACCAGCGCGCGTCGTCCCCCCGGAAAGGGCGAGGTGAGGGGAAGAGGATCGGAACGGTCCTGCGGTAGGCCTCGTAGGCGTCGCCGTGGATCCGCGCCAGACGATCTCCCTCGACCCGCAGCTTGCGGGGGATGTAATAGAGGAAGAAGACCAGGTATCCGACGGCGAGTGCCATGTAGTTGAGCCCCCATTCCGAGCGCGCCGCCAGCCCGAGGCCCGTGAGGATCAGCAGGCGCCCGAGGTAGAGAGGATTCTGCGTGTAGGCGTAGGGGCCCGAGGTGGCGAGCCGCACCGACTTGTGAAGGTGCCCCGCAGCCCACAGGCGAACGGCCTCGCCGAGGCCCGCCAGGACGGCGCCAGCGATGAGCAGGCCGCGGGTGGGGCGGGCCAGGATCACGAGCGCGGCGATGAACAGGTAGACCCCGGCGAGGCGCAGGTGTCCGAGGAAGCGGCTGCGTTCCGGCACGTCGATCACCTCGACAGGGAGGGCGCATCCTAGTGGACCACCAACGGCCTGTCAACCGGCCCGCGTGGCGGGACGCGCTCGGACTCGCCGCCCTCGGCCTCCTGCTGTTCGGCTGGCGCCTCGGAGGGCACGACCTCTGGCCGACCGACGAGCCGCGCTTCGCCCTCGTGGCACGCGAGATGTGGGAGCGCGGCGATCCGGTCGTGCTGTCGCTGAACAACCACCTGTACACCGAGAAGCCGCCGCTGTTCTTCTGGGCCGTCAACGCCTTCGCGCACCTCACGGGCGGCGTCGGCGAGGTCGCGGCGCGCCTGCCTTCGGTTCTCTCGGCGATCCTGGCGTTGCTGCTGATCCGGCGGCTGGGGGAGATCCTCTACGATCGGCCGACGGGATGGCTGGGAGCGGTGATCTTCGCCACCAGCATCCAGATCCTGGAACGAGCCCGCTGGGCGTCCATCGACATGACGCTCAATCTGTTCGTCCTGGCCGCCATCCTCCTCCTGTGGTCGGGGACGAGGGACGAGGCCCGCGGCCGGATCGGGATCGTCGTCGCCTGGGGCTCCATGGCGTGCGCCACGCTCGCCAAGGGCCCCGTCGGCCTGGTGCTGCCGCTCCTCGCGCTCGCGCCCGCGCTCGTCGTCACGTCGGGGTGGAGGAGCCTGCGCCGCCTGGTGCCGCTTTCGGGAGTCGTCGTGTACCTGGCGGTCGTCCTCGCTTGGTTCGTTCCGTTCGCGCTGCGGATCGGCCCGGGCGAGGCGATGGGGATCCTGACCCACCAGACTGTGGAGCGGTACGTCGATGCCTGGAACGCCCAGCATCCGATCTGGTACTTCCTCTGGCAGTTCCCGGTGGGCTTCTTTCCCTGGAGCGTGTTCCTCCCCTGGGCCGTCCACTGGAGCCTGCAGCGGTCGCAGTCCGCCGAGGAGCGGCGATCGGCGATCGTCCTCGTCTGCTGGATCGCCGCCATCTTCCTGTTTTTCTCGCTCTCCACCGGCAAGCGCGGCGTCTACATCATTCCTCTGTACCCGGCCGCGGCGCTGCTCGTCGCCCGGATGTTCCGATGCTCCGAGCCCGCCGCGGGGGCGCTGCGGGAGGAGCCACCGGCCGGCCTGCGAGCGGCGTTCGGCGCCTGGGCGGTCGTCGCCGCGGCGGCCGCCGGCGCGATTGCCGTGGTCCTGCCGCGCCGCCATGCCGAGCTGCGCGGCGCCTCCTTCCTGGCGGCGACCATTCTCCTGTTCGCGGCGTTTCTGGCGCTGCTCCTGGCACGGCGGGGACGGCCTGTCGGGGCGGCGCTCGCCGTCGGCGGTGCTCTGGCGGGGATGCTGTTCGTGTGCACCGAGCGGGTGGTGCCGTGGGCGAACGCGCATCTCAACCTGAGCGGCTTCGCCGGCGAGGTCCGCGCCGCGCTGCGCGACGACGCCCCGCTGGCGGCGACGAAGGAGAAGCGCGATGCCTGGGTCTTCTACACCGGCCGCTTCGTCGAGGAGGTCGACAGCCGCGAGCAGGTGCTCGCCTACCTCGCCGGCCCGCCGCCCCGGGACCTGATCATCGAAGACGAGTTCCTGGCGCGGATCCGCGGCGACCTGCCGGAGGCGGTGCGTGAGGTCGTGCGGGGCCGTGTCTCGGGACGTCCGTATCATCTGTTGCGGCTGGAGGCAGTCCCGTGACGGTGCACAGGTGAAGCTCTCCCGGCTGCTGGCGGGGGTCGTCCTTGGTCTACTCCTGCTGGGAGGGCTCTGGTACGGCGGGTGGGTGCTGCCGCCGGAAGGGCTGTCGCGACGGGTGGCCCTCCTGCACGCGGCGTTCCCCGGCGCTCTGAGAGAGGCCGAGGTGTCGCAGATCGACTGCCCGCCGCTCCGGCGCCTCCGCCTGTACGTCGTGTGCACGCGCGGCTGCGAGGGCCTCTGGCGCCTGGTCCTGGTCAAGGGACTGCGGGCGACCACCCTCGCGAACCTCGCCGGCTCGCCGCCCGAGCCGTCGTCGATCTCCCGGCAGCGGATGAACGCCGCCGTCGGACGCGAGGCGCTGCGCCTTGACTCGATGCAAGCCCGTGAGATGATCGCCTGCTATCTCCGGCTCGACGGTCTGCATCCCGAGCTGGTGCTGCCGGACGGCGGGCTCGAGGCCGTGGAAGAGGCCCGGCGGCAGGGCGAGGCCGCGATGCGCCGCCTGGAGGAGAGCCTCGACGAGCAAGCGGCCTCGCGCCGCATCAAGATCGAGGAAGTCCCCCAGGGATACGAGGCCGACGTGCTGTACTGGGACACGTGGCGCGAGGGATGGCCGGTCCTGCGCCTCCGGCTCGATCTGGCCCGCGACGGGCAGCTGCGGGGGGCGCGCGCCTGGTTGATGCCGGCGGCGACCAGGCCTCCGCCGGCGGGGGATGGGTCCGAATAAGCGCTCGATGACACAATTGGTTGTTGCGCCGTAGGACGCTTCGCGAAATACTTCGCGGTTGAACCCGTCGAGATCCGTGATGAGCGAACCCCTCACCGCCCCCCCTGGCCTCTCGGTCCTGGGCCGCCCGACTCCCAGCGCGGCCGCGGTCCTGACCGGGCGGACGCTGGACTTCGTGGCCGATCTCAGCCGCCGCTTCTCGTCCCGCGTGGACGAGCTCCTGGACGCCCGACGTCGGCGCCAGGCGGCCTTCGATCGCGGCGAGCGGCCGCGCTTTCTCGAGGAGACGGCTTCCATCCGCGCGGGCGATTGGCAGGTCGCGCCGTTGCCGGCGGACCTCACCGACCGGAGGGTCGAGATCACGGGCCCCACCGATCGCAAGATGATCATCAACGCCCTGAACTCGGGGGCCAGCGTCTTCATGGCCGATTTCGAGGACGCCAGCACGCCGACCTGGACCAACACGATCGAGGGGCAGAAGAACCTCATGGAGGCCGCGCGCGGGACGATCGCGTTCCGCGATCCGGCGAGCGGGAAGGACTATCGTCTCGGCGAGACCCTCGCGACCTTGTGTGTGCGGCCTCGCGGCTGGCACCTGCAGGAGAAGCACCTCCAGGTCGACGGCCGTCCCGTTCCCGCGGGACTCTTCGACTTCGGAGTGTTCTTCGCGCTCAACGCCGAAGCGCTTCTGGCGCGGGGCACCGGTCCCTATTTTTACCTTCCCAAGATGCAGAGCCACCTCGAGGCGCGCCTGTGGAACGACGTCTTCCTGCGCTCCCAGGAATGGCTCGGCGCGAGGCCCGGCACCATCAAGGCGACAGTGCTCATCGAGACGCTCCCGGCCGCCTTCGAGATGGAGGAGATCCTGTACGAGCTGCGACAGCACTCCGCCGGCCTCAACTGCGGCCGCTGGGATTACATCTTCTCCTTCATCAAGACGCTCCGCGAGGACCCGGCATGCGTGCTCCCCGACCGGGCGCAGGTCACCATGGAGCAGCCGTTCCTGCGCGCCTACACGCAGCTGCTGGTGCGCATCTGCCATCGTCGCGGCGTCCACGCCATGGGTGGCATGGCGGCGCAGATCCCGATCAAGAACGACCCCGAGGCCGGTCGCGAGGCCCTCGAGCGGGTGCGGGCCGACAAGCTGCGCGAGGTGCGCGACGGGCACGACGGCACCTGGGTCGCCCACCCCGGTCTGGTCCCGGTGGCGAAGGAAGTGTTCGACGCGCACATGCCGATGCCGAACCAGCTGCATCGCAAGCGCGAGGACGTGACGGTCACGGAGGACGATCTGCTGCGGCCGCCGCAGGGAACCCGCACCGAGGCCGGGCTCCGGCGCAGCATCGGCGTCGGCCTGCGCTACCTCGAATCCTGGCTCCGGGGCACCGGCTGCGTTCCGATCGACAACCTGATGGAGGACGCGGCGACAGCGGAGATCTGCCGCGCGCAGATCTGGCAATGGGTGCGTCACGGAGCGGCGCTCGACGACGGCCGGACCGTGACGCGCGCGCTCGTGCGGTCGATGCTCGACGACGAGATGACGCGCCTCGGCGCCCGGCCGGACTTGCGGGCCGCCTCGTCGCGCCTGCGCGAGGCGCGAGCGCTATTCGAAGAGGTCGCGCTGTCCGAGCGTCTCGTCGATTTCCTGACCCTGCCAGCGTACGATCGAATGCTCGCTTCGGAGGCCTGACCACAACAGGAGCCACATCATGTCCGTCGTCCAGCCCGCACGAGAAAAACCCCAAGGGACCCAGAGGACCGCTCCCGATCGGTGGGCCGACATCCGCCGTCCTTACGGGTCGGAGGATGTCGACCGGCTGCGGGGCACGGTCCGGATCGAGCACACGCTGGCGCGCCTCGGCGCCGAGAAGCTCTGGCGGCTCCTGCACGACGGCCCCTACGTCCACGCGCTCGGCGCCGTGACCGGCCATCAGGCGATGCAGATGGTGCGCGCCGGGCTGAAGGCGATCTACTGCAGCGGCTGGCAGGTGGCGGCCGATGCGAACCTCGCCGGACAGACCTATCCCGATCAGAGCCTCTACCCGGCCAACAGCGTGCCGCAGCTCGTGCGGCGGATCAACCAGGCGCTCCAGCGCGCCGATCAGATCGAGCACGCCGAGGGACGGTCCGAGCGCGACTGGTACGCCCCGATCGTCGCCGACGCCGAGGCGGGCTTCGGCGGGCCGCTCAACGCGTTCGAGCTCATGAAGTCGATGATCGAGGCGGGCGCCGCGGCGGTGCACTTCGAGGACCAGCTGTCGTCCGAGAAGAAGTGCGGCCACCTCGGAGGCAAGGTCCTGGTACCCGGGAGCCAGTTCGTCCGGACGCTGGTGGCGGCGCGGCTCGCGGCCGACGTGCTGGACGTCCCGACGCTGATCATCGCCCGCACCGACGCGGACAGCGCGCGCCTCCTCACGGCCGACGTCGATCCGCGCGATCAGCCCTTTCTGACGGGGGAGCGCACGCCGGAGGGCTTCTTCCGGATCCGCGGGGGCCTGGAGATGGCGATCGCCCGCGGCCGGGCGTACGCGCCCTACGCGGATCTCCTCTGGTGCGAGACCTCGACGCCCGATCTGGACGAGGCGCGCCGTTTCGCGGAGGGCATCCACGCGGCCTTCCCCGGCAAGCCGCTGGCCTACAACTGCTCGCCGTCGTTCAACTGGGCGAAGCACCTGGGCGAGGGGGCGATCGCCCGGTTCCAGGGGGAGCTCGGGGCGCTGGGGTACCGCTTCCAGTTCGTGACCCTGGCCGGCTTCCACGCCCTGAACTTCGGCATGTTCGACCTCGCGAGCCGTTACCGCGACGCCGGCATGAGCGCCTACTCCGAGCTCCAGCAGAGCGAGCTCTCCGCAGAGCGGCAGGGGTACAGCGCCGCGCGCCACCAGCGTGAGGTCGGCACGGGCTATTTCGACGAGGTCGCCCGTGTGATCTCCGACGGCAGCGCCTCGACGCTGGCGCTCGAGGAGTCGACCGAAAAGGCGGACTTCTGATCGTTCGGGGCCGCTCAGGCCTCGTGGCGGTACTGCCGGCGGTAGTACTCGAGGTACTCGCCCGACTTGATCGGCTCCCACCAGGCCCGGTTCGACCGGTACCAGCCGACAGTCTCCTCGAGCGCTGATTCGAAGCGCGCTCGGGGCGACCAGCCCAGGGCACGCAGCTTGGCGCAGTCGAGGGAATAGCGCCGGTCGTGTCCGGGGCGATCGGTCACGTGCCGGACCAGGGTGCGGGGCTTCCCGAGGCAGGTCAGGATGCGCTCCGTGACCTCGATGTTGCGGCGTTCGTTGCCGCCGCCGATGTTGTACACCTCTCCCGGGCGCCCCTTCTCCAGCACCACGTCGAGCGCCGAGCAATGATCGGCGACGTGCAGCCAGTCGCGCACGTTCTGCCCGTCGCCATAGAGCGGAAGCGCCTGATCGTCGAGGGCGTTGGTGATGAACAGAGGCATCATTTTCTCGGGGTACTGCCGCGGGCCGAAATTGTTCGACGCGCGCGTGATCAAGACCGGCAGCCCGTAGGTGGCGAAGTAGGAGAAGGCCAGCCGGTCGGCGCCCGCCTTGCTGGCGGCGTAGGGATTCGACGGCATGAGCGCCGCGTCCTCCCGGCTGGATCCCGACGTCACGCTCCCGTAGACCTCGTCAGTCGAGATCTGGACGAACCGCTCGATGCCGCGGCTGCGCGCCGTCTCGAGAAGCGTGTAGGCACCGTAGATGTCGGTGCGGATGAAGCTGTCGGGATCGCCGATGGAGCGGTCGACGTGGGTCTCGGCGGCGAAGTTGAACAGGATGTCGACCCCGTCCCCCCAGGCCGCCTCGACGTCCGGGCGCTCGGCGATGTCGCCTCGATGGAAGCGGTAGCGCGCGCGGCCCTCGAGGGCCTCGAGGTTCGCGAGGTTGCCGGCGTAGGTCAGCTTGTCCAGGACCACGACCTGCCAGTCGGGATGCCGCTCCAGGGCGTGGTGGACGAAGTGGGACCCGATGAATCCGGCGCCGCCGGTGACGAGCACGCGCTTCACGATCGCTACCGCATCCCGGACGTCAGCCGGTCGATCATCATCTCGCGCACGAGCTGGTTCGCCCGGAAGAGCGACTCGAAGGTGCCGGCGTCGGTCCACCACCCCTCGAGGATGTCGTGCTGCATCTGACCGCGCCGGATGTAGGCGTTGTTGACGTCGGTGATCTCGAGCTCGTTCCGGTCGGAAGGCTTCAGCGTCCCGATGATGTCGAAGACAGCCGCGTCGTACATGTAGATGCCGACGACGGCGTAGTCGGAGGAGGGCTTTCTGGGCTTCTCCTCGATGGCCGTGATCTGCCCGCCCGAGAAGACCGGGACGCCGAAGCGTTGGGGATCCGGCACCTTCTTGATAAGGATGCGCGCTCCGGACGGCTGGGCGGCGAAGCCGGTGACCTGGCGGCGGATGTCCCCCTCGATGATGTTGTCCCCCAGCATCACCACGATCTTGTCCCCGCGGGCGAACGGGCGCGCCAGGGCCAGAGCGTCCGCGATGCCGCCCTCACCTTCCTGGTAGGCGTAGGCGATCTCCTCCAGCCCGTAGTCCTTGCCGTTCCCCAGGAGGCGGAGGAACTCGCCGGCGTGATTGCCGCCGGTCACGATCATCACTTCCCGGATGCCCGCGTCGACCAGCGTCTTGAGAGGGTAGTGGATCATCGGCCGGTCGTAGACAGGCAGGAGGTGCTTGTTGGTGATCTTCGTCAGGGGGGACAGTCGCGTGCCCAGCCCCCCGGCGAGGATGATTCCCTTCATGCCCGCCTCTCTCCCCACAGGATGCCCGCGAGGCTAACAGAGATGGAGCGGCGTGTAAATGGTGGGTGAGGCCTCGGGCCGGGAGCGATGCAGGCGGCGGAGGTCGGCAGACCTCCCCCGTGGACACTCGTGGAACCTGCGTGGGACGGGCGCTCTGCTCCGAGACGGAATCGGCACTGACCTGCGCGCTCGATTGCTGAGCGCCGGGACCGGGGGCGATCAGCGGGGGCCGAGCCAGCGCCTGAAGGCGGCACCGAGGCGATACAGTCCCCTGCGGGGCGGGACGTCGGCGCCCGCGTCCCCCGTGAGGCGGCGGCGCAGCTTCTCGACTGCCCGCAGGTCTGCCTGGCGCATCTGCTCGAAGAGCAGGCGCCAGGGCCCGCGGCCGTGCGGGTCGACCAGGGCGCAGGTGGACAGGTCGATCACGAAGGGCTGGCCCCCGGGTCCGGCCAGGATGTCGCCGTGGTGCAGGTCGCCGTGCGCCACGCCTCGCTCGTGCATCGCCCGCACCAGGCGCCGGAGCCTATCGAAGAACCCCGCGTCGAGCTGGCCCGCCCGGAGCGATCGCAGCGGGGGCCCGTCGATGTACTCGATCGCGATCGCCTGCCGGTCGACCACGCCCAAGAAGCGCGGGATGCCGGGAAGACCCGCCAGACGGTGGTAGGCGCGCGCCTCCCGGCGCAGCTGCCACGGCCCGAGAAGGCGCCGCACGGGCCAGGAACGCTCCGAGACGTCCTTGACGACGAAGCGCCGCGCGCCGTCGCTCACGAGATCGATCGTGGCCTTGGTGGCGTTGCGCCCCTGGTGCAGCCGGTGGCGCTCCAGGCCGTGCAGGCCCTCCCGGGTCGGCGGGCGGCCCGCGGGGGCTGTGGTAAGATGACGACTCATCGCGCCCCGCGCAGAATAGCACAGGAGAAGGACTTGCTCGCGAACACCCGGCCGGCGACCGATCCGCGGACGGTCGTCACGGTTGTGAAGAGAGGCCCCTGGGCGAAGGCCGACATCCTGAGGGTGGCGCACGACGGCAGCGAAGCGATACTGAAGGATTTCTCCGGGAAGAGCTGGCCGGTGCGCTGGTTCGGCCGCCGGCAGCTGCGTCGCGAGCGCCGGGCGCTGCGGCGACTGCAGGGGCTCGCGGGCGTGCCGATCGAGCTGGGCGAGTCGCCACCCTGGGGGCTGCTGATGGAGCCGGTGCCGGGTGAGGCGATCACGCGCTGGCGGCGCCGCAAACAGGAGGAGATCCTCCCCATGATCGAACGCCTCGTGGCGCTCGTCGATCGGATCCACGAGCGCGGCGTGGCGCACCTCGATCTTCGCAAGCGCGACAACATCCTGGTCTCCTCCGACGGAGTCCCGACCATCATCGACTTCAACGCCAGTTTCTGCTTCGAGCGAGGGAGCCTCGCGGCGCGGGTGGTGTTCCCTGTCCTGCGCCGCGTCGACCGGGCGGCCGTGCTCAAGTGGAAGTCGCAGCTCGTCCCCGATCTTCTCACCTCGGCGGAGCGGCGGCGGCATCGTCGCATGAGCTTTCTGCGGCGCTTCTGGATCTTCAACTGACGTGAGTCCTGCGCGGCCCGCGGTCGACTTGTCGATCGTCATTCCCGTCTTCAACGAACGCGACAATCTCGAACCGCTCCTGCGCGAGATCGCCGCCAGCCTCTCAGGCCTCGAGGTCTCGTATGAGGTTCTGATGATCGATGACGGCAGCACCGATGGGAGCGACGAGGCCCTGCGGCGGCTGCGGGACGTCTATCCGGCCTTGCGCGTCGTCCGCTTCGCACGGAACGCGGGCCAGACGGCCGCCATGGATGCGGGGTTCCGCAGGGCCCGAGGCGACGTGATCGTGACCCTGGACGCCGATCTGCAGAACGATCCGGTCGACATCCCGCGGCTGCTACGCGAGCTGGCGGGGTGGGATGCGATCGTCGGAGTGCGACAGGTCCGGAGGGACAGCTTCGTGCGACGCGTCTCGTCCCGGGTGGCGAACTGCGTGCGCAACCGGCTCAGCGACGAGACGATCAGCGACACCGGCTGCTCGCTGAAGGCGTACCGCAGGGAGGCCCTGTCGCGGCTGGTGCTCTACGACGGCATGCATCGGTTCCTGCCCACGCTGCTGAAGATGGAGGGATTCCGAGTGCGCGAGCTGCCTGTGGGCCACCGGCCGCGGGCGCACGGCCGGTCGAAATACGGCATCTCGAATCGGCTGGTCCCTTCCTTCCTTGATCTCCTGGCGGTCCGATGGATGAAGAAACGGAGGCTGCGCTACGAGGTGGCGGATGACGCTTGAACGCCTGCTGCACGTCGATGTGTGGGTCGCCTTCGGTCTCCTGGGCCAGCTCTTCTTCACCCTGCGCTTCGTGGTGCAGTGGCTGGCCTCCGAGAAGAGAGGCAGCAGCACCGTGCCGATCGCCTTCTGGTACTTCAGCCTGCTGGGCGGGGCCATGCTGTTCGTCTACGCCTTGTGGTACCGACACGATCTGGTCTTCACGCTGGGACAGGCCGTCGGCCTGTTCGTCTACACGCGCAATCTGATGCTGATCCGGCGGGGAGGCCCTACCGCCGCTGTGCCGGCCGCTCAGGGCAGGCCCAGCCCGGGCCCGTAGTAGCCGGCGCGCGCCTCGACGGTCAGACGGGGATCCGCGACCGTCACGGCGATCGCTCGCCATCGCCCGTCGTGCGCCGGATTCGTCGATGTGTAGGCGAGGGCGTACTGCTGCCGGAGATCCGAAGCAATCTGCCGGTACACGTCGGAGAGCTGGCCGGCGCGCTCGGGGAAATAGGCCCGGCCGCCGGTCTGACGGGCCAGGGTCTCCAGGATGTCCCGTAGGCTGCGGGTGCGGCGCAGGTCGAGCTCATTCTCGAGGTGCCGGCCCAGCCCGATGGAATAGACGGCCGCCTCGGACCGGTGGGCGTGCTCGAGCGCCTCCTCGAAGAGATGCAGGCTGCCGGGCTCGTTCTCCGAGAGCGCCTGATCCCTCCCGTCCGACAGGAGCACGATGGCCCGCCGCCCCTCCAGGCCCTGGAGCCGATCGGCGGCGCCGTACACCGCGTCGTACAGGGCGGTCCCGCCCGCCGGCTCGATGGTCCGAATCCGACCCTTGATCCGGCCTCGATCGGCGGTTGGCTCGGGGTCGACGTGCAGCGTGTCGTCGAACGGCAGGACCAGGACGCGGTCGCCGGGATCGATGTCGTCCACGAGCTGCTCGGCGCCGCGGCGCGCCAGGTCGATCTTCCCTCCGAGCCGCATGCTGGCGCTGGCGTCGATGAGCAGCGCGAGCGTCAGCGGCACGCGCGCGGCGCTGAAGTGGCTGATCGTCTGCCGGACCCCGTCCTCCGTCAGCGTGAAGGCGTCGCGGCCGAGATCGAGCGCCGGGCGCCCCTTTCCGTCACGCACGGTGACGTAGACGTTGACCAGCCGCACCTCTTCGTACTGGCCGATCCGGACCACGCGCGCGAGCAGGACCGCCTCCCCGGTGCGCCCCTCGGAGTCGAGGGCCACGGCCCGCAGCTTGCGTCCGGCGGCGCCGCGGCCCGCGTCCCACGTCAGCGTGTAGGGGGGCTTCTCGAGCACGGCCAGGAGCTGGCCGTCGACGTAGAGCGAGATGCTGACGATGCGCGCCGGGGCTTCCGCGGACGCTTCCAGAGTGATCCGGGTGGGACCCTGCAGGAGCGCCGGGGATGCCGGTGCCAGGAAGCGGACCGTCACCGGGCCCGCCGGCGCGACGGCGGCCTCGGCGCCGGCAGGGGGCTCCTGGGCCTTCGTCTCCCCGGGAGAGGCGGCGGCGCAAGGCGGCGCCAGAAGTCCCGCAGCGACACCCGCGATCAGTAGGCTCGCGCGAGATAGACCCATTCGTGCGACGGTCGCCCGCACACCAGGCACGTCCCCTCCTCCCGGTTCCCGTCGAGCGGCACGCAGCGGATCGTCGCCTTCGTCTCCTCCTTGATCCTCTGTTCGCAGGCCGGGTCGCCGCACCAGTGGGCGCGGTAGAAACCGCCCCGGGCCTCGATCTCCTCCCGGAACTCCGCGTAGTCCCGCGCCGGGCGCGTGCTCTCGCGGAGGAACGCGCGGCACCTCTCCAGCATGTCGCTCTGGATCGACGTCAACAGGGTCCCGACCTGGGCCGGGAGATCGCCGAACGGCACGGAACTCTTGCGGCGGTCGAGGCGGCGCACGGCGGTGAACTGCGAGGCCTCGAGATCGCGAGGGCCGATCTCCAGGCGCAGCGGCACACCCTTCAGCTCCCACTCGTTGTATTTCCAACCGGGCGAGATCTCGTCGCGCAGATCCGCCTTGACGCGGAAGGACCGCGACAGCTCCGCCGCCGCCTTCTGTGCCACCTCGGCAATGCGCGCTTTCTGGTCGTCGCTCTTCCAGATCGGCACGAGGACCACCTGGATGGGGGCGAGCGCGGGCGGGAAGTTCACGCCGTTGTCGTCGCCGTGCGCCATCACCAGCGCTCCGATGAGGCGGGTCGAGACTCCCCACGAGGTCTGCCAGCAGTGCTCCCAGCCGCCCGCCGCCGTCTGGTACTTGACGTCGAACGCCCGGGAGAAGTTCTGGCCGAGATTGTGCGAGGTCCCTCCCTGGAGCGCCTTGCCGTCCTGCATCAGGGCCTCGATGCAGTAGGTGCGCAAGGCCCCGGCGAACTTCTCGCTCGCCGTCTTGCGTCCGGTGTAGACCGGGATCGCCATGCGCTCCTCGGCGAAGGCGCGGTAGATCTCCAGGATGCGAAGGACCTCCTCCTCCGCCTCCTGCTCGGTGGCGTGGGCGGTGTGACCCTCCTGCCAGAGGAACTCGGTGGTCCGCAGGAACAGCCGCGTGCGCATCTCCCAGCGCACCACGTTGGCCCACTGGTTGATCAGGACGGGCAGGTCGCGATACGAGCGGATCCACCGGGCGTACATCTCGTAGATGATCGTCTCGGAGGTCGGGCGGACGACGAGCGGCTCCTCGAGCTTCTTGCCGCCGCCGTGGGTGACGACCGCGCACTCGGGCGCGAAGCCCTCGACGTGCTCGGCCTCGCGGTGCATGAACGACTCCGGGATGAACAGGGGGAAGTAGGCGTTCTGGTGACCTGTCTCGCGGAAGCGGGCGTCGAGCTCGCGCTGGATTCCTTCCCAGACCGCGTAGCCGAGCGGACGGATCACCATGCATCCCTTGACCGGGGAGTAGTCCGCCATCTGGGACTGGATGATGACGTCCGTATACCAGCGTGAGTAGTCTTCGCTTCGCGGTGTGATCACCTTGGCCATGCGTCCCCCGGT
The DNA here is from genome assembly GCA_035649235.1 of Candidatus Cryosericum sp. GTDB lineage: Bacteria > Acidobacteriota > Polarisedimenticolia > Gp22-AA2 > Gp22-AA2 > DASRJX01. The sequence continues at coordinate 15,387 of DASRJX010000216.1, forward strand.
GATGGAATGGTTCGAGTGGCGGACCTTCGGGTCAATGGCGCGGCTGGCGGGCCTCGCCGGTCATGGGCACGAACCGTACGGGGAGCAGCGACTCGCGGTCGAAACCGTGCTCCGTGCGCGTCATCCGGATCAACTCCTGGTTCCCCGTGCCGAGCGGGATCACGATCCGGCCGCCCAGCTTGAGCTGCTCGAGGAGCGGTTCGGGAACCTGGTCCGGCGCCGCGGTGACCAGGATCGCGTCGAATGGAGCCTCCTCGGCCCAGCCTCGGTAGCCGTCGCCCGTGCGCACCGAAACCTCCCCGAATCCGGCAGCCTCCAGGTTGCGGCGCGCCGTCTCGGCCAGGATCGGGAGGATTTCGATGCTGAACACGCGCACCCCCATCGACGACAGGACGGCCGCCTGGTATCCGGACCCCGTTCCGACTTCCAGGATCCGATCGCCGGTCCGGAGCAGCGCCGCCTCGCTCATGAAGGCGACGATATAGGGCTGCGAGATCGTCTGCCCTTCGCCGATCGGCAGCGGATTGTCCTCGTGGGCTCGCGCCCGGAGCCCCGGCGGCACGAAGAGGTGCCGCGGGACCTGCCGCATGGCTTCGAGTACGTGTGGGTCGCGCACCCCCCGCGCCTCGATCTGCTCCCGGACCATCTGCCGGCGGGCCGAGCTGAAGGGATCGGCCCCGGCGCCCTCTGACTCCGTCATCGCGCCGCCCCGTTCACCGCAGCAGGCCAGAAGAACCGCCCCGAAGATGAACGCCGCCGCTGGCCGCGCGCGGCCGGTGGCTCTCACGGCGGTTTGACGCATGGACTCGTCCCGACGCGGAATTCTAGCACAGGCGTCCGGACGCTCCGGGGGCGCGAGGCGTCCGGGGCCACCGATCGTGGGGTGAGAGCGATCGGACGCTCGTCGCTGGGGGACGCATCGCGGTCCGCGGGCCTCCGAGGAAGTCCCTTGCAGGACGGATCGGAGCCGGCTGTCACAGGTAGAATCGGACCGGGGTCGTGGAGCGACGATGAATCTTGCGCATCGCCGGGCGCAGCGAAATCGCCCGGGCGGAACCGGGCGGATGCCCGACAGGACGCGCGTGGCGCGCGCGCTGGACGCGCTGGAGAAGCGGTACGGGCGGCCCCGACTCGGCCGCCGGCTCCCGCCTCTGGACGAGCTCGTCCTCACCATCCTGTCGCAGAACACGAACGACCTCAACCGGGACCGCGCCTACGATTCCCTGAGGAACCGCTTTCCGACCTGGGAGGCGGTCGCCCGGGCCCAACGGGGCGCGATCGAGAAGGCGATCCGTCCCGGCGGACTGGCGCGCACCAAGGCGAGGGCGATCCAGGAGGTGCTGCACGGCATCGCGGCCGAACGCGGCGCCCTCGATCTCGCGTTCCTGCGGCGCCTGCCCGCGGCGGAGGCCGCGGACTGGCTGCGCCGCTTCCGGGGCGTGGGGGAGAAGACGGCCGCCTGCGTGCTGCTCTTCTCCTGCGGTCATGCCGCCTTTCCCGTCGACACGCACATCCACCGGATCGCGCGCCGTCTCGGTTGGGTCCGGGCGTCCGCCAGCCGCGAGGAGACGCACCGGCGGCTGGCGGCTGTCGTTCCGCCTTCCCGTTGCCTGACCGGCCATGTCAATTTGATAACGCTCGGAAGAGAGGTCTGCCGGCCCCGGAAGCCACGGTGCCCCGACTGCCCTCTGCGACGCGGCTGCCAGCACGCCTCGGCGGGAGGTTGAGTGGCAGCCGTCGCGATCCCGGCTATATTGGCTGGCGGGGCCGTGTCGTCGGGTCGGGCGGCCCAGGGACGGTGGTCGCGGATGCGACACAGGTGCAAGGTGGGCGTCGCCTTGGGCGGAGGAGCCGCCCGGGGTCTGGCCCACATCGGGGTCCTCAAGGTCCTCGAGCAGAACCGGATTCCGATCGACCTGATCGTGGGCACCAGCGTCGGTGCCCTCATCGGCGGCGTCTACGCCACCACGCGAAGCGCCGGAGCCACGGAACGCCGGTTCCAGGACTTCATCTTCAGCCGGGAATTCAAGCGGGCGCGCTTCGACTTCCTCAAGGAGAGCCGGGAAGCGCGCCGCGGGGTCATGCGGCGCGTCGTGACCCTTCTCAAGAAGGGGATCTTCTATTCCTTCTCCATGGCGAAGACCTCGTGGGTCTCGGCCGAGTACTTCGAGCACAACATCAACGCCCTCCTGGACGACGTCGCGATCGAACAGACCGGCATCCCGTTCTGCGCGGTGGCGGCCGACATCCTCCAGGGGCAGGAGGTGTTGATCCGGACGGGCCGCCTGCGTCGGGCCGTCAGTGCGAGCAGCGCCGTTCCCGGGCTCCTGCCGCCGGTGGCCATCGACGGTCGCGTCCTGATCGACGGCGGCTGGGTGGCTCAGGTGCCGGTCATCCCGGCGCTCCACGCGGGGGCCGACCTCGTCATCGCGGTCGACGTGTCGAAGGAGCTTGCGGATCTCACTGTCGCCGGTAGCGGGCTCAACATTATGGTCCGCGCCGCGGGAATCCGGGCGGAGGCGCTGCGCGGGATGCAATGCCGCCTGGCCGATGTCTTGATCGAGCCGGACGTGCGGCAGGTGCACTGGGCCGACTTCTCCGCCTTCGTCGAGTGTGTCCAGCGGGGGGAGGAGGCGGCGCGGGCGCGGCTGGATGAGATCCGGCATGCTCTGCGGATCGCGCGCTGGCCGTCGTTCGTCGGCTTCTCGCGCGCCCGCAGGCTGGCTCGCGCCTATCTCGACAAGGCGCCGGATCGCAAGGTGAAGGTCTCCTGATCATGACGATGCCGCGCGGGGTGCGATGGCTGCTGGGGGGACTGGGAGCCTTGGTGGCGCTGCTGGTCCTGGCGGCGCTTCTGCTCCCGCTGCTCTTCGAGCCGAAGGCGATCGGCCCGTTGATCGCCGGGCAGATTCAGAAGGCTACCGGGCGGAGCGCCGCACTCGGGACGATTGCCCTCCGGATCCTCCCGACGCCCGCCCTGTCCGCGGGACCGCTTACCGTCTCCGAAGGCCCACGCTACCCGGATCGGGAGGCGCTGCGAATCGAGCGCGTGTCGATCCGCCTCCGGCTCATGCCGCTGCTGAGAGGCCGTCTGGAATTCGGCACGGTCGTCATCGATCGGCCGACGCTGACGCTCATCCGCGATAGACAGGGACGGTGGAACTACGACGACGTGCTGGAGCGCGCGGCGGCGCTGCGCGCGGCCGCGGGACATAAGCCCGCCGGCGGCCGCCCGGCCTCGGGCGGCATGAGCTTCGCGGTGGCTCAGGCCGTCGTCCGGGGCGGCAGGGTCCTGATTTACGACGACGCCGTCCTCGCGGGTTCCCGTACGGAGGTGCGCGTCGACCCGGTCGACGCCGTCCTCCACGATGTCGGCCCTGGAGGGGCCTCCCGCATGGATCTGTCGGTTGGCCTCGGCAAGAGCACGCTCCGCGCCACGGCCCGTCTCCACGCGGAGAGCGGCGCGCAAAGCCTGGACCTGACGATCCCGGCCTCGCGCCTCGAGACAGCGGACCTCGCGACCCTGCTCCCCTGGCTGGGGGTGGCACGCCCCGACGGCCTGAAGCTCGGGGGCGGCGTCACGGTCGACGGGACGGCGAGGGTCCCGCTCGACCAGATGGAGGCCATCGCCTTCGAGGGCAACCTGGCGCTCGACGACCTGAGCTATCGCGATGCGACGATGACGCGGCCGATCGAGCGCATCGGAGGGCGGCTCCGGATCAGCGGCCAGCAGGCTGACTGGGATGGATTCACGGCGACCTTCGGTTCCTCGGTGCTGCGCGGCAACCTGAGGGTGCAGGACTTCCTGCGACCCCGGATCGGATTCAAGCTGGAAGCCCCGCGCCTCGATGTCAACGAACTGACCCGGACTTTCGCGGCCGCGGCGCCAGCCGCTCCCGCCACAGCGCGTGCCCGGGCCGGAGAACCGGGAGCCGGGCTGGTCCAAGTCTCCGCCAACGGCACGCTGGCCGTCGGCGCGCTGCGCTTCGAGACGTTCGATCTGAGTGACGTGCGCGCCTCGGTCACGCTCCGCTCCGCCGTCCTGTCGCTGAGCGACCTGCACGCGAAGCTCTACGGGGGTCGCCTGACGGGGTCGTGCAGCCTGGATCTCTCACGGCCGGCTCCCGGCTACAGGGTCGACGGGTCCCTCGAGCGGGTCGACGTGAACGCCCTGGCGGCGGCCTACGACCCGGGACTCAAAGATCTGCTTCGGGGCAGTCTCGGCGGTCGTCTGGGCCTCGACGCCTCCGGCGCAGACCTCGACGCCATCGTCAGCTCGGCCCGCGGAACCGCGAACCTGGAGATTGCCCGGGGCGCCCTCACGTCCTTCAGCATCCTCAAACAGCTCGCGTCCCTGCTGGAGATGGCTGGCGGCAAGGGAATCGGCAAGAACGAGACGCCGTTCGAATCGCTCCGAGGCAGTTTCGCCATCGGCTCGCGCCGGGCGCAGACCTCGGACCTCACCCTCGACTCGGCGGATCTCGACCTGAGTGGCGTCGGCTGGGTCGGTCTGGACGCGGCTCTCGACCTGTCGCTGGCCGCCCGGTTCTCCCAGGAGGCCACCCGCGGCATGGTCGAGAAGACCTCTCAACTGCGCTCCCTGACTGATTCCGAGGGCAATCTCGTCCTGCATCTGCTGGCGCAGGGCGGACTCGCGGCGCCCAAGATCAGTCTCGACACGCGCGCGCAGATGAGACAGCTCGACCGCCAGAAGCGGGAACAAGTGAAGGAGAAGCTGCGCGGACGACTCGTCGATCTGCTGGGGGGCAAGCCGGAGGAGGATGAGCCGGCGCCGCCTCCGGACCAGCAGCCCTGAGCGCCGGCTATTGCACGCGCAGCACCTGGACTTGCACGTACGCCGATTCAACCCTGCGGTGGTCCTTGCCTTCCACCACGAGCTTGAGGAGATAGGAGCCTGTTCGATACAGCTCGAAGGACCGTGTGAAGGTCGTGGTCGCCTGCGCCTCGCTTTCCGGGTGGCGGCAGGCCGTGTCCTGGTGGTAGCGTGAGGCGTTCTCCTCCAGTTGGCCGGGACTGACCCTGATCCAGGTCACTGCGGGGTGGCAGAAGTTCGGGTCGTCGGGAGCGACGCCGGTCAGGGTTCCCGTGAGCATCGTGGTCACGGGAACGAACCCCACCTGGGGCTCAGCAATCAGGCGCAGTTTGAGCTTGGGCCGTGATTCGGCCCCCTTCTCCGCCGCCCCGGAGGCCGCTGGACCCCCTGCTGCAGGGGAGGCGGAAACCGCCAGATCGGGCGCCGTCAGGCACAGGACCAAGGCCGCCCAGGCGATGCGGTGCATGGTGGAAGTATAAGCCGCTGTCCACAACCCCAACAAGGACAAGCCAGCCGGCTGTCCCCCGGGCGAGACGTCGCCGCGTCTTCGGGGACGCTCCTGCCTTCCGGCAGGACATCGGCGGATAGTCGACGACCTAACCCCTGTACTCCCACCCGGTTTTAGCGGTAGATCACGAGACTGAAACCGGTTAGGGGGTGGCATAGAATTGGCTTCCTGGTCCCGGCGCGAGCAGCGAGATCGACAGTTCGGAAAGGCTGGGTCGGTGTCATGAACCCTCAATCTCACGACCGGAATAGTTGGCGACGATGGGCCCGTCAGCTCCTCCCGTTCGCCGTCCTCGCGGCCGTTTGCGGGCCGGTCCTGGCGGATGACGAGAACGGCACCACCTACGCGCGGGTCCGGTACGTCGATGGGGCTCTGACCATCGAGCAAGTCTCGGAAGGCGAGGTCGTGGAGGGGCTCGTCAACAGCCCTGTCGTTGCTGGAGACCGCGCCGCCACGACCGGAGGTCTGGCTGAGATCGAGCTGGCGGACTCGTCGATCGTGTGGATGGACAGCGACACCCGGCTGGAGTTCAAGAGCCTCGCCGACGTCCAGAATCGCTACGAG
>DASRJX010000217.1:0-4631 GCA_035649235.1 Candidatus Cryosericum sp.
CCCGCCGCCCGGCGACGGCCTGGTCGCGGACTGCGTGGCGCACTCGCCCGGTGGGCCGAGCCACGTCCTCCTCTCCGACCGGGTCGCCGAGCACATCCCGGGGTGCAACATGGCGTTCCACCGCAGCCGCCTGCGGGCGATCGGCGGGTTCGACACGCAATTCCGCGCCGCCGGCGACGACGTCGACGTCTGCTGGCGCCTGCAGCAGCGAGGCTGGACCCTCGGATTCAGCCCCGCCGCCGTCGTCTGGCACCACCGCCGGAACACGGTGCGTGGCTACCTCCGCCAGCAGCTCGGATACGGCCGGGCGGAGGCGATGCTGGAGAGGAAGTGGCCCGACAAGTACAGCCCGGGGCACCCCACCTGGGCGGGTCGCCTGTACGACGGCTCCTCCCTGTTCACGCACTCGCAGCGCGGGCGCGTCTACCACGGCGTCTGGGGTTTGGCGCCCTATCAGAGGCTGTACCAGGAGACGCCCCGGCTCCTCGCCTGGCTGCCGTTCATGCCCGAGTGGTACGTGGTGCTCTCGGTGCTGGCGCTCCTGTCCGGCCTGAGCGCCGTCTGGGAGCCGCTGCGGATCAACCTGTCGCTGCTGTGCGTCGCGCTGGCCGCCCCCGTGGCGCAGGCCGCCCGGTGCGTCGCGTGCTCGTCCACGCCCGCGCCCGGCCTCTCGCGGTGGCAGCGGCTCGAGCGCTCCGTGCTCACCACCTTCCTGCATCTCGTCCAGCCACCGGCGCGCCTGTGGGGACGCCTGCGCCAGGGACTCGCGCTGCGGCGCGGAGGCAGCGCGGGCGGCACCGTGGCGCCGCGGTCCTGGGTGGCCGACATCTGGAGCCCGCGCTGCGATTCGCCTGAGTCGCGGCTCTTGTCCCTGGAGACGCGCCTGAGACAGGGCGGCCATGTCCCGGAGCGGGGCAGCGACTTCGACTGCTGGGACCTCCAGGTGAGACCCGGCATGTCCGGATCGGCCCGCCTGTCTCTCGCCGTCGAGTTCCACGGCGACGGGCGGCAGCTCCTCAGAGTCCGCTGCTGGCCCCGGGTCTCGATCCAGTCGCTCGTCCTGATCGGGCTGTTCTCGGCCCTGACCCTGGGCGCCGGCTTCGACGCGCGCTGGCTCGCCGCCTCCGTGCTCGGGATCGTGACGCTCCTCCTCGCGCTCCGGACGATCCGCGAGTGCGGCGGCTCGACGGCGGCCTTCCTCGCCGCCGTCAGGGGCCTGCAGGAGGAGTGCGAAGGGGAAACCGATGCGCCGCGCTGAGGCCCGGCTCCCGATCGGGGCGTTCCTCCGGCAGGTGCGTCCCTATCGCTGGCACCTCTCCGGCCTGCTGCTTCTGAGCCTGCTGTCACCTCCCCTCGCCCTGCTGACGCCGGTGCCGCTGAAGATCGTGGTGGACTGCGTGCTGGGCGGCCGTCCGCTCCCCGGGTTCCTCGACGTCCTTCTGCCCGCCGGGCTGGGGCGATCGGGACCCGTGGTCCTGGCGTTCGCCGTCGGCCTCGTGCTCGCCGTGGCCTTCCTGTCCCAGCTCCGGGAATTCGCCGGCACCGTGCTGAGCACATACACCAGCCAGGGCCTGCTGCGCGATTTTCGTGCCGCGCTCTTCCAGCACGTCCAGCGCCTGTCGCTCTCCTACCACGACACCCGCGGCACCGCCGACTCCACCTACCGCATCCAGTACGACGCGACCGCGATCCCGAGCATCGCGGTCGAAGGCATCCTCCCCCTGCTGGCCTCGACGCTGACGCTCGTCTCCATGGTCTGGGTGGTCGTCCAGTTGAACCTCCGGCTGGCGGTTGTGGCACTGGCGATCACGCCGGCCCTGTTCCTCGTCGTCCGCCACTATCGCACTCATCTCCGTCGACAGGCCCGCGAGGTCCGCAGGATAGAAAACTCGACGCTGGGGGTCGTCAACGAGGCCCTGAGCGCGGCGCGGGTCGTCAAGGCCTTCCGTCAGGAGGAGAGGGAGGAACGCCGCTTCGTCGCGCAGTCCCGCGAGGGCATGAGGGCCAAGATCCGGATGGCGCTCAGCGAGGGCGTGTTCGGCCTGCTGGTCGTCGTCCTGACCGCCACCGGCGCCGCGGCGGCGCTCTACATCGGGACGCGCGAGGTCCAGAACGGCGCGTTGACTCTGGGGGAGCTCCTGCTGGTCATGGGCTACGTCACGCAGCTCTACGGCCCGCTGAAGACGATGGGCAAGAAGATGGGAGGCCTCCAGAGCCACCTGGTCGGCGCCGAGCGGGCGTTCGCGCTCCTGGACGAGGCGCCCGACGTGCCCGAGCGGCCGCAGGCCCTGCCGCTATCGCGGGCGCGCGGCGACGTCGAGTTCCGCCAGGTCGCCTTCGGCTACGACGCCGGTCGGCGCGTCCTCCACGACCTTTCGTTCACTGTGCCCGCGGGCACCTGCGTCGGCATCGCCGGCGCCACGGGAGCCGGCAAGACGACGCTGGTGAACCTGCTCACGCGCTTCTACGATCCGGCGCAGGGCGCGATCCTGCTCGACGGGGTCGACCTCCGCGACTACCGCCTCTTTGACCTGCGCGATCAATTCGGCATCGTCATCCAGGAGCCCGTGCTGTTCTCGACCAGCATCGCCGAGAACATCGCCTACGCGCGCCCCGACGCCTCGGGCGAGGCGATCGTCGCGGCGGCGAGGGCGGCCAACGCCCACGATTTCATCCTGCGCCTCCCCGGCGGCTACGAGACCCTCGTCGGCGAGCGCGGCATGAAGCTGTCCGGAGGCGAGCGCCAGCGCATCTCGCTGGCCCGCGCGTTCCTCAAGGACGCCCCCCTCCTGATCCTCGACGAGCCGACCAGCTCCGTGGATGCGGCCACTGAGGCGGCCATCGTGGACGCGATGGAGCGCCTGATGCGGGGCCGGACCGCGTTCATCATCACTCACCGGCCGAGCATGCTGAAGCATTGCCGCATGGTTCTGCGGATCGACGAGGGGCGCCTGGCCGAGCCCGTGGCCGGCGCCGCGCCCCTGACCGCGCTGGTTCTCCCATGAGGTGATCCATGTCGAAACTCCTGAATCGTCTACGGGACACCGTTTCCATCGCCGAGATCGTCGGCCAGTCCAAGCCGGCGAAAGGCAGGCCGGCTTCCCGGGGCACGTGGTGGGCACGCTCCGAGCCGGCGCGTCCGGATCCCAAGCGTCCGGAGCCACAGCGTCCGGAACCTCCGCGCGGGGAGCCGCCCCGCCCGGAGCGGTCCGTCCCCGAGCCCCCGCGGCCCGAGCCCTCTCGTTCGGTGGCGCCGCGCCCGGAGCGGCCGCGCGGGCGGCTGGGCGCGTTTCTCCGGCGAGCCCGCATGCTCGCGGTGGTCACGCTCCTGGGCGGGGCGCTGTTGTGGATCCTCTCCCAGGCCACGGGCGGAGCATCGGCGCCCCGCTTCGAGTGGGAGGAGGTCAAGCGGGGGGACATGGCCCTCGCCGTCGCAACCAGCGGCACGCTCACGCCCCTCGTGAGCGCCAAGGTCATGAGCCCCGTCTCCGGGACCGTGTCTCAGGTCCTGGTGGACTTCGGCGCCAAGGTCCAGGCGGGCCAGGTGCTGGCGAAGCTCGACGACGCGTCCCTCGTCGCCGACCTTCAGGTCGCCCGACTCGGAGTGGAGAAGGCCCGCGCCGCCCTCGACCTCGCCCGCCGGAACACCAAGTACGCCGTGGCCAGCAAGGAGGCGGGGCTGATCTCCGCCGCCGACTACGACAAGGTCATCGGAGCGGAGAAGCAGGTCCACGGCGATCTGAAGGTCGCGGAGGCCTCCAGTCGCAAGTCGCAGATGGCCGCCGAGCAGAGCACCATCCGCGCGCCGATCGACGGCATCGTCCTCGCCCGGAACGTCGAGGTGGGGCAGTCGGTGTCGCCCGATTCGGGGGCCGCGGCCGTCCCCCTGTTCGACATCGCGGAGGATCCGAATCTGATGCAGATCGAGGCCAGTGTCGTCGAAGCCGACATCGGACAAGTGGCCGTAGGGCAGAAGGTGACCTTCTCGGTCGACGCCTTCCCCGGCAAGGAGTTCAAGGGTGAGGTGGCCCAGGTGCGCAGCGCGCCGAGGACCGACCAGAACGTCGTCACCTATCCCGTGATCGTCCGCATCAAGAACGAAGGCGATCTGCGGCCCGGCATGACGGCCAATCTCTCCATCCTCGTCGTCAACCGGGAGGACGTGCTCCGCATCCCGAACGCGGCGCTGAAGTTCAAGCCCCCCAAGGATCTCAACGAGCGCAAGCCGGGGCTGTTCGGTTCTCTGTTCGCCGCGGACACGGCGCCGGACGCCGCCCAGCCGGACTCCGGAAAGCCGCACTCCAAAAAGTCGCACTCCGGAAAGTCGCATTCCAAGAAGTCGCAGGCGGCGAAGGCGGATTCGGACCACGCGGATGCCGCGGAACCGGCGCCCACGGAAGGGAAGAAGCCGGACCCGGCGCCGGCCGATGCGGGAGCGGCGGCGCCGGAGGCCGCGGGGTCGCCGGGTTCGGAGACGCTCGAGCCCCCGAAGCCGGATCCGGAGAGCGTCGACCCGAACGCCGACCAGGACACCGACAAGAAGAAAGACCGCAAGAAGAAGAAAGACGACGGGGCGACGGTCTATCGCCTCGCGGGCGGGAACGGCAACGCGTCGGCGTCCGCCGGCGGGA
>DASRJX010000218.1:0-9016 GCA_035649235.1 Candidatus Cryosericum sp.
GGCGGACAACAGGATTGCGAGCATGGCCATTGCGGCCGGTTTCGATGCGGCGTGGTCCATGTGACCCTCCCCAGGACAATCGAGCTCCCTGCTTTCCTTAACGCAATCGCCGGGGGACCTGCGACACGAGAAAATGCCCGACAGGCGTGGAGGCGGTTGACGCACCCGACCTCGTCGGGCGTAACATGCGGCTCCTATCGCCGATGACCCGTCTCCCGGACTCCGGACGCTGGGCCAGGATCGCCCCCATCCTCGAGCAGGCGCTCGATCTCGGACCGCGGGAGCGCGCAGCGCTCCTCGATCACGCCTGCGCGGGCGATCCGGCGCTGCGGGCTGAGATCGAGGCGCTCCTGAGGGCCGACGCCGAGGCGGGCTCCTTCCTCGACGCCCCGGTCGATCTCTCCGGGCTGCCCGCAGCACCGGACGCGGCCGCCGCAGGGCCGGGGGCGGGCGCAGGCGTCGCGATGGCCGGCAGGACGATCGGCCCTTACCGGGTGGTGCGCGAGATCGGCCGCGGCGGCATGGGCGTCGTGTACGAGGCGGAGCAGCAGCGGCCACGGCGCACCGTCGCCCTCAAGGTGATCCTGGGCGGGCGGCACGTCGACCCGATCGCGGTGCGGATGTTCCAGCGCGAGAGCGACAGCCTGGCACGCCTCAAGCACCCCTCGATCGCCGCCGTGTACGAGTCAGGCTCGACCGAGGACGGCGAGCACTACTTCGCCATGGAGCTGGTGCAGGGGCGCACCCTGAGCCGGTACCTCGAGGAGGAAGGCCCGCCCGAGACGCGGGAGGCGCTCCGCCGCCGTCTGGCTCTGTTCCGGAAGATCGCCGCGGCAGTCGCCTACGCCCACCAGCGAGGGGTCATCCACCGCGACTTGAAGCCGTCGAACATCATCGTCCAGCCGGAGCCGGAGCCGCGCACCGGCACGGGACCGGGATCGTCAGGGAGTCTCGACACCGCCGACGCCGCCCCCGACGTGAAGATCCTCGATTTCGGCCTGGCGCGCATCGCCGATCCGGACGCCGGCCCGGCGACGGCGGTCACGGCTCTCGGAAGCATCCGGGGAACATTGCCTTACATGAGCCCGGAGCAGGTCCGCGGCCGGCGGGACGAGATCGACGTCCGCACCGACGTCTACTCGCTCGGCGTCCTCCTGTATCGCATGCTCACCGGGGTCCTCCCCTACGACGTCGCGGGGGCCGACCTGCCGGCGGCCGCGCGAATCATCTGCGAGCAGGCGCCGCGCCCCCTGCGCGCCGCCGCGGGCGGGCGTCTCCGGTTCGATCACGACCTCGCGGTGATCGCCCGGAAGGCGCTCGAGAAAGATCCGGGGCACCGTTACCAGTCGGTGGCGGCCTTCGACGAGGACCTCGGGCGCTACGTCGTGGGGCAGCCGATCCTCGCCCGCCCTCCGAGCGCCGCCTACCAGTTCCGCCTGCTGGTCCTGCGGCACAAGGTCCCGTTCGCCGCCGCGGGGATCATCCTGATCCTGCTCGTCGGCTTCGCGGCGTTCGCAGCCGTTCAGGCCCGCCGCATCGCCGACGAGCGCGACCGCGCCAACCGCGAGGCCACGACCGCCCGGCGCGTGTCGGACTTCATGTCGGGCCTCTTCCAGATGTCCCACCCGAACGCGGCGAAAGGGCGCGAGATCAAGGTCAGAGACCTCCTGGACGAAGGGACGGCGAGAATCGAGAAGGAACTGGCCGACGAGCCGGAGGTCCGCGCCCGCCTGATGCACACGATGGGATCGGCCTACCTGGGGCTGGGGTTCCATGCCGAGGCCGCCCGGCTGATCCAGGAGTCCTACGAGGCGCGGCGACGCCTCCTGGGCGAGGACAACCGCGAGACGCTCGACGCGATGGACGACCTCGCCCTGATCCGGATCCACCGGCGACAGTTCGCGGAGTCGGAAGCCCTCTACCAGCGCGAGTACGAGATCCGCAGGCGCGTCGACGGGGAGGACAGCCCGGCCACGCTCAACCCCCTCGAGGGGCTGGCCTGGTGTTATCGCGTCCAGGGGCGCTTCGCCGAGGAGCAGGCGATCCGGCTCCGGGTCCTCGAGGGGCGGCGCCGGGCGCTCGGGGACGACGACCGAGGCACGCTCATGGCCATGAAGGCCCTGGCCGGCTCCTACTCGATCGCGGGCCGTCCCGCCGACGCCGAGCCGCTGCTGCGGCAGGCGCTCGCGGGGCTGCGCCGGCTCCTCGGCGAGGACCACCTGAGCACGCTCGGCGTCATGCTCGAGCTCGCCAACGTCTGCACGAAGGAGAAGCGCTATGCGGAGGCCGAAGCGCTGTTCCACGACGGGCTCGCGCGGATGCGCGCCGTCCTCGGGGAGGATCATCCGCTGACCCTGAACGCGACCAACGACTATGCGATGCTCTTCGAGGCGCAGGGGCGCCACGCCGAGGCGGAGTCGATCCTGCGCGACCTCCTCGCCCGGCGCCACCGCGTCGCCGGCGACGATAACCCGGAGACCGTGTCCGCCATGAGCAACCTGGCGAGAGTCGACGTGGCCTTGGGGCGCTACGCCGAGGCCGGAGCGCTGCAGCGCCAGGCGCTGGAGCGAAGCCGCCGTCTTCTCGGCGAGAAGGACTCGGACACCCTGGGAATCCTCTACGATCTGGGCTGCACGGCGGCGCTGCGCGGTGACCGGCGGGAGGCCCTGTCCTGGCTGGCGCAGGCGGTCGACAAGGGGTGGGCGCACGGGGACCGGATGGCGACCGACGCGGGCCTGAAATCGCTGCGCGGCGATCCGCGCTTCGAGGCGATCGTCGCGAAGGCCCGGGCGAACGAGGCGACGCCCGCGGGAGGTCGGTGACCGGGAGCCGCGTCAGGCGCCGTCGGTCGCCGAGAGAGCGCGGAACAGGAGGGCGCGCGCCATGCGCCAGTCGCGGTTGATGGTGCGCGGGTCGATCCCCAGCACCTCGGCGGTGTCCGCGATCGACAGCCCCGCGAAGAAGCGCAGCTCGACCATCTTGACCAGCCGCTCGTTGAGCGCGCCGAGCTGGGTCAGCGCCTCGTCGACGGCCAGGATTTCCTCGGTCCGGGCCGCGGCCCCGGCGTCGTTCTCGTCCAGCAGATCGGGGCGCACGGCTCCGCCGCGCTTGGCGGCCCCCCGGCGCCGCGCCCGGTCGACGACGATCTGCCTCATCGCCGTGGCGGCCACCGCGAAGAAGTGCGACCGGTCGCGCCATTCGGCCCGCGACTGGTCGACGAGCCTCAGGTACGCCTCGTGCACGAGTCCCGTCGTCTCGAGCGAGGCGCCCGGATCGCGGCCTGCCAGGCGTGCATGCGCCATCGCCCTCAGCCGCTCGTAGACCAGCGGCATGAGCTGGTTGAGGGCCTCCCTGTCGCCGGCGCGGATGGCCAGCAGCTGCTCGGTGATCTCTCCCTGGGACTCCATCTCGTCGCTCCGGGGCCCCGGCCCCGATTGATCCTCAATCTAGCCGCTTTCCACCTCCGTCACAAGGGACAGGCCGGAAGCAGGCGACCGGGCCGTCCTCGCTGCGCCGTTGACGCGGGCCTCCTGCACCCTCTAGCATGACCCCGCGAAGGAGGGGTCCAATGAAAGGCAGGCCGCGCACGCTCATCCGGCTCGCAGTCGCGCTTCTCTTGACCGCCGTAGCAGTCGCGCCGACCGCGGGCGCGGCGGCGGAGGGCGCCGCGGGCGAGGGCCCCGCTCCGGCGCGCAAGGTCCTGGTGGTTGCGAAGATCCAGCAGGACTCCAAGCGGAAGTACCTCGAGGGACAGGCCCGGGACGAGCTGAAGAAGAGGGGCGTCGAGGTGATCCTCGGCTCGGACGTCATGACCGAGGCCGATTTCGTCTCGGAGGACGCCGTAAGGAAGAAGGTCGAGAGCCTGGGCGTCGATGGGGTTCTCGGGTACGTCGTTCTCGGCGTGCAGGAATCCGTCAAGACCTCCTCCGCCACGCTCAGCGTCGGCGTCGGGGGCTACGGCGGCGGAGGGTTCGGCATGTTCGTCGGCGGCAGCGTGCCTCTAGGCGGAACGCAGACGATCGTCCGCAAGGTGCAGCTCCGCGCGCGGTTCTTCGCCCGTCCCTTTGCCGCCCCCGCGTGGGAGAAAATCTACAACAAGAAGCTCGAAGACGACACGACGTACCTCTCGCAGTACCTCGCGCACGACTCGGTCGGGGCGCTCAAGAAGAAAAAGCTCATCCCCGCCAAGTGAGGGACCGGCGGTCACGCCTGCCCTCTCGCTCCGCGGCACAGGACGTCTCTAGGAGCGCCGAACGTCAGACCAGCCCGGCTGCCTCGGGAGACCTCGGCGCGAACTAGTCGCTCCCATCCATTCCCGGCACGGGATTCCGATCGCGCGGGACAGGCTCCTAGGGCTCCGGCTCCGGACCTGCCGGCGGCGGCACGACGTTCTTGCAGAAGCGGGAGCAAATCATGGCCGACGCGTCGGTCGCCTCCTGGCAGCAGGTCACGCATCGGCCGTGGTTTTTCTCCTGGAGACAATGCACCGGCACGTCGACCACTGGCGACGGGGCGGCGCCGGACCCGGACGTTCCGGGCGGCTGGGCCGCTCCGCCGGTCACCACGCCGATGGCGGCGAGAAGGAGCAGACCGAGGATGGTTCGAGAGACCGTGGGGTTCATTGTCGTTCCCTCCTTAGATTCGGGCGACGGGCGGCGCCAGGCTCGGGTCCGGACACGATCAGCGGGCCGCCGGGAAGCCGCGGTCGCGCATCAGGGCCTCGATGCGCGCGTCACGGCCCCGGAAGGCACGGTACGCCTCCGCGGGATCGACGGCGTTGCGCACCGCGAACAGGTGATCGACGAGCTTCTTCGCGAGCGCCTTGTCGTAAAAGCCGCCGGGGGCCTCCTGGAACGCCTCCGCCGCGTCCGCGGTGAGGACGTCGGCCCACAGGTACCCGTAATATCCGGCGGCGTACCCTTCGCCCGAGAACACGTGCGTGAACTGGGTGCTGCGGTGCCGCATGACGATCTCCTCCGGCATCTTCAGCTCGGCGAGAGCGGCCTTCTCGAAGGCTCTGGGATCGAGGCCTGCCGGATCGATCATGTGGTACTTCATGTCGAGGAGCGCCGAGGCGAGGTACTCGGTCGTCTCGAACCCCTTGTTGAACGTGGCCGCCTTTCTTAGCTTGGCGACCAGCTCCTTCGGCATCGGCTTGCCGGTCTTGACGTGCACGAGGAAGCGGTCGACGACCTTGTCGGTCAGGAGCCAGTGCTCGAGGAGCTGGGACTGGAATTCGGTGTAGTCGCGCACGCCGCCGTTGAGCGTGGGATAGGCGACGCTCGACGACAGGTAGTGCAGGGCGTGGCCGAACTCGTGGAACAGGGTTTCCGCGTCGGTCCACGAGATGAGCACCGGCTCGCCGGCCGCTCCCTTGATGAAGTTGGAGTTGTTCGACCCGAGCACGGTCCGGGGGCCGTCGAACGTCTCGTGATCGCGATAGGTCGCGGCCCACGCGCCCGAGCGCTTGCCCGCGCGAGCGTACGGATCGAGATACCACAAGCCGACCAGGCCGCCGCCGGTGCGGGACGTCACTTCCCACACCCTGACGTCCGGGTGGAAGACGGGGACCTTTCCCTCGGGGATGGGTTTGAAGGCGAAGCCGAACAGCTCGCCGGCCACGTAGAACATCGCCTCGCGCAGCCGCTCGAGCTGCAGGTACTGCTTCACCTCGTCGGAGTCCAGGTCGTAGCGCGCGTGGCGGACCTTCTCTGAGTAGTAACGATAGTCCCAGGCGGCGATCTTGATGCCGGCGCCCTCCTTGTCGGCGATCGCCTGCATGTCGGCCACTTCCTCCTTGACCCTCGCGAGCGCTTTGGGCCAGACCGCCTGCATCAGGCCCAGGGCCCGATCCGGTGTCTTGGCCATCTTGTTCTCGAGCTGCCAGGTCGCGTAGTTCGGGTACCCGAGCAGGTGGGCCCGCTCGTGGCGCAGGCTCAGGATCTCGGCGATCACGGCGTTGTTGTCGTGCTCGTCGCCGTTGTCGCCGCGGGCGTAGTAGGTCCGCCAGACCTTCTCGCGCAGGCCGCGGTCGGTGGAGAAGGTCAGGAACGGATCCACCGAGGAGCGGGTGTTCGTGATGGCGAACTCCCCCTTCCGGCCCTTCTCCTCGGCGGCGGCAGCGGCCGACTTCACGAGGGACTCCGGCAATCCGCCGAGCTGATCCCTGGTCAGCCAGGTGACGAACCCTTCCTCGTCGGCGAGGACGTTGTTCGCGAAGCGGGTCTGCAGCTCGGCGAGCTTGCTGTTGATCGCGGCGTGCCGTTCCCGGGCCGCGCCGGTCAGCGCCGCGCCGTCGCGAGCGAACCGGTCGTAGGTCAGCACCACGAGGCGCTGCTCGTCCGGCCGCAGGCCGGCCTTGGCGCGGCCTTCGCTCACCGCCTTGATGCGCGCGAACAGGGGGGCGTTCTGCGTGATCTTCGAGCGGAACTCGGCCAGCCGCGGCGCCATCTCCGTCTGGACGGCGCGGAACTCCGGCGTCGACAGGTTCCCGCCCCAGAGGTTCCAGTAGACCAACACCCGGCTGATCCGCCGCCCGGCGCGCTCCATCGGCACGATGGTGTTGGCGAAGGTCGGCGGATCGGGGTTCGCGGCTATCGCTTCGAGCTCCTTCAGGTTCTCCGCCATCGCCGCCTCGAGCGCCGGCTTCAGATCTTCGAGACGCATCCGATCGAATGCCGGCACCCCTCCGTACGAGCCGCTCCAGTCGGCCAGGAGACCGTTGTCTTTCACCTGCGATCCCTCCGTGGCCGGCGCATGAGCGGCGCCGAACGCCGCAACGAGCCCGGCGAACGCCGGCAGCATGAATTTGAGCATCGTGAGGACCCTCCGAGGCGCCCATTGTAATCGACGCGCGCCTCGCGGCCCGCAGGATTCGAGGCGTCCTGGTCCTTCCTCCAGCGGTGGTCTATCCTCCATCCACCCCTGATGATGAGGAGGCTACGATGAAAGTCGGAGTCATCGGAACGGGAGATGTGGGGAAGACGCTGGCCGGCGGATTCCTGAAGCACGGGCACGAGGTGATGATCGGCACGCGGACGCCGGCCGGGCTGGCGGAATGGACGGCCCGGAACCGGCCCGGCCGCGTGGGCACGGTCTCCGAGGCCGCGAAGTTCGCGGATCTGGTGGTCCTGGCCGTCAAGGGCACCGTCGCCCTGGAGGCGCTGCAAGCCGCCGGTGCGGCCAACCTGGCGGACAAGCCGGTCATCGACGCGACGAATCCGATCGCGGATGCGCCGCCGGTGAACGGCGTGCTCCGGTACTTCACGACTCTCGACGACTCCCTCATGGAGCGTCTCCAGAGGGAATTCGCCCGCGCGCGGTTCGTGAAGGCGTTCAACTCGGTCGGCAACGCCTGCATGGTGAATCCGCAGTTCAAGTCGGGCAGGCCGACCATGTTCATCTGCGGGAACGACGATGCGGCGAAGAAGATCGTGACCGGCGTTCTCGAGCAGTTCGGCTGGGAGACCGCCGACATGGGCAAGGCCGAGGCGGCCCGTGCGATCGAGCCGCTGTGCATGCTCTGGTGCATTCCGGGATTCGTGCGCAACGACTGGAGGCACGCCTTCAAGCTGCTCACCTGAATCGGCCGGTTTCACGGACAGGCCGCTCGCGGCGCGATTCAAGTTTCGCGTGACCGCCGCTGGAAGGGGCTGCGTGCCTTCTCCGCTCGAGGACTTCGGCGTGGAGTTCGTTCGAGAGATTCGAGAAACTGAGCGAACCCATCGAGCTCGCCCTCTCGCCTGCTCCAGGCCCGTACCGCCTTCAGGTCGACTCGGCGATGACGGGCGATTTGAACTGCGGTGCTCAAGCTCTGGCGATCGTTCCAGTGGTAAAAGGCTGCAAGGCGGTCACGGCAGGCATCGGTCGCGGAAAGAGCCCTGACGCGGGTTCTTCCAATCTTGTAGACGACCGGTCGAACTTCGAGATCGGCGCCGATCCCAAGCGGACCCGCCGGGAACTCCACAAAGAAGGAAGTTCTGGGATGTTCGTAATGGTTGCCGACTCGGCGGAACCCGACGGATTTCATGGCCGCATCGAGGTCCCTGGTCTTCACCGCCGACTGCAGCACGAAATCGAGGTCGGATGACTGGTACGCTCCCCGGCTGTAGAGCGCGGCGCACGCTCCACCCGTCAGGACAGCACGTATTCCCGAGCGATCCAGTGCCTTCGCGACGGCCGCGGCGACCTCTGCAAGAGTGGACGCGCCGGTGAGGCTCAAAGTCGCTTGCCAGTGCGTCGGGGCCGCTTTCTCAGCTGCGCCGTGCGCGCCACGAGCGCCTCTTCGACGCCGACGAGGCGCTTGAGGTAGCCCTCAAGCTCGGCGCGCGCGAAGTACAGGGGGTTCAGCCTGTAGAGACGCGTCCTTCCCGCTGACCGGGCCGCGACCAGGCTGTCAATCTCAAGGCCTCGAAGAGCTTGCTGAACGCCGTTCAGAGGGACTTCCAGCAGTCGGGCGAGTTCCCTCGGGAAGCTCTCCTCGAGAAGACTGAGCGCCAGTAAGACGAGAGTCCTCGTCTGGCTGCCGAAGGGTGACGACCGTGAGACCAACATAGTTGTTCATATGACCATATTTATTGGTCTACGTCAAGATGACAGAACGCGACGGTGGAGGCGGTCGGTTCACATGCACCCGTAGCCGCAGACGGACGCCACCTTGGCGACACAGGCCTCGTCCCAGCGGTTTACGAGGGAACGCTGGGGGCGCCGTTCACCACGCACGCTCCCGTCACCTGCAGGGCCGGCGGGGCCACGTCGTGGACCTTCACCCCCGGGCCCGGCGACCGCTACTACTACGTCGTGCCGCGCAACGCCGTGTCGGAGGGCTCCTACGGGCTGACGAGCGCCCTCCTGCCGCGCCCGCCGTCGACCGCTGCGTGCCTGCCACAGGAGGTGTTGTCGTCATGCGGCTGAACAGGAGCCGCGGGCAGCGTCACGGGATGGTGAACTCCACCAGCTCGTTGCGCTCGCCGTGCCCGCTCACCTCCAGGATGAGCCCGACTCCGGGCGCGTAGTA
>DASRJX010000219.1:0-5745 GCA_035649235.1 Candidatus Cryosericum sp.
CACCAGCCAGGGCAGCCCCCCATCACTGGTCAGCTGCCCGCCGTCGAACTGCACCCCCAGATTGACGTCGTCCTGCCAGAACCGGAAGCCGACGCCCGACCCCACCGCTGTGGCACACTCACACATCGAAGCACCGTCCTGCTGTGGGTTCCGTCAACTCCCACAACCGGTCGGTGCTTCTCTTTCTTCCCGCCTCGCCCCGGGTTTCACCCCCCAGATGAATAATCCGGGCTAGTCGAAACCGAATGCGGGGCCCCGGCGCGCGATGAGGTGGCGCCGACCAGCAGGGGCCAGGCGCCACGGCCGGGTTTACGCAGTCGCGGCTCCGGTGAGCTTGCCGACGACGCCGCCGATCCCGTGTCCGATCGGACTCAGCGCCGCCATCGTGCCTTCCCGGAGCGCGACAAGGACCAGCCTGAGCAAGGCCACGACCGTTTGGAGAAGCCCTTTGACCGTCTGCAACAACTCTCGGAGCGTATTGACGAGACGGGTAAGGGTCTCTTTCAGGGCTGCCCCGAGGGCCGTCGAGGCGGAGCCGAGAGGTGTCTGATCTGTTTGCAGCGTCTGCTCGACCTGGTCCTGGTCCGCCGACGCGGACTCGCCGCCGTCGTCAGTGTCCCCGGACGCGCGGCCACGGGCTTCCGACTGTTCCTCCTGCCGCGCTCCCCGGCCCTGCCCCCGATCGTCGGACTGTCGATCGCGCCCGTTCCCCTGGTTGCCCCGCTCGCGGTCATCGCCCCGGGACCGGCGCTCCTGGCCGTTATGCTGGCCCTGCCGTTCTCGTCCCTGTCCCCGCGACTGCTCTTCGTCCTCAGCTTGTCGCCTCGGTCGCGCTTGCTCGGTGGCCATCATGCCTCCTGCTCGAATGGCGATCTCGCGATCGCCGCCATGCGCCGCATTCGCGGCTACGTCTTCGGTCACCAGCGCACTCGTCTGTTGGCCGCACGACGAGCCCGCGGCGACAGGACCATCACTAGGACGGCGCGCGTTCGTCACGCAAGAGTCGCAAAAGGCGCCGGCCACGTACCTTGATCTTTGCGTCTGTGTGACACCACCTCCAGAAATGCTGGTTATGCGTCACGTGCTGATCGATCGTTTTGCCCGGCGTCGAGCCGCTGGCCGATCGAACGGACCGCCGCCATGAGGGCGTCTCGGAGCGCGGCCAGGATTAGCCTCAGCAATGCCGCCACAATCTTGCGCACGACGGCGCCGATCCCCTGGCCGAGCAGACGGACCGGCGCCATGAGGCCTTCTCGGAGCGCGGCCAGGATCAGCCTCAGCAATGCCACCGCAGTTTGGAGCAGCCCGCGCACCGTCTGCAGCAGCTCACGCAGCGTGTTGACCAGCCGGGTGACCGTCTCTTTCAAGGCCGCGCCGACGGCCATGGACGCCGCCCCGAGTGGCGACAGCGCTGCCGCCTGGTCTCCGACCTGCTGCCCGGTCCCACCCACCCCTTTCAAGGCCGCGCCGGCCCTTCCAAGGATCCCCGGCGGCCGCGGTTGCGTTCCGTCCTGGTCGCCGCCCGACTGCTCGGTTGCCTCGGCCTGTCCCCCCGCATCCCCGGGCCGTCCCTCGAGTCGCGGCTGCGGCGGCGCCTGTTCCACCCGGTCCTGGTCCTGGCGAGGGAGCGGCTGCGATGCCTCGTCGACCTCGCCCTCGATCGCCTCTCGGGTCGGGTGAAGCCCCTGCTCCATCTGTTGACGCATGGCCTCGGCGAGCTGGTGCTGCAACCCGTCGAGGACGGGCTGGATGGCCTGGCCGATCTGCTCCTGAAGCGTCTGACGGAGGTCTTGCCCTGCCGGGGCGGACTCTTCCCGGTCGCTGCTCGTGTCAGGTGCGCGATCGTCCGCGCGAGACCGTCGCGATCTCGCCGGCCTTCGGGGATGTTCTTCGTCGTCCGACTGCCGCGTTGGTCGCACCTGCTCGACGGCCATCCTGCCTCCTCTACGCCGCCTCCGCGGCTCCGTCGCCGTTCCTCGACGCGCCTGCCTGCCGCACGTCGGACCACATCATGACGGCACGCTCTCGTCGTCCTCCTACTCGTAAGGCCGCTCGAACGACGCCCACTGCCTGTGATGCTCTACACGTGAGCAGCACGTCCTTGCGGCGCTAGGCCGTGGGCATCCATGGTCGGGCCTCCCGGTCAGTCTGGGCGAACTCCCGGCACCTACCATTATTGCGCCCAAGAGGAAGGGTGTCATGAGGCTTTCCTCATCATGGAGACCCCTCGCCTACCGCTTGACGCTTTCTCGGTCTTCAGATAACCCGCTACTTTTGGGGGAAGTTCGTACGGCCCCGATCAGTGGGCGTCGGTGATGCCACTGAGGTGGAGGGGGCTGGTGCCGGCATGAGGGCCGCGAGCAAAGGCGCGGTGGTGGTGCCAGACGACGAGGAGGGCGCGGTAAGCTCGTCCAGCAGCGCGAGCAGGGTGGTCATCTCGCGCTCCCGTCCTGCCATGTCAAGCAGGCCGTCCGGCGTCAGCACGACGACCTCCAGGAGGTGGTGCAGGGTCGTCGTCAGGAAGCGGAGTGCATCGGCGGTGGCCTGGATACACACCGCACGGTGGGCGACCAGATCCGTCCGTGGGTTCCGTCCCAGCGGGCGCTGGCCGGCGGCGATCCGGGCCGCTTGCCGCTGGACGCTCGCGGTCTGCGCCTCCACCTGAGCGACCTGACGATCGAGCCGACCCTGGACCTGGGCACAGACGTGCAGGACGTGCCAGACGTCACGCCGGTGGTGGCCGGTCGGATCGACCGCCCGCACGGCCGCCTCGATCGCGGCGCCGCCATCGCCGATGGTCGTGTGCCAGCGCAGCCCACGCTCCTGCGCGAGCCACAGCACCAGCGTCCAGCTCTCGGTATCGACCGGCACCGGACCCTCGGCGGCCCAGACCGCCCAACTTGTGGCGTCCACGATGTGCAGGTACGCGCCACGGCGGCGACCGTCGCGGGCCGGGTCGATCCCGGGTGGCGACGGTCGCCCCCAGCGACGCGGCCGGCAGTGCTCTGAGGCCGCCTGCCGGGCGGCCCGCGCGCTTAGCGGCTCTGCGCCCGCCCGGCCTTCGCCTCGGCCTTCCCCTCGAACTCTAGGTCGATGTCGCCGGTCAGTTTGCCGGCGGCCTGCTTCGCTGTGCCTTTCACTTCCTTTGGCAACGCCCCGGCCCGGCGGCGGGTCCGGCCCTGGACTTTCTCGGCGTGGCCCTTGGCCTCCAACTTCTCGTTGCCGACTAGCTTGCCGACGCCTTCCTTTAGACTACCCTTGAGCTCCTTGCCGCTCCCGGCCATCGTGCACCTCCCGAGGCGTGACGCCTCACACACGTGGGACATAGGCACAAACCATGCCGCCAAGCGCAGCTCTTCGCACAGCCGTCGCAAGGTGATGAACAGGATTCGCGGAGCTCGCCGCCGCCGTGTCCCCGCGGAGCGGCCCCCCGAGCCAAGGCCCCGACGAGGGTTGCCCGACCGATGCGGTGCTGGCGCCTCGGCTCCCGCGCTGCTTAGCGAGCCTGTGCCAACGGTGGGTCGAACAGCCACCCCTGGTCGGCCTCCCCTGTCTCCTCCCCCTGGCGCATCGCGGATCGGACAGATCGTGGCGAGGGGGCCGCGGGCGAGGGCTGCCAACCTCGTGGAGCAGGTCGAGGCCACTGAGGGCTCGACCTCGAGGCCGCTCTCACCCGCTTGCCCATCCGCGAACGGCGCACAACCGGTCGACGATCGGTTGGCCGTTCGTCGCACGTCAGGACTGCACTGAACAACCAGCCGGCGTGCCGAGCCTCGCCCATAGCTCCGCTACGTACTTCGCCGCGTCATCGACGGCGGCCGGCCCGAGGGCGGACGCAAGGACGGTGGTCGTCCGGTCGGTGGCCGGCCCGAGGGGGGCCGCAAGGACGGTGGTCGTCCTGTCGGAGGCCGCCCGAAGTTCTCGCGCGTACCACCCTCGACGGCCGATTGGAGCCCATCCGCCACGCGCTGCTTGACCTGGCCCACCTCCTCCTTCACGCGCTCCTGGAGGGCCTCGATGCGTTCGGTCAGGCGGTCCTTGAGCTCCGTCAGATTGTCTTCGAGGCTCTCCGTCGCCGTCTCGGTCTTCTCCCCGACCTCCTGCGCCGATATGGGCATGAGGGCCGAGAGCCCCTCCTTCAGCATCGTCCCGATCATCTCCTGCACGGCCCTGAGGAACAGGTCGAGCAGGAGGTGCAGAACGCGCTCCCACTGGCCGAGCACGGCCGGGACGAGTTCCCGGAGCAGCGTCTGGATCGCCTCCCAGACTTCGCGCAGCGTCGTGCCGACGTCCCCCCGTGCGAGCGCGTGGAGGGCCCGCTCGCCGTGCCGCTGCACCTCGGTCAGGACGGATTCCGAGCAGAGACGCGCCAGGAAATCCTCGACCACCCCGTCGAGCGCCCGCTCCGTGTCCCGCTGCAGCCCCCGGCGGGTCGCCCCGTCCGGGATGAGCTCGAGGCCGACCCCGATGAGAGGGCGGAGCACCTGCTCCGTCGACGCGCGGACGCTTTCACGCAGGGGCCCCGAGCACAGGGCGTCGCGGCCATCCTCGAGGCGCAACCGGAGCCAGTGCGTGCCCCCTTGCTCGAGCAATCCGGGGACCTGCCCGACGATCTCCGAGGCGACCGACCGCCCCGGGGCCGGCCCGGCGTCCGCGGGTCCGTGCGCTTCCTCCCTGGCGGTCCCTTCCGTCGCCCCGGACTCGTGCTCGCCCTGCCGCACCGGCGGCGGTTCCTCCGCCCGGCCCGGCTCCGGTGCTGGCGACGCCTGCCGACGGTCCTCCGCCCGCTCCGCCCGCTGGGCCTGGTCGAGCTGCTGACGTACCGTCCCCAGAGACTGCTGCCGCAAGTCCGCCAGGACCGGCTGGAGCGCTTGGGCGATCTGCCGCCGGAGCGCCTCCTGGACCTCTGGCCGGATGGCTGGAGGAGGGAGACCCGGGTCCGTCTCGTCCACATGGACCGGCCTCTCGTCGATGATCGTCACCATGTCCTCCGTAGACGCGATTCCAAGACCCCTTCTGTTGCGCAGAGTCCATGCCCCGCGCTATGGCTCCAGGGGCAACTATCTCTGACGCGTCGAAGACGGCGCACCGCCCGAGGCCGGGCATTCCTGGCCTCGGGCGGTGCGCCACTACCTTGCCGATGGCGTTTAGGTGAGCGGCTGACGCCTAGGACCCGCGGTGGCCATGTCTGGTGATCCGGGCGACGGCGCGCCATCTGCCATGCCAGGAGCCGTTCCCGCGGTCGCGCCCATTGGCCGGCGTGATGACGGCCTGCCGCGATCAGTGCGTGAGCGGTTCTTCATCTGCTCAACCCAGTGCTCGAGCTCACGTCCGGCGACCTCGCGCCCGCCGAAGCCGAAGGCGATCGCCGCCGCGACCGCGACCGCGCCAAGCAGCAGGCCGAACGCCAGGTTGACGATCTCATTCGCGATCCCCATCTGGCGCAGCGCCATCGCTCCGGCCAGTACCAGGATCGCGACCCGCGCCACCAGTGCCAGCAGACCCGCGTTCGGCGTGTCGCTGGAGCGAATGAGCTCAGCCGCCAGGTTCGCGAGGTACGCGCCGATGGCCAGGACGATCAGGCCGAGGATGACCTGGCCGCCAAGCTGGACGAGCTCCGCCAGGAGATCCGCGAGCGCTGTGAAGTTGAGCAGGCGGAACGCCTCGACGGTCGCGAACAACATGACGGCGACCAGCACCAGGATGCCGGCGATCTCCGATGGTGTCCGCCGGCTCACCGTCGGT
>DASRJX010000220.1:0-11952 GCA_035649235.1 Candidatus Cryosericum sp.
GCGCGCAGGAAGGCGGTCAGGACCTCCTGGGCGGTGGCCTCGCCGATGACGCGCGAGCCCAGGCAGATGACGTTGATGTCGTCGTGCTCGACTCCCTGGTGGGCGCTGTAGGTGTCGTGGCAGAGACCGGCGCGCACGCCCTTGATCTTGTTGGCCGCCACCGACGCCCCCACGCCGCTGCCGCAGATGATGACGCCGCGCTCCGCCCGCCCCGAGGCGACCGCGCGCGCCACGGCGGCTGCCGCGTCGGGGTAGTCGTCCTGAGGATCGTAGCGCTCCGGGAACACATCCTCGACCTCGTGCCCTTCCTTCTGGAGCCATTCGACGAGGCCGCGCTTCATCACGTACCCGGCGTGGTCGCTGCCGAGCGCGAGCTTCATGGTTTCGTCTCCTCCGGCCCGACCTCGAACGTGAAGGCGGCCCAGAAAGACTGCCAGTCCGCCTTCGGATCGTCGCGCAACGGGATCATGCGGGTGGTCCGGATCATCTGCCAGCCTGGTGATTCGATCGGCACCTGGGCCCGCCCTGCGCCGTCCGTCCTGCCGCACCAGGCGTAGGTGTCGTGCCCGCCCTCACGCCCGGCCCAGGTGGCGCAGATCTGGGCCTCGACGTACGGGTCGGAGCCGCTGAACACGCGTACGCCGAGGCGGCTTCCGGGACGCAGGCGCGCCAGATCGGTCTCGGGGACGATCTCGAGCGGCAGCCCGGCGCGGGTTAGCGCCACCGAGGCCTGCGGGCCGGAGGCGTTGACGACCGTCTTGACGTGGCGCGAGTAGCGCTCGCGCCCGGGGGTCTCCGACCGGCCCGACTTGCGCCGCGCTTCCAGGATCGCTTCGTGCCCCTCGTGCTTCAGGTAGGCCTCGAACTCCTCCGGCTTCAGTTCGATATACGCGGCGTCGGTGCTCAAGGCGATGACCGCCGTTCCCTTCGATCGCAGGGCGATGCGGGCCTTCGCCGGGTCCCCCTCGATGGCCGGGTCGACGACGTCCCAGCGCCCCCTGGAGTCGGTGGCGAAGAACTCGACGATCCGGCCGGTCCGCCACGGCACCACCTCGCCGGGGAACACGTCGCTCACGTGCATGGCGATCACGACCGGCGTCCCCGGCTCGGCGCGGGGCGCCTCCGGGAGCAGGCAGAAGTCGTGCGCCGCCGCCGGGGCCGCGCCGGTCGCGAGCAGGATCGCGAGGGCGAAGCGACGCAGGGACCGGCTCCTCGGGGCCGTTGCCGTCATCGTGGCGATCATGACACGAGACGCGCCGCCTGCGACAGGATTCGCTCGGCGGCGATAGCGCCGCTGCGCACGCAGTCGGGGACGCCGACGCCGCGCAGGCCGTTCCCCGCCAGCGCCAGGCCGGCGTGGCGCTCCAGGTGCGACTCGATGTCGGCCACGCGATCGAGGTGGCCGACGTCGTACCGCGCCATCGCGCCGGGGTGGAAGTAGGCCCGTGCGATCTGCGGCTCGGCCTCGATGCCGAGGATCTCCCGCAGCTCCTCCCGCACGCAGGCGATCGCCTGGTCCGTGTCGTCTCCGGGGATCAGCGCGTCGGAGGTGAAGGCGCGCAGCAGCACCGACCCTTCGGGGGCGCGGCCCGGGAACTTGACGCTCGAGAAGGAGCAGGCGATGAGCTTGCGCTTCTCGGCGCGCGGCACGACGAAGCCGAAGCCGGCCAGAGGGCGCGGCACGTCCGACGTCCGCCAGGCGAGACTGACGGTGGTGGAGCCGCCGTAGGCGATGCCCGCGAGCAGATCGGCCAGCCCGGGATCGAACGGGCGCACGAGCGGCGCCGTCTCCGGGGCGCGCAGCGCCAGGACGACGGCGTGGAACGGCAACGTCTCGCCGCGCGAGGTGCGCACGCGCCATCGGCCGCCCGAGGCGGCGCTCGATCCCCCGCCGTCGTCGCCGCCGAACGGCCCCGCCGGCAAGGCGGTGACGCGGGTCTGGAGGCGGAGCGACGGCCCCGGGATCTCCTGCAGGAGCCGGTCGACGATCGACTCCATCCCCCGGCGCGGGGTGACGAACAGGGAATAGCGCGCCCCACTCACACCCGCCGTGCCGCCGCCCGGCCGCCGCCGGCCGCGCAGGAGACCGACGATGACGCTGCGGTGCTGGCGCTCCAGCTCGAGGAAGCGCGGCATGGTCGCGCGCAGGCTGAGCCGCTCCGGCTCCGCGTTGTAGATACCGGCCAGAAGCGGCTGCGCCAGCCGCTCCAGGACCTCCGTCCCGAAGCGGCGGCTCACGAAGGAGGCCAGGCTCTCGTCGGGGACCTCGGGTCCGCGCGGCAGAAAGAGATCGAGGCCGGCCCGCAGCCTGCCGGCCGGGCTGAGGACGGAAGAAGCGGCGAACGGCAGAAGGCGCGCCGGCGCCATCAGGTAGAACCCCTCCGGGATCGGCAGCAGGCGCCGCCCGCGCAGCACGTACGACCGGCGGCAGTCGGGATTGGTGCTGGCCAGCTCTTCGGCCAGGCCGAGCCGCCGGCAGAGATCCAGGGCCCACGGCTTGTCGGTGATGAAGCAGTCCGGGCCCCCCTCGATCACGAAGCCGTCGCGCCGCTCGGTCCTGATGACGCCGCCGGCGCGTCGCTCCGCCTCGAACAGCGTGACGTCGACCGGGAGGCGCCGCTCGCGGCCGCGCTCGATCAGGGTGAAGCCGCAGGACAGGCCGGCGATGCCGCAGCCCACCACGGCGACCCGCAGCGGCGCCGGCTCCATCAGCGGGGTGTCTCGCGCGCCGCCCGATCGCGGACGAGCGTGAGAAGCAGGCGTCCGAAGAGAGGGTGGCCGCCCGCCGTCGGGGCGCGGTGGAACGTCAGCCCGGCCTGGCGGGCTGCGGCCTGGGCCTGGATGTCGAGATCATAGAGCACCTCGACATGATCGCTGACGAAGCCGATCGGGGCTACCACGACCTCCTTCACGCCCTCGGTCTGGAGCGTGCCCAGCGCCTCGCAGACGTCCGGCTCCAGCCAGCGCTCGGACGGAGAGCCGCTGCGGCTCTGGTAGACCAGGCGCCAGCGCGCGATCCCGGCGACGCGCGCCACCGACTCTGCTGTGCGCACGAGACTTCTCTCGTAGCCCGACTCCTCGGACATCGCGACCGGGACGCTGTGCGCCGTGAACAGGACGGCAACAGAGTCGCGGCCTGCCGTCGTCGCCTCGTCGAGCGACCGCTCCAGCCGCGCGGCCAGGGCCTCGATGAACAGCGGATGGTCGTAGAACGGATCCACGAACTCGACGTCGGGCGCCCCCTCGCCGACCCGCGACCGCGCTTCCGACACCACCCGGAGGTAGCTGTCGCGGGACGCCCGGGAGGGATGAGGGGCGAGGATGATCCCGACGGCGCGACTCAGCCCGAGGCCGTCCATGCGCGCCAGGGTGTCGTAGACGAAGGGGTGCCAGTGCCGCATGCCGACGAACACGGGCAGGTCGGGGCCTTCGGACTTGAGCCCGTCGCGGAGCGAGCGGGCCAGGTCGTCCGTCAGCCGGTTGAGGGGAGAGGAACCGCCGACCTCGATGTAGTGCTGCACCACCTCTTCGTAGCGCTCCTCCGGGATCGGCCGTTCCCTCAGGACGTTGTCGAGGAACGGGCGGATCTCCTCCGGACGCGTCGGACCCCCGAAGGCGAGCAGCAGCACTGAATCGAACGATGGCATCACCGGGGTCCCCCCCAGGCATGCACGGTCTCCACCAGGGCGAGCACGTTCTCGACCGGGGTCTGCGGCAGGATGCCGTGACCGAGGTTGAAGATCCATCCGGGACGGGACGAGGCGCGGGCCAGGAGCTCCCGGGTCCGCCGAACCACCTCCTTGCGGGGGGCGAACAGGACGGCCGGATCGAGGTTTCCCATCAGGCCGGCCTCTCCGACGATATCCCACGCCTCGAGCAGATCGACCCTCCAGTCCACGCCGATGACCGTTGCGCCACAGGTCCGCATCTGCTTCAGAAGCGAGCCAGTCTGAGAGCCGAAGAGGATGACGGGAGTCCCCGGGGTCACCGCACCGACCAGGGAACGCACGTGCGGCAGGACGAAGTCCCGATAGTCTAGAGGAGACAGGCAGCCCACCCAGGAGTCGAAGATCTGCACCGCCTGCGCCCCGGCCGCCACCTGGGCGTTGAGGTAGTCGGCCGTGAGGCGCACCAGGCGCCGCATGAGATCCTCCCAGGCGCCGGGGTCGCGGTACATGAACGACTTGGTGTGCCGGTAGCCCGTCGATCCTCCACCCTCGATGAGGTAGGAGGCCAGGGTGAAGGGCGCTCCCGCGAAGCCGATCAGCGGCAGGTGCCCGGGGAGGGCGGCGCGCGTGCGGCGGATCGCCTCCAGGACGTACCCTAGGTCCGCCTCTATCTGAGGGTCTCGCAACCGGCCGAGGCCGGCCGCCGTCCGCAGCGGGGGATCGATCGCCGGCCCCTCCCCCTTGGGGTAGGTGAGCCGGAAGCCGAGCGCCTCGGCCGGGAGCAGCAGGTCGGAAAAGATGATGGCGGCGTCGACGCCCAGGCGCTCGGCGGCGAAGACAGTCACCTCGGCGACCAAGTCGGGGTTCTTGCACAGAGCCAGGAAGGGCGTCCGCTCCCGGATCTCGCGGTACTCGCGCATGTAGCGTCCCGCCTGGCGCATGAGCCAGACGGGCGGGGAGGGGAGCGGCTCGCGCCGGCAGGCGCGCAGGAACGGGCTCGCCGAGAGTGCAGCCCCGTTCGCCCTGGAGACGGTTTTCCCCATCGAGGCCGCCATCCTAACCTAAACTATCGTTGACAAGTCAGTACACATTTCCTAGAATGGCTTTGTTCACTCGGGAGACACGGGAATGAAGGTTTCGGCCCAGGAGGAATACGGCTTGCGCTGCATGCTTCAGCTGGCGCGCAGCCAGAAAGCGGGTCGGCGCGAGCCGCTGACCCTGGGGCAGGTGGCACGGGACGAGGGATTGACCGTGGCCTACGTCGCCAAGCTGATCCGGTCGCTTCGGCGCGCCGGCCTCGTCACGAGCGTGCTCGGCCGGATGGGCGGCTACTCGCTGAGCCGGCCGGCGGAGGGCATCACGGTGCTCGAGGTCCTGCACGCCCTGGGCGGGAAGCTCTACGGCACCGACTACTGCAACCGGTTCCCCGGCGAGCAGGCGATCTGCACCCACATGGGGGACTGCTCGATTCGCTCGCTCTGGGGCGTGATCGAAGGGCTCCTGGACGACGTCCTTGGCCGCACCATGCTGTCCGATCTGCTGAGCACCGAGCAGGATATGACGGCTGTCCTGGGGAGCCGGGCCGCCGCCGCCGTCCCTCAGGGTAGGAGGTGCTCGTGAGCTCCACCAAGACCCTCCGGGATCTGACGCAGCAGGACTACAAATACGGCTTCGTCACCGACATCGAAAGCGACACGGTTCCCAAGGGCCTCAGCGAGGAGATCGTCCGGGTCATCTCCTCCAAGAAGGGGGAGCCGGCCTTCATGCTGGAGTGGCGCCTGAAGGCCTACCGGCACTGGCTCACGATGATCGAGCCGACCTGGGCCAACGTCCGTTACCCGAAGATCGACTACAACGACATCATCTATTATTCCGCCCCCAAATCGGCCGCCGAGGGTCCGAAGAGCCTCGAGGAGGTCGATCCGGAGCTGCGCAAGACCTACGAGAAGCTCGGCATCCCCCTGGAGGAGCAGAAGGTGCTGGCGGGTGTGGCGGTCGACGCCGTCTTCGACAGCGTCTCGGTGGCGACGACCTTCCGCTCCAAGCTCCACGAGCTGGGGATCCTCTTCTGCTCCTTCTCGGAGGCGGTGCGCGAGCACCCGGACCTGATCCAGAAGTACCTCGGCTCGGTCGTGCCGTACACGGACAACTTCTTCGCCACGCTCAACTCGGCGGTGTTCAGCGACGGCTCGTTCGTCTTCGTGCCGAAGGGCGTGCGCTGCCCGATGGAGCTCTCGACCTATTTCCGCATCAACGCCGCGGACACGGGGCAGTTCGAGCGCACCCTGATCATCGCGGACGAGGGGGCCTCGGTCTCCTACCTCGAGGGGTGCACAGCGCCGAAGCGCGACCGCAACCAGCTGCACGCCGCCGTCGTCGAGCTGGTGGCGTTCGACCGCGCCACCATCAAGTACTCGACCGTGCAGAACTGGTACCCGGGCGACAAGCAGGGGAAGGGCGGCATCTACAACTTCGTCACCAAGCGCGGGAAGTGCGCGGGGAAGGGCTCGAAGATCTCCTGGACCCAGGTCGAGACCGGATCGGCCATCACCTGGAAGTATCCGTCCTGCATCCTGCAGGGGGACGATTCGGTGGGGGAGTTCTACTCCGTCGCGCTGGCCAACAACTACCAGCAGGCCGACACCGGCACCAAGATGATCCACATCGGGAAGAACACCCGCAGCACCATCGTCTCCAAGGGCATCTCGGCGGGGCACGGCCAGAACACGTATCGCGGCCTGGTCAAGATCATGAAGGGGGCGACGAACGCCCGCAACTACTCGCAGTGCGATTCCCTCTTGATGAGCGACACGTGCGGCGCCCACACCTTCCCGTACGTCGAAGTGAAGAACAGCACGGCGCGCCTCGAGCACGAGGCCTCCACCTCGAAGATCGGCGAGGACCAGATCTTCTACTGCCGCCAGCGCGGGCTGTCGGCCGAGGACGCCGTGAGCATGATCGTCAACGGGTTCTGCAAGGAGGTCTTCCGGGAGCTGCCGATGGAGTTCGCCGTCGAGGCCCAGAAGCTCCTGGGCGTGAGCCTGGAAGGGAGCGTCGGCTGATGCTGGAGATCAGGAACCTCAAGGCGCGGGCCGGGGGCAAGCAGATCCTGAACGGGATCGACCTGGTCGTCAAAGCCGGCGAGGTGCACGCCATCATGGGCCCGAACGGCTCGGGGAAGAGCACCCTGGCGCACGTTCTGGCCGGCCGGGAGACCGTCGAGGTGACGGGCGGGGAGGTGCTGTTCGAGGGGAAGAACCTGCTGGAGTGGGATCCCGAGATGAGGGCCCGGGAGGGGATCTTCCTGGCGTTCCAGTACCCCGTCGAGATTCCCGGCGTCAGCAACATGTACCTGCTCAAGGCGGCGCTCAACGCCGTCCGGAAGCACCGCGGTCTTCAAGAGCTGGACGCGATGGAGTTCCTGTCGATGGTCAAGGAGCGGATGAAGCTGGTCGAGATGGACCAGGGGCTCCTGAACCGGGCGGTCAACGAGGGGTTCTCGGGCGGCGAGAAGAAGCGCAACGAGATCTTCCAGATGGCGGTGCTCGAACCCCGGCTGGCGATCCTCGACGAGACCGATTCGGGCCTCGACATCGACGCCCTGCGCGTCGTCGCCGGCGGCGTCAACGCCCTGCGCGGACCCGGGCGGGCGATGATGGTCATCACCCACTACCAGCGGCTCCTCAACTACATCGTTCCGGACCGGGTGCACGTCCTGTCGCAGGGGCGGATCGTGACCTCCGGCGGCCGGGAGCTGGCGCTGCGGCTCGAGGAGAAGGGCTACGCCGGGATCGAGGGCGACCCGCGCGGCACCGCGGCGCCGGCCGCGGCCTCCTGACATGAAGGCCGCGAAGCCGGCAAGTCACGAGGAGATCGAGCCGTATCTCGAGGCGTTCGCCCGGTTCCGGAAGGACAAGGCGAACGGAGACGGCTGGCTGGCCTCCCGGCGCGAGGAGGCGAT
Organism: Candidatus Cryosericum sp.; assembly: GCA_035649235.1. Classification (GTDB taxonomy): domain Bacteria; phylum Acidobacteriota; class Polarisedimenticolia; order Gp22-AA2; family Gp22-AA2; genus DASRJX01. The sequence continues at coordinate 7,630 of DASRJX010000220.1, forward strand.
GGCCCGCTTCGCCGCCCGGGGCTTCCCCACCACCAAGGAGGAGGCCTGGCGCTACACCAGCCTGCAGCCGCTCGTGCGCTCACGCTTCGATCTCTCTCCAGCCCCGCGGCCCGAGGCGCTGACCCCGTCGCTCTTCGAGCAGCTCACCTTCGAGCCCTGGGACTGCACGCACCTCGTCTTCCTGAACGGCCGCTACGCCCCGAATCTGTCGCGGATCGCGAAGCAGCCGGAAGGCGTCGTCCTGACCAGCCTCGCCCAGGCGATCCGAGAGCATCGCGATCTCGTGGAAGCGCACCTTGGTGGCGCGGCCGACGGCCGCGCGCGCCCGCTGACCGACCTGAACACCGCCTTCCTGAGCGACGGACTGTTCCTGCATGTGCCGCGGGGCGCCGTCCTGCAGGAGCCGATCCACGCGCTGTTCGTCTCGATGTCGAACGGGACCCCGGCGATGTCGCACCCCCGCAACCTGATCGTCGTCGGGGAGGGCGCGCAGGCGACGGTGCTGGAGAGCTACGCCGGCATCGGCAAGGCCCCCTACTTCACGAACGCCGTGACCGAGGTGGCGGCCGCCGGCCACGCGGTCGTGGACCATTACCGACTGGAGCGCGAGCAGGACTCCGCCTTCCACCTGTCGGACATCGAGGCGCGCGTCGAGCGCTCCGCCTCCTTCTCGACGCAGGCGGTCGCCCTCGGGGGGCGGCTGGTGCGCCAGGACGTCGGCGTCGTGCTCGACGGGGAGGGGGCCGAGTGCACCCTCAACGGGCTGTACGTTCTGGACGGCGACCAGCACGTCGACAACCACACCCTCATCGATCACGCGCGGCCGCACGGAACGAGCCGCGAGCTCTACAAGGGCGTGCTGGATGGACGGTCGCGCGGCATCTTCGACGGCACCATCGTGGTCCGCAAGGACGCGCAGAAGTCCGACGCCCGGCAGGTGAACCGCAACCTCCTGCTCTCCGACGAGGCCCTGGCCGACAGCAAGCCGACGCTGCAGATCGAGGCCGACGACGTCAAGTGCAGCCACGCCGCCACCATCGGGCAGCTCGAGGAGGACGCCTTGTTCTATCTGCGCTCGCGGGGCCTCGGGGCGGAGACGGCGCGGAACCTCCTCGTCCAGGCCTTCGTCAGCGACCTCCTGGGACGGATCCGGATCGAGCCGGTTCGCGCCGGGCTCGAATGCCTGCTGTTCACGCGGCTGCCGCGCCATCACGCCAAGGAGGCTTCATGAGCGCCCTGACTGGCGGGCGACCCGCCCCCCGCCCCGCGCCGCGCGACCGGGCCGCGGACGGCCTGGCGCCGGCCGGGCCGGCGGCGGTCCCGTTCGACGTGGACCGCATCCGCGAGGACTTCCCGATCCTCCGACAGACCGTGCGCGGGCGGCCGCTCGCCTACCTCGACAACGCCGCCTCGGCCCAGAAGCCGCGGGCGGTCATCGAGGCCGTGAGCCGCTTCTACACGGACATGAGCAGCAACGTCCACCGCGGCCTGCACGAGCTGAGCGAGCGCGCTACTGCCGCCTACGAAAAGAGCCGCGCCACGGTGCGCCGGTTCCTGAACGCCGCCGACGACCGGGAGATCGTCTTCCTGCGGGGCACGACCGAGGCGATCAACCTGGTCGCGAACACCTGGGGCGTTCAGCACGTCCGCGCGGGGGACGAGATCGTCATCAGCGAGATGGAGCACCACTCGAACATCGTCCCCTGGCAGCTCCTGTGCGAGCGCCAGGGGGCGCGGCTCCAGATCGCGCCGATCACCGACGCGGGGGATCTGAGACTGGACGCGCTCGAGCAGCTCCTCAACCCGCGCACGCGTCTCGTGGCGCTGCCGCACGTCTCGAACGCCCTGGGGACCGTGAACCCGGTGCGGCGGATCGTGGAGATGGCCCACGGCCGCGGGGTCCCGGTCCTGCTGGACGGCGCCCAGGCCGCCCCGCACCTGCCGGTCGACGTCCGGGCGATCGGCTGCGACTTCTTCGCCTTCTCCGGCCACAAGCTGTACGGCCCCACCGGCATCGGGGCGCTGTACGCGCGGGCCGCGCTCCTGGAGGAGATGCCGCCGTGGCAGGGTGGCGGTGACATGATCGCCTCGGTCAGCTTCGAGAAGACGACCTACAACCGCATCCCGTACAAGTTCGAGGCCGGGACGCCCGACATCGCAGGGGCGATCGGGCTCGGCGCCGCGATCGAATACGTCGAAGGGATCGGCTGGCCGGGGATCGAAGCCCACGAGAAGGACCTTCTGGACCATGGCACCCGGGCGCTCTCCTCCATCCCGGGGGTCCGCATCGTCGGCACGGCGCGCGAGAAGGTGAGCGTCCTCTCCTTCGTCGTCGACGGCGTCCATCCACACGATGTCGGCACCATCCTCGACGGCCACGGCGTCGCCATCCGGGCCGGGCACCATTGCGCCCAGCCGCTGATGGATCGGCTGGGGGTCCCGGCCACGGCCCGCGCCTCGCTCTCCTTCTACAACACGCGCGCCGAGATCGACGCGCTCGAGGAGGGGATCCGGTCCGTGCGGGAGGTCTTCGGATCGTGAGCGAGTTCCAGGACCTGTACCAGCAGGTCATCCTCGACCACAACCAGCGGCCGCGGAACTTCCATGCCCTCGAGGGCAAAGTGCGCCGCTCCGAGGGACACAATCCGCTCTGCGGCGACCGGCTGACTGTCTATCTGGACGTCCAGGACGGCCAGGTCCGGGACGTGGCGTTCGTCGGGGACGGCTGCGCCATCTCCAAGGCGTCTGCGTCGATGATGACCGAGGCCGTGAAGGGACGGACCCGGGAGGAGGCGGAGGCGTTGTTCCGCGTCTTCCACGGCCTGCTGACCGGCGACCAGGTGAGCCCTGACGATCCCCGGCTCGGCAAGCTGGTGGTGTTCGCCGGGGTCCGCGACTACCCGGTCCGGGTCAAGTGCGCCACGCTCGCCTGGCACACGCTGCGCGCCGCGCTCGAGGACCGGAATGACACGATCACGACGGAGTGACGACAATGAGTGACTTCAAGGGCCCGGCGCACGGCCGGCCCAACCTGCACACGGATCCGGTGGAGCGGGAGCTGGAGGAGAAGGTGATCGAGCAGCTCCGCTCCTGCTACGACCCCGAGATCCCGGTCAACATCTACGAGCTGGGGCTCATCTACGACATCGACGTGGCCGCGCCGGGCAAGGTGAAGATCGTCATGACGCTCACCTCGCCGATGTGCCCGGTCGCGGGCTCGCTGCCGCCGGACGTGGAGGCGCGAATAGGCGCCATCCCGGGGGTCACCGAGGCCAAGGTCGAAATCACCTGGGAGCCCCCATGGGGCCCCGACATGATGACCGAAGCGGCCCGCCTGCAGCTCAACATGCTCTGAGCCGCCCGTGCGGTCGCCTTGGAGCGCCCGCACGGCCCCCGCACCCCGCATCCTTAATTAAGTTGACTCGGAAGCCCCCCAGGCGTACATAGACGTCAAATCCAACGTGGGGAAGGCTCGAACCATGCGAAAGCACCTCACCCTCGCGCTTTATGCCGGCATCGCCTTGACCTTTTTCTCCTCGGGCTTGAACGTCGCCATGGGCCCCCAGGAGGGGCTCCGGACGGCTCATCAGAGCCGCCGTGGCGCACGCCCCCAGGAGACGCCGTACATGTCGGCCATTCTGGGCCCCATGCCGCAGCTCGATCCCATCGCCCGGTTCATCGCTCCCATCGATCCGTGGGAGCCAGGGGGCCCCGGGTGGGGCGTGGAAGCGCTCGACGAGGACGGGGTCCCATTCTGCGTGACGAACCAGCCTCCGGCCACGTCCTGCGACCCCGAGGGTCCGCGGGCCTTCCTGCACGCGGGATTCGATGCGCAGCCCGCGGCCGACAGAGTGGTGCGCGCCAGCGCGGCAGGGCGCGTCGTCGTGGCGGCGCGCACGTCGGCGCCGGTGACCGGGCGCAGTCCGGGAGAAGGGGGGGGCATGGTCGTGCTGGAGCACGATGTCGATGGCGATCCCTCCACACTCGACGATCGCGTCCTGACGGTCTACAGCCATGTCGATCCGCAAGTCACCACCGGTGCTATCGTCGGGCAGGGCGACGCGATCGCCCTCACCTCGACGGTGGGCGGCAGCCATCTCCATTTCGCCGTGCGCCGCGCGCCGTTCGACCCCGCCGATATCGACGTATTTAGGACGCTCCTTCCACCCGAGGGGACCAGCCAGTGCGTCGGGTGTTCCAGCAGGCCCCTGCCGGTGCCGGCGTTCCCCGATCGCTGGGAGGACCCGGACCAGCTCCTGCGTGCCCCAAGCTCCTGGCTGGCCATCTACGGCCGCGGGGAGGACGCAGCGAACGACATCATCG
>DASRJX010000221.1:0-4611 GCA_035649235.1 Candidatus Cryosericum sp.
GCGAGGCCTTCCAGTGGTACCTCGACATCCGGCGGTACGGCACCGTGCCGCACGCCGGCTTCGGGATGGGGGTCGAGCGGTTCGTCGCCTGGGTCGCTGGCATCCACCACCTGCGCGAGACGATCCCCTACCCGCGCACCCTGAACCGTCTGTATCCCTGAGGCCGCGCGCCGCACATGATCAAAGTCGGCCTGGTGAGCCTCGGATGCCCCAAGAACCTCGTGGACAGCGAGGTCATGCTCGGCACCCTCGAACAGCGCGGCTACGCCCTGACGTCCAACCCCGGGGAGGCCGACGTCATCGTCGTCAACACCTGCACCTTCATCGGGCCCGCGCGCAAAGAGTCGGTCGAGACCATCCTCGAGATGGCCCAGCACAAGACGACGGGGCGCTGCCGCCGGCTGGTCGTCGCGGGCTGCATGGTGCAGGCCAACCACGACGAATTGCGCTCGGCCATCCCCGAGATCGACGCGCTCGTGGGGCTCAACGACGTGGAGCGGATTGCCGAGGCCTGCGCGCTCGAGGCCGGGTCGCGCTTCGAGGCCAGCCGCGCCGCGGCCGCCTACCTCTACAGCGAGCGCTCGCCGCGCCGCCTCGCGACGCCCGGCCATTCGGCCTACCTGAAGATCTCGGAAGGATGCGACCACACCTGCTCGTTCTGCGCCATCCCCTCCTTCCGCGGCCTCCAGCGGTCGCGGGGGATCGCCTCGATCGTGGAGGAGGCCCATAGGCTTGCGGCCTCGGGCGTCGTCGAGCTGAACCTGATCGCCCAGGACACCACGGACTACGGGACCGACCTCAAGGACGGGAGCACCGCCGCGTCCCTCCTCACGGCCCTCGACGCGGTCGACGGCCTGCGCTGGATCCGCGTCCTGTACGCCTATCCCAACCGGGTGACGCCCGAGTTCATCGCCGCGCTCGCGACGGGCCGACGCATCGCCCGCTACCTCGACCTGCCGCTGCAGCACGCCGACCCGCAGATGCTGCGGATCATGCGTCGCGGCGGGAGCGCCGACAGTCACCTGAAGCTCCTCGCATCGCTGCGGACTGCCGTGCCGGGCATCGCCCTGAGGACCACCTTCATCGTCGGCTTCCCCGGCGAGACCGAGGCGCAGTTCGCAACACTCTGCCAGTTCGCCGAAGAGGCGTGCTTCGAGAGCCTCGGCGTCTTCACCTATTCGGAGGAGAAGGGCACGCCGGCGGCGGCGCTCCCCGACGACGTCCCGGAGGAAGTCAAGGAGGAACGTCGCGCGCGCCTCATGCGGCTCCAGGAAGGCTGGAGCGGGCGCCGCCACGCCGGCCTCGTCGGCCGGAGTGTTACGGTGCTCGTCGAGGGCCCCCACGAGGAGAGCGACCTCCTCCTGACCGGGCGGACGGAGGGGCAGGCTCCCGAGATCGACGGTCGGGTCATCATCACCGACGCCCCACGGCTTCTCTATCCCGGGGAGTTCGTCCGGGTGCGGATCGACGAGGCCCATCCCCACGACCTCGTCGGCACGGCCGAAGGCGAGGGCGCCGCGGCGCGCCCGTGAGCGGGCGTCGATCGTCCCTCCAGGCCCTCGCCGTTCCGCTGGCCACGCTCTTCGGCGCCGGACGGTCGCCGGTGGCGCCGGGGACGGTCGGAACCCTGGCGGCTCTTCCCGCTGCCGTCCTGGCCTGGCGGTTCCTGCCGCTCTGGGGTCAGGCGGCGGCCGCCGCCCTCGTGGCGGGGGTGGGCATCTGGGCCGCCGGAGCGGCGGCCCGGGCGCTGGGCATCAAGGATCCAGGGCCCGTGGTCATCGACGAGGCCGCTGGCCTGATGGTGGCGTTGATCGGCGTCCCCTTCAGCTGGACGGCCGCCTGCGGGGCGTTCCTGCTCTTCCGGATCATGGACGTGCTGAAGCCGCCTCCCGCGGACCGGCTGGAGCGCCTTCCCGGGGGCTGGGGGATCGTGCTCGACGACCTGGCGGCAGGTCTGTACGCCAACCTGGCCCTTCGCCTGTTGCTCTACCTCCGGCAGGCGGTGGCGTGAGGGTCCACCAGGCCATCGGGGATCTCGCGGAGTCTCTCCGCGATCCGGTCGCGACCATCGGGAACTTCGACGGGCTGCACCGCGGTCATCAGGCGATCCTCGACCAGGTGATCGCGCGCGCCCGGGAGCGCCCCGGCACGAGCCTCGTCATCACCTTCGATCCCCACCCGCTCAAGGTCCTGGCCCCGGGCCGCGCGCCGAAGACCATCCTGACGCCGGGCCAGAAGCTGCACCGTTTCGAGGAGGCGGGGATCGACGCGGTCCTCGTGCTGCCGTTCGACGCGCGGCTGGCCGCCGTCAGCGCCGAGTCGTTCGTCGACGACTACCTGTCGCGCGGACTGGGCCTGAAGGAGGTCTACGTCGGCGCGAACTTCAACTTCGGACGGGGCCGCGCCGGCAACGCCGATCTCCTCGTGACGCTGTGCACCGCTCTCGGCATGCGGGCCGGCAAGGTCGACGAGGTCCGCGTTCTCGGCAGCCCCATCAGCAGCAGCCGCATCCGGCGGGCGATCCAGGCGGGCGAGGTGGAGCTGGCGGCGGAGCTGCTCGGCCGCCCGTTCGCCATCGAAGGCACGGTCGGGCACGGCGCGGGACGGGGCGCAGGCCTCGGCTTCCCGACGGCCAACCTGCGCCCCCTCAACGAGCTCCTGCCCCAGGACGGGGTCTACGTCACGCGGGCGCTCGTCGGGGGATCGGCTCACCAGGGCGTCACCAATATCGGCTCCCGCCCGACCTTCGCCGATCAGGACTTCGCGGTCGAGACGCATCTCCTGGACACGGCGCCCGATCTCTACGGACGAACCATCGAGATCGCGTTCCTGGCGCGCCTGCGCCAGGAGCTGCGCTTCGAGTCGGCGCAGGCCCTGGTGGAGCAGGTGCGCCGCGACGTGGCGCGCGCCCGCGAGTTCTTCCGCCCCGGCGGCGGCGCGTAGGATCCGCGGCCGGCGCGGCCCGGGGCCCGGAGTTCGATGTGCTAAGATGCGACCTCCTCCGGAGGTCGCCACCCTGCTTCGCTTCATCACGTTCGAGGGGATCGAGGGGTCGGGCAAGACGACCCAGATCCAGATGCTGTCGGAGAGCCTCGAGGAGCGGGGCGTCGATCACCTCCTGACGCGCGAGCCGGGCGGAACGCCGATCGGCGACGCGATCCGCAAGGTGGTGCTGCATCCCGCCCACAGCGCCATGAGCGCCACCTGCGAGCTGATGCTGTACGCCGCCGCCCGCGCCCAGCACATCGAGCAGTTGATCCGCCCGGCGATCCAGGAAGGACGCCTGGTGCTGTGCGACCGGTTCACCGACGCGACGCGCGCCTACCAGGGGCACGGGCGCGGGCTGCCGCTCGACCTGATCGAGCGCCTGCACACCCTCGAGGTCCTGTCGCTGCGCCCCGACCGGACGCTGCTGTTCGACATCGACGCAGCCACGGCCCTCGAGCGCGCCCGCGAGCGCGACCACACGAAAGACCCCGACGAGACCCGCTTCGAGCAGGAGACGCTGGCGTTCCACGAGCGGGTCCGGGCCGGATACCTCGATCTGGCGCGGCGGGCGAAGGAACGCATCGTCGTCATCGACGCGCGGGGCACGCCCGCCGAGGTGCAGGCGCGGGTCCTCGCCGTGGTCGGACCCCTCCTCTGAGGCCATGCGCCTGCGCGGTCTAGCCGGCCAGCCGCGCGCCGTCGCCGCCCTGTCGCGCGCCTTCGAGACGGGCCGCTTCCATCCCTCGCTCATCTTCCACGGGCCGGCAGGCGCCGGGAAGCTGACCGGCGCCCTGGCGTTGTCGCGCTCCCTCCTGTGCGTCGCGAAGGAGGACGACCCATGCGGCGCCTGCCACGCCTGCCGCAGGATCGACGCCGCCTCGCTGCGGCATCCGGACGTGCGGGTGGTCCTTCCGGAGAAGCTGGAGGATTTCCGGAAGGGGGAGATCGCCGAAGAGGGCGTCTCGGGAATCGACGTGCAGGAGCGCCAGGCGATCGCCTGCCGCAATCCCGTCTGGACCATCCTGATCGACCGGGTGCGCGACGCGATCGCCTTCGTCAACCGCCGGCCGGCGGAGGGCCTGCGCCGCGTGCTGATCCTCGATCAGGCGCATCGCATGGGGGCCGAGGCGGCGAACGCCCTGCTCAAGACGCTCGAGGAGCCGCCGGAGCACGCGATCCTCGTGCTGCTGACGCCCTCCCATCACGCGCTCCTGCCGACGCTGCGCTCGCGCTGCCAGGCGGTGCCGTTCCTGTCGATCCCGGCCGGGACAATCGCCACCTTCCTGCAGGCCGAGCACGGGATGGCGGAGGAGGAGGCGAGGTTCCGCGCCGCCCTCGCCGGCGGCCGCATCGGCACAGCAGCCGATCTCGATCTCGAGGCTTTCCGCGAGCGCCGCGAGGCGCTCCTGATCCGTCTCGAGTCGTTCCTGCGGCCGCCCGACGCCGGCCAGGCCGTGGCGCGCGCCGAGGAGCTGGCCAAGAGCGGCGAGATCGGCGAGGTCGATTTGGAGATCCTCGGCTCGCTCCTGAGGGATCGGATGATCCTGCGGGCCGCGGGACCCGGCGCCCCCGGTCTCGTTCATGCCGACATCGCCAGGCGCCTGTTGAACCTGCCGGCTCGTG
>DASRJX010000222.1:0-4978 GCA_035649235.1 Candidatus Cryosericum sp.
CCGGGATCGCGCTCCGCCGCGGCCGCGACCTGACCGAGTCGGACCGCGACGGGGCGCAGGCGATCGTCCTCGTCAACGAGGCGATGGCGAAGAAGTTCTGGCCCAACGAGGACGCGATCGGAAAGCGGTTCAAGTTCTTCGGCGACATGGATTTCCGGCAGGTTGCCGGCGTGGTCGAAGACACGAAGGTCTTCACCCTGGGGGAGGACCCGCGCCCGGTCGCCTACGTGCCGCTCTACCAGATGTTCGAGACCACCATGACGCTGAACGTCAGGACGTCGGGGGATCCGACGCCGCTCCTCGATTCGGTCCGGCGCACGGTGCAGGCCCTGGAGCCGAACCTGCCGCTCACCAACGTGCAGACGGTGGCGACGCTGCTCGACCAGACCCTGTGGCTGCCGCGGATGGGGGCGTCGCTCCTGGCCATCTTCGGCCTGCTGGCCCTGGCGCTGGCGGCGATCGGCATCTATGGCGTCATGTCGTACGCCGTGAGCCAGAGGACGCACGAGTTCGGCATCCGGATGGCGCTCGGGGCGCGGGCGCGCGACGTGCTCGCGCTCGTCTTCCGCCAGGGGCTCCTGCCGGTGGCCGCCGGGCTCCTCCTGGGGCTCGTCGCGGCGCTGGCCGTGACCCGGGTGATCGCGACCTTCCTGGTCGGCGTGGGCGCCAGCGATCCCGTCACCTTCGCCGGCATCGCGCTCCTGCTGCTGGCCGTCTCGATCCTCGCGAGCTACGTGCCGGCCCGCCGCGCCACGCGCGTCGATCCCATGATCGCGCTGCGGTACGAATAACGATGCGCGGCCTGCCCCTCGACGTCCGCCTGTCGCTGCGATCGCTCCTGCGCAACCCCGGCTTCAGCGCCGCCGCCGTCCTGACGCTCGGTTTGGGCATCGGCGCGACCACGATCATCTTCAGCATCCTGGAGGCGGTCCTGCTGCGCCCCTGGCCGTTTCCCGGTGTGGAGCGCGTCGTCGTGCCCGCCTCGGTCAACCTGGCGACGTGGGACCGCTGGTCGGTCACCTACGCCGATTTCAAGGACTGGCAGGAGGAAAAGATCTTCGACGGCGTCGCGGTCTACCAGACGGTCGGACTCGACCTCAACCCGGGAGCGGAACCGGTGCGCATCACGACCGCGCGGGTGAGCCCCGACTTCTTCCGCGTCCTCGGCGTGCCGCTGGCCCTCGGCCGCGACTTCCAGGAGGAGGAGTTCGTGCCCGACACCCAGCGCGCGATCATTCTGAGCGATCCGCTCTGGCGCTCGGCGTTCGGCGGCGACCCCGGCGTTCTCGGCCGCACGGTCCGCCTCGCCGGCCTGCCGTTCACGGTGGCGGGCGTCATGCCGCCAGGCTTCGCCTGGCCGCGCGAGGCCGTCGCCTGGACGCCGCTGCGGCTGAAGCTCCCCGACCCCGATCTCGCGCGCCGCGACAACTTCATCTTCTCCAGCATCGCGCGCCTGCGGATGGACCAGCCGCTCGAGCCGACGCGCGCGCGCCTGGAGGCCCTCGCAAAGCGGATCGAGCAGGACTATCCGTCCGTCCGGAGCAAAGTCTCCCTGACCGCCGTCCCGATCGGCGAGTGGATCGTCGGCCCGGACCTGTCGCGCGCTCTCTGGATCCTGCTGGCGGCGGTCGGGTCGGTGCTGCTCATCGGCTGTGTCAACGTCGCCAATCTGCTCCTGGCCCGCGGCTCGGCCCGGCGGCATGAGCTGGCCGTGCTCGCGGCGCTCGGCGCCCAGAGACACCGGATCGTCAGGCAGCTCATGGTGGAAAGCCTCCTCCTGGCCGCGGCGGGCGGCGCCGTCGGGATCGTGCTCGCCGTGTGGGGCCTCTCGAGCGTTACAGCACTCGGGCCCGCGGACGTGCCGCGCCTGGCCGAGGCGCGGCTCAACCTGCCGGTCGCGGTGTTCGGCTGCCTGGCTTCGCTTCTGACCGCCGTCCTGACCGGGATCGCGCCGGCCCTGCAGATCTCGTCCGTGCGGCCGGGGCACGCGATCGACACGGGCGGCCGCGGCGGCACCGGATCGCGCCACGGCTCGCGCCTCCGCGACACGCTGGTCGCGGTGGAATTGGCGCTGTCGCTCGTCCTCCTGACGGGCGCCGGCCTCATGGCCCGGAGCCTCATGCGGCTGCACCACGTGGACGCCGGCGTCGACGTCGCGCGGCTGGAGACGGCCTCTCTCACGCTGCCCTGGGCGCGCTACCAGAACGGCGAGGCGAGAGCCGCCTTCTACGAGTCGCTCATCGATCGCCTCCAGGAGGTGCCGGGTGCCCAGGCCGCGGCCGCCAGCAGCGCCGTGCCTCTGGGCGGCGGTGGCTTCTACCTCGGCCGCGCCTTCCTGGCGGAGGGGCGTCCCGAGCCACCCGCCGGTCCCGAGGTCGACGCGATGTGGAACATCGTGACGCCCGGGTATTTCGGGACCACGGGCACCGTGATCAAGAAGGGGCGCGACTTCACCCGCGCCGACGTCGAGGGCGCCCTGCCGGTCGCCATCGTCAACGAGGCGTTCGCCCGGGCGATGTTCCCGGGCGAGGAGGCCCTCGGCCGGCGGGCCAAGTCCTGGCGCGACGAGAACGTGCTGCGGGAGATCGTGGGCATCGTCGGGGACGTGCGCTACTTCGGCGCGGCGGACGAGATCCGGCCGCTGTTCTACGTGCCGCACCGTCAGAACTCCTGGGGGGACATGGTCGTGACCGTGCGCGCCGGGAGCTCCGGGAGCGCCAGCCTGATCCCGGCCCTGCGCGCGGCGATCGCCACGCTCGACAAGGACCTCGCGATCGGCGACGTCCGCACCATGAGCCAGTCCATGGCGGCCTCCATCGCCCAGCCGCGCTTCAACGCGCTGCTCCTGTCCTCGTTCGCGTTTCTGGCCCTCGTCCTGGCGGCGGTCGGGCTGTACGGCATCGTGTCGTACTCGGTCGTCCAGAGGACGCGCGAGATCGGGGTGCGCATCGCCCTCGGCGCGAGCGCCGCGGACGTCCACCGGCTGGTGTTGCGCCGGACGCTGGTGCTCCTCGTCGTGGGCCTCCTGGCCGGGACCGCCGGCGCCCTCGCCGTCACCAGGCTCATGGCCGGCCTGCTCTTCGAGACCGGCGCCTGGGACCCTTGGGCGTTCGTCACCGGATCGCTCGTCTTGACGGCGGTCGCGCTCCTCGCCGGCTACCTGCCCGCCCGGCGCGCCGCGCGGGTCGATCCGATGGCGGCCCTGCGGTACGAGTAGGAGCGGCAGGAACGGCACGGGAACGGCACTCACAGGACGTTTTTCGAGAGGAGCCCGTGATGATCCGACTGCACGATCTGCGCCACTCTCTGCGATCGCTCCTGCGCGCGCCGGCGTTCGCCCTCGCCGCCGTGCTGACGCTCGGCATCGGCATCGGCGCCAACAGCGCCCTGTTCAGCGTCATCGACGCGGTCCTGCTGCGGCCGCTCGCCTACGACCGGCCGGAGGAGCTGGTCCAGGTCTTCGAGACCTTCTCGCAGCGCGACGAGCGCCGCTCCGGCGCCTCCTCCGCGGAATTCCTGACCTGGAGGGAGCGCAACGAGGTCTTCGCGGCCATCGGCGCCACTGTGAACCGCCCCGCCAACCTGACGGGGACCGGCGAGCCGGAGCAGCTCTCGATGGCGCTCGTCTCGATCGATCTCCTGCCGCTCCTCGGGATTGAGCCTTCGCTCGGCCGCGCCTTCGGCCGGGACGAAGAGGAGTCCGGGCACGACGGCGTCGCGATCCTGAGCGACGGCTTCTGGCGGCGGCGGTTCGGCGCCGATCGGGGAGTCGTCGGCCGCGAGATCGTCCTCGACGGCCGTCCGGTCACCATCGTCGGCGTCCTTCCCGCCGGGGCGACCCTCCTGCAAGGGTTCGACATCGCGGTGCCGTTCGGGTTCACCGGCAAGGACCGCGAGAACCGCGGGCACCACTACATCGACGTCATCGCCCGCCTGCGTCCCGGCCTGACGCTCGAGAAGGCGCAGGCCGGCATGGACGCGCTCGCGGAGGCGCTCAACGCCGCGCGCACGGCCGGCACGAATCCGCACTACGTGAGCCTCTCCCCCCTCCACGAGGAGGTGGTCGGCGGCGCGCGCCCCGCGCTGCGGATGCTCCTGGGCGCCGTCGGCTTCGTCCTGCTGATCGCCTGCGCCAACGTCGCCGGGCTGTTGCTGTCGCGCGCCGCCACCCGCGAGCGGGATCTCGCGATCCGCGCCGCCCTGGGCGCGAGCCGCAGCCGCCTGGCCGGGCACCTGCTCGGAGAAGCGCTCGTCCTGGCGCTCACCGGCGGCGCCCTGGGCCTGCTCCTCTCGGTGTGGGGCGTGGACTTGCTGACGCGCTTCATCCCGGACGGGCTGCCGCGCGCCACCAGCATCGGTATCGATGCGAAGGTCTTCGGCTTCACCGCCGTGGTGACGATCCTGAGCGGCCTCCTCGTCGGCCTCGTCCCCGCGCTCCATTTCGGCAAGACCATGCCCCAGGCCGCGCTCCAGGCCGGCGGGCGCGGCCTCACCGAGGGGAAGCACCGGCAGCGGCTGCGGGGCCTCCTGGTGAGCGCGGAGATCGCGCTGACCCTCGTGCTCCTCGTCGGCGCCTCCCTGCTCATGCGGTCCTTCCTGACGCTCCGGGCCCTCGACCCGGGTTTCGCGAGCGAGGGGCGCCTGGTCGCGGGCCTCATCCTTCCCGAAGCGAAGTATCCCGACGCGCAGCGGATCGCCCCCTTCTACGAGGCGCTCGAGGAGCGCCTGCTGGCGATGCCGGGCGTCGAGGCGGCCGGCCTGGTCAACGTCCTGCCCCTGTCGGGGAGCAACGCCTCCAGCAACTACTCGATCGACGGCGAGGACTCGGCGACCTCCGACGCGCGGCCGAACGCCAACCGCCGCTCCGTCAGCCCGGGATACTTCCGGGCCCTGGGGATGCACCTCGTCAAGGGGCGCGCCTTCACGGATCGCGACAACGCCATAGCACCGCCCGTCGCCATCATCAACGAAGCGATGG
>DASRJX010000223.1:0-23326 GCA_035649235.1 Candidatus Cryosericum sp.
GAAGGGCCGCGGCGACGCGGCCCTTGTTTTTTCACCGCTCCTTCTCCCCGCGTCCCGCCGAAGGGACCGTGCGTTCCGCGGAGGGACCATCCGCAACGCCGGGGCTTGACCGGTCTGGCCGGCGCGTTGTAGAAAACCTCAACGTCCGAGGGTCTCGTCGCAATGTCTCATTCCCAGGGGGAGGTGGCTCGATGAAAAGGATTCTTCTGGCGATGCTCGTCGTCTCGACGGCGCTCGTGGGCACAGCAAAGGCGAGCCCGCGGTCCTCCACCTTCGAGGTGACCGCGGACACGATCGAAGGCTGCTCCTGCTCCCTGTTCTGCCCCTGCTATTTCGGTCATTCGGAACCGACGCACATGTGCCAGTTCAACAACGTCTACAAGTTCCGCAAGGGGAGCCACTACGGCGACGTGGATCTGTCCGACCAGCTGGTCTGGTTGTCGGGCGACCTGGGCGGCGAGTGGCACAAGAACCCGGGCCCCGGGATGCCGATGGACTGGACGGTCGTGACCTTCGACCGGCGCTCGACCCCGGAGCAGCGCAAGGCGATCGAGAGGGTCGTCGGCAAGGTGTTCGACGTGAAGTGGAGCAAGATCAGCTCCCGCGACGACTCGATCTCCTGGGAGGACAGCGCGAGCTCGTCGCACGCCAAGATGGCGAGCGGCATGGCGGAGATCACGCTCGACAAGCAGTCGACGATGCGCCCCGACAAGGGGTCGCCGGCCGTCATCAAGAACTTGCAATACTGGGGCTCCAGCTCCAACGAAGGGTTCGTGCTCGCCTACTCGACCCACAATTTCAACGGCGACACGAAGTTCTCGCACCAGGGGAAGAACGGCTTCACCATCACCTGGACGGCCAAGGGGGACGTGGCGCCGCAAGGCGCGAAGCCCGGGATGCCCTGATCACCGGCGGGACTGCATAGGGCCTATGCGCCCGGTCCCCGGATCATCATCGACATGATCGGGGGGCCCCGTCCGGGGCCTCCGTTCTACCCTTCTCTTTCCGGGTCAAGCGGCTCCCCTTGGCCCTTTTGGCCGCATCCCAGGGCCCCGGTCCTTCCGGCGTCCTCCCGGCCCGCCTCTTGCTTGGCGTGTCGAGCCCTGCTCCGTGGCGCTGCGATATATTGACGCCGTGTGGGGAGCGCGCTGGCAAGGGATCACCTGGCTGACCGTCCTCTCGAGCGCCGCCGTGGTCGCCATCAACCTGGCCGGCATCTGGGAGATAGCGGCGGCGCGGCGCGACCTGCGGCTCGGCTCGCAACGGGTTCTGTCCCTGGAGACGACCGACCTGGCCCACGCCATCGAGAGCCGGCTGGCGCAGGCGCGCGCGGATCTGGCCTTCATGACGGGATCGCCGGTCTTCTTCGATCTGGAGTCGGCCCTGGGGTCCAGGAACCCCACCGTGGCCCGCTGGCGGCGGCTGGAGGCGGAGGGGGCGCTGCTGCTGTTCCTGCGATCCCACCCGGAGATCATGCGCGCCGTCATCCGGTCGCCCCGGGGACAGCCTCTCCTGGAGGCCGCCCGCCGCGGAGGGATCCCGGTGCTCTGGACATCGGCCGGTGAGGAGCCGGAAAGCCCCGGCAGGCGCTCGGCGGACCCAATCGGGCAGCCGGTCGAGGGGCGGTTCGAGCCGCGGCTGGGGACGCGGACCGTCGAGGGTGCGGTGAGGGCCGATGTGACGATCGACGCCGCCCGGCTCCTGTCGCGCGACGAGAGGGCCGGCGCGACCGGCAGGGCCTGCTCGCTGCGCGATGGCCAGGGCCGGCTCCTCGCAGCGCAGCCTGGTGCCCTCCCGGGCGGCGTGGACGCGCCGAGTGAGGCGGAAGGACCCGGAGCACAGGGTGCGCCGGGCCGGCCGGAGGCGGCGGAGGCGACCGTCGACAGCGAAGGCTGGTCGGCCCCGGCGCCCTGGTCAATCTCCTGCACGCCGACCAGCGACTCGCCGCTGGCGCTCCTGGAGCCGCTGGCGGCGCGCTACCGCCTGACGCTCGGGCTGAACCTCGTCGTGATGAGCCTGGCGTTCGTGCTCGGAGGGTTCGCGATCCACCAGACGCGGGCGCGGCAGACGATGGAGGCGACGGCACGCCAGGAGGTGCGGGTCAGGGAGCTGGAGCGGCAACTGTTCCACGCCGAGAGGCTCGGGACGGTCGGACGGCTGGCGGCCGGCATGGCGCACGAGATCAACAACCCCCTGGAAGGCATGTCGAACTATCTCGCCCTGGCGCGGGAGGAGCTGCGGAGCGGCGACACAGTCGCCGCGGGACGGCGCCTGGACGGCCTCGAGGAAGGCCTGCGCCGGACGACCTCGGTCGTGACCCAGGTCCTGGCGCACGCCGACCCGGCCAGGGCTCCGATGGAGCCGGTCGATCTCGGCGCGGTGCTGAGGCAGACGGTGGAATTCGTCGGATCGCGACCGGAATTCCGTGGCATCCGCTTCCTGCTCGAGATTCAGGACGGCCTCCCGGCGGTGCCGGGGTGGCCGGCGCTCCTCGGGCAGGTGTTCCTGAACCTGGCGCTCAACGCCTGCGAGGCGCAGCCCCAGGGAGGCGAGGTGCGCATCGGGGCGCGCTCGTCCGGGCCGCGCGTCGTCGTCGAGATCGCCGACCGCGGGCCGGGCGTGCCGGTCTCGGAAGCCGCCCGCATCTTCGAGCCGTTCTACACCACCAAGCAGTCGAGCGGGCTCGGCCTGTCGATCTGCTACGGCATCGTCACGCAGCACGGCGGAGAGCTGAGCGTCCTGGAGCGCCCCGGGGGTGGGGCGCTGTTCCGGATCGACCTGCCCGCCACCGTGGCGGAGCCCCGCGGCACGATCCCGCGGCCGGCCGAGGGAGGCGCGCGTGCCTGACGAGAGGCGCCGGCCGCGCGGCCGGGTGCTGATCGTGGAAGACGAGGCCTACGTGCGGGCCTCGCTCGACGAGCTGCTGCGCGCGCGCGGCTTCGACGTCAGCCTGGCGGCAGGCGTGGAGGAGGCGCTCGTCTCGCTGGCCCGCGCGCCGGTCGATGTCGTCCTGACGGACCTGAAGATGCCGGGCGGCGGCGGTCTCGAGCTGGTCCGCCGGGTGCGCGCCTCCTCGCCGGAGATGCCGGTCGTCGTACTCACGGGACACGGCACGGTCCCCTCGGCCGTGGAATGCATCAAGAGCGGCGCCTCCGACTACCTGCTGAAGCCGATCGACCCGGAGGCCCTCGAGGCAGCCCTCGATCGGGCGCTTCTGGCCGGCGCGCTGCGCCGGGAGGTCGCCTACCTCAGGGGCGCCGCCGGCACGGGCGATACGGTCCGCATCATCGGCCGGAGCGCCCGCTGGATGCAGGTGATGCAGATGGCCCAGGCTGTCGCGGCCACCGATTCGACCGTGCTGCTGCTGGGGGAGTCGGGGACGGGCAAGGAGCTGGTGGCGCGCCAGATCCACGCTCTCAGCCGGCGCTCCGGCGGCCCCTACGTGCGCGTCAACTGCGCGGCGATCCCCGTCGAGATGTGGGAGAGCGAGTTCTTCGGCCACCGCCGCGGAGCTTTCACGGGCGCCGCAGGGGACCGCGACGGGCGCTTCCGGCTGGCCCACCGCGGCACGCTCTTCATGGACGAGGTGGGGGCGATGCCGCTGCCGGCGCAGGCCAAAATCCTGCGCGTCCTGCAGGACGGCGAGTTCGATCGCCTGGGGGACGAGCAGCCGACGCGCGTCGACGTGCGCGTCATCGCCGCGACCAACAGTGACCTGGAGGCCGACGTCGCCGCGGGACGGTTCCGGCAGGACCTCTACTACCGGCTCGACGTCGTCCGCATGGCACTCCCGGCGCTCCGGGACCGTCCGGACGACATCCCGCTCCTGATCGAGGGCTTCCTGGAGGATGTCTCGGCCCGGCTCGGCCGGCGCAGGCCCGGCATCGCCCCCGCCACCATGGCGGAGCTGCAGGCCTATCACTGGCCGGGCAACGTGCGCGAGCTCCGCAACGTCCTGGAGCGGGCCTTGATCCTGAACCCTGGCGACACGCTGGCGGGGGTCGACCTGCTCCCGGCGCCGCCCGTCCGGCGGGTGGGGAGCGCCGATCCTCGCGGCCCCGGCGACGCCACGGGGTCGGGCGCCTCGGGCGAGCCGCCCGAGGCCGGGACGAGCCTGCGGGAGGTTCTGGCCCGGAGCGAGAAGCAGGCGGTCATCGAGGCGCTGCAGCGATCGGGAGGGGTCCGCAAGGAGGCCGCGCGCCTCCTGGGCATCGACCAGAGGAACCTGGCCTACTACTTCCGCAAGCACGGCATCGATCCGGACGTGCTTCCGTGAGCCGGATCCTCGCGCCACTGATGAGGTGGCTGCTCCTCCTCGTCCTGATCAATGCCGCGTATCTGGCGGCCTTCGACTCGGCCACGATCTTCTATCACGTGCAGGTGGTGTTCCACGTGGTCGCGGGACTGCTCCTGGCCATCCTGCTGCTCCTGGCCGGAGCGCCCGAATTCCTGAAGCGCTACCGCCGTCCAGGCCCTGTCGCGGGCCGCGTCTGCCTCGTGTCCGCCGCTACCTTTGGAGTGGTTTCCGTCGCCACGGCCCTCAGGCTCGCGCTGGTCGGCACGGCCACGCCCTATAGGACGCTTCTGGGCGTTCACGTCGGGGCCTCGATCGCGGCGCTCGTCTGCGCCTTTGGCTGGTCCCTGCTGTGCGGGAGCCCGGCGCGCGCCCGGCGCGCCGCCTGGCTTCTCGCGGCGGCCCTCGCCTTTCCGCTCGCCGTGCGCGGCTACGGGCTCCTCAACCCACCGCACGTGGCCCGCATCGAGAACCCGACCACGCCGCCTCTGACCCCCTTCGAGGAGGGGGGCGGGCAGGAGAGCCCCTTCTTTCCGTCGTCGGTCATGACGGTCGGCAACACGCTGGTCCCGGAGGACTTCTTCCTGGAGTCCAAGGCCTGCGGCAACAAGGGCTGCCATCCCGACATCACGGCGCAGTGGGACTCGTCGATGCACCACTTCTCCTCGTTCAACAACCAGTGGTACCGGAAGTCAATCGAGTACATGCAGGAGGTCGTGGGGACCCGGCCCTCGAAATGGTGCGGCGGGTGCCACGATCAGTCGGTCCTGCTGACGGGTCGGATGGACCGGCCGATCGTGGAGCAGATCGACACGCCCCAGGCCCAGGCCGGGATCGGCTGCCTGGTCTGCCACTCCATCGTGCACGTGCGCGACACCATGGGGCAGGGGGGGTACGTGCTCGAGTACCCGGAGATGCACCGCCTGGTGGCGAGCCCGAGCCCGTTCCTCAAGGCCGCTCACGACTACATGGTGCGGCTCGATCCGGGCCCCCACAAGCGCACCATGCTGAAGCCGTTCCACCGCGAGTCGCGCGCCGAGTTCTGCTCCGCCTGCCACAAGGTGCACCTCGACGTTCCGGTGAACCACTACCGGTGGATCCGCGGCTTCAACGAGTACGACGCCTGGCAGGGGAGCGGCGTTTCGGGCCAGGGCGCGCGCGCGTTCTACTATCCCGACAAGCCGAAGGACTGCGGCGACTGCCACATGCCGCTGGTGCGCTCGCAGGACGCCGCGAACGTCGGCGGCTTCGTCCACTCGCACCGTTTCCCGGCGGCCAACACCGCGGTGCCGTTCGCCAACCGGGACGAGGAGCAGCTCAAGGTGACACAGGACTTCCTGCGCGCCGGCATCCTGACCGTCGATATCTTCGCGGCGAGCGAGGCGGGTGTCGCGAGCGGTGCTGTGGCGCCGGCGGGCGGGCCGGGGAGCGCCCCGGCAGCGGCCGCCGCAGGGCCGGGCGAGCCGGTCGCCAGCGCCATGTTCCCGGATCTGCCGGAGGCGATGGGGGGCCCGCCGTCGGGGGCGCCCCGAGGGCCCGCCGCCGGGGCATCGGCAGGCGTCGCGGCCGGCACCGGCCGACCGGGGACGAAGGTGACGGTGCTGGTGGCGCCGCTCGACCGCGCCACTCCCTTCCTGCGACCGGGAGGTGCTTACCGCATCGACGTCGTCGCCCGGACGCGCGGCGTGGGGCACTTCTTCCCCGGCGGGACGGTGGACGCCTTCGATGTGTGGCTCGAGCTGAAGGGGGAGGACGCGGACGGCAGGACCTTCTTCTGGAGCGGCTACCTGGAGGACGGGGGCCGGGGCGCTCTGGAGCCCGGGGCGCACCGCTATCGCTCCCTCGCGATCGACGCCCACGGGAACCCGATCAACAAGCGCAACGCCTGGGCGACGCGGGCGCTCGTGTATGCGCGCCTCATCCCGCCCGGGGCGGCCGACGTCGGGCGCTTCCGGGTGGTGATCCCGAAGGACGCGCGCGGGCCCGTGACCTTCACGGCGCGCATGAACTACCGGAAGTTTGCCTGGTGGAACACGCAGTTCTCCTACGCGGGGGAGCGCGACAAGACGGTGGCCGACTTCGGCCTGTCGCCGGACTACGACGACGGCCGGTTCGTGTTCACGGGGGACACCTCCCGGGTCTCGGGCGGGATCAAGGCGATCCCGGACCTGCCGGTCACGGTGGTCGCGGAGAACCGGCTGACCGCCGAGCTGGCCGGGCCCCCCGTCGCCGCGGGAGGCGCCGGTGCCGGACCGCCCGCCACCGTCGTCCCGGCGCCGCAGGGGTACGATCGCGAGCGCTTCAACGACTACGGCATCGGCATGCTCCTGCAGGGGGACCTGGTCGCAGCCGCCCGGGCCTTCATGACGGTGAACGAGATCGATCCCGGCTACGCCCCCGGCTTCGTGAACCTCGGCCGGGCGCTGGTGCAGGAAGGGGATCACGACGCTGCCCTGCCGGTGCTCGAGCGGGCCCTCGCGATCGACCCCGGGCTCGCCAGCGGGCACTACTTCCTGGCGCTCAGCCTCAAGGCGCGCGGCCGCTACGACGAGGCGCTCGATCACCTGCGCGCCGCCGCCGAGCGCTACCCGCGGGACAAGGTGGTGCGCAACCAGATCGGCCGGCTCCTGTTCCTGAAACGTCGGTTCCCGGAGGCGATCGCCGAGTTCGAACAAAGCCTGCGAGTCGATCCGGAGGACGTGACGGCCCACTACAACCTCATGCTCTGCTATCGTGCCCTCGGCGACGAAGGGGCGGAGAAGCGCCAGGAGGCGCTCTACGCGCGCTTCAAGGCGGACGAGTCGGCCCAGGCGCTGACCGGAGCCTACCGCCGTCTCAACGCGGAGGACAACATCGAGCGCCAGCCGATCCACGAGCACGCCGGACGCGCCGGGGCGTCCGGGGGCGCTCTGCGATGAGGGCGCGGCATCCGGGGTCGGAGCCCCTTCCCGTCGCGGCTCGCGTCGTCGTCGCCCTGCTCGTCCTGGGACCCGGCGCGCTCGCCGCCTGCGGCGGCCGCAACAACACGCCGGCGCCGCCGCCCGCCGCCTCCGAGCCGCCGATCGCCGTCCGGTTCACCGACGTGACCAAGGCGGCCGGCATCGCCTTCGCGCACAACAGCGGCGCGCGCGGCAGGAAGTACCTGCCCGAGACGATGGGCTCGGGGCTCGTCTTCTTCGATTACGACGGCGACGGCCGTCCGGACCTCTTCCTCGTCAACAGCGCCGACTGGCCGGAGAGCCGCAAGGGGCCGACCTACCCCGCCCTGTACCACAACCGGGGCGACGGCACCTTCGAGGACAGGACGAAGCAGGCCGGGCTGTTCCGGGAGAGCTATGGCATCGGCGCCGCGGCGGCCGACTACGACAACGACGGGGACCAGGACCTGTTCCTGAACAACCTGGGGCCCGATCGGCTGTACCGCAACCGCGGCGACGGCACCTTCGAGGACATGGCCGCGGCCGCGGGCGTCGGCGATCCGGGGTTCGGATCGAGCGCCACCTGGCTCGACTACGATCGCGACGGGAACCTCGACCTGTTCGTCTGCAACTACGTGCAGTGGGCGGCGCCGGCCGACATCTACTGCACCCTCGACGGCGTCTCCAAGTCGTATTGCACGCCGGAGTCCTACCGCGGCGCGACCAACCGGCTGTACCGCAACCGCGGCGACGGCACGTTCGAGGACGCGACCGGGAAGGCCGGCGTCCTCGACGCGAGCGGCAAGTCGCTCGGAGTCGTGGCGCTCGACTACGACGACGACGGGTGGATGGACCTCGCGGTGGCCAACGACACGCAGCCCAACTTCCTGTATCACAACAAGGGGGACGGCACCTTCGAGGAGGTCGGCCGGATCGCCGGCGTCGCCTTCAGCGAGGAGGGCCGGGCGCGCGGCGCCATGGGCATCGACGCCGGCGACTACGACGACAGCGGCCGCGATAGCCTGCTGATCGGCAACTTCGCGAACGAGATGCTGGCCCTGTACCACAACGAAGGGCGCGGACTGTTCATCGACGACGCCGCCGCGGCCGGCATCGGCCAGCCGAGCCTCCTCACCCTCGCCTTCGGCTGCTTCTTCTTCGACTACGACCTCGACGGCCGGCTCGATCTGTTCGTCGCCAACGGCCACGTCGAGAACGACATCAACAAGGTCCAGCCTTCGGTGACCTACGCCGAGCCGCCGCACCTGTTCCGCGGCACGGGCCAGGGGCGCTTCGAGGAGGCGACTGCGGGGGCCGGCCCCGACCTCGGCCGGCCGGTCGTGGGGCGCGGCGCCGCCTACGCCGACTACGACGGCGACGGCGATCTCGACATCGCCTTCACGACGAACAACGGGCCTGCTGTGCTCCTGCGCAACGACGGCGGGAGCGCCAACGCGTGGATCAGGCTGCGCCTCGCCGGCACGACCTCCAACCGCGACGCGGTCGGCGCCCGGGTCCGGCTCGCGTTCCAGGGACGCACCCGGACCCGCACGCTGCGGGCCGCGGCGTCGTACGCCTCGCAGAGCGAGATGGTCCTCACCTTCGGGCTGGGCCGGCCGGTTGCGGCCGCCGCCGGGGGGGCAGGCGCAGCAGCCGGGGGCGCCGCTCCCGTGGCGATCGAGGTCCGCTGGCCCGACGGCAGCCTGCAGACGATCCAGGACCTGGCGCCGGGGCGCCAGTATCTGATCCGGCAGGGCGCGGCCGCCGCCGAATAGGGGATTCCAGGAGATCCGACATGCCGATCGAATACCGGATCGACCACGCGAGCCATAGGGTGCTGGCCGAGGGTTACGGCAAGGTCACCGACGAGGACGTGTTCGTGTACCAGCGCGAGGTCTGGTCGCGCTCCGACGTGCAGGGCTACGACGAGCTGGTCGACATGAGCGACGCCACGACGATCGAGGAGGGATCGAGCGACAGGATGCGCGAGCTGGCGGCGCTGTCGGCAGCGGCGGATCCCCCGCAAGGCTCGAGCCGGTTCGCCATCGTGGCGCCGGGCGACCTGGCGTTCGGAGTGGGACGCATGTACCAGGCCTACCGGCAGCTGAACGATCGCACCACCAAGCAGGTCGCCGTGTTCCGCGAGCGGGAAGCCGCCATCCGCTGGCTCGATGGCGAGGAGCCGGCCCCCGGCGACTCCATCCCCGCCCCCCCGCGACGAGATCCGCCGACCTGAGGGGACGGCTACGCCGTCAGGACCGCGCTGCCTCCGGGCGCGCCGCGGCGACACCGGCCTTGACGCGATCCTCCTTGGCGAGCCCCTCGACGACCTCGATCCGCATGCCGTCCGACAGGCCCGTCTTGACCTTGCGCCGCGCGAACTGCTGCGGGGTCGTCTCCACCTCGACGAAGGTCTCGTCCCCCTCGAACTTCAGCAGGCTCTCCTTGACCGCCAGGACGCCGTCGCGGCGATCCAGGACGATGTCGGCGTTGGCGCTGTAGTTGGCGCGGATGAGCGCGTCGCCCGCGTCCTTGAGCGCCGCGCGGATCTTGAACTGGATGGCGCCGTTCTCCTCCACCCCCTTCGGCGCGATGGTCTCCAGGACCGCGCCGAAGCGGGCCGGCTCGAGGGCCCCGATGGTGAGCAGGATGTCCATCCCCGGGCGGAGCTTGCCCACCTCGGATTCGTCCACCTTGCCCTCGAAGATGAGGGTGTTCATGTCGGCGAGCGTGGCGATGGTCGTGCCGTCGTTGAAGGTGTTGGACTCGATGACCGAGGTGCCCTCCTTGACCGGCACGTCGAGCACGGTCCCGTCGATGGTGGCGCGGACCAGGGTGTTGGTGCCGGTGGCCGAGCGGGCGGGCACGCCGCGCCGGATGACCTCCAGGGTGTCCGTGGCCCCGGCCAGCTCCTCGACCGCCGTGTCGCGGGCCAGGGTCGCCTGCCGCAGGGTCGTGTCGGGCAGGATGCCCTCGTCGAACAGCCGCTTGTTCCTCTCGAACTCGCGCTCCGCGTCCGCCAGCCGCAGGCGCGCCTGGTTGACGCGGCTCTCGGCCGCCGCGAGCTGGGCGGTCTGAGGGATGACCCGGATGGTGGCCAGCAGGTCGCCGCGCCGCACCCGCTGCCCGGCCTCGACCTTGATCGTCTCGATGATGCCCGACACCTGCGGCTTGACGGCCACCTCCTTGCGCGGGATCACC
Source organism: Candidatus Cryosericum sp. (assembly GCA_035649235.1). Lineage (GTDB taxonomy): Bacteria > Acidobacteriota > Polarisedimenticolia > Gp22-AA2 > Gp22-AA2 > DASRJX01. The sequence goes on from DASRJX010000223.1 coordinate 10,414, forward strand.
GCGCCGGTGGCCACCGCCTTTTTGACGATGTCGGCGATCTCCGGCGTCTCGGTGGCGTAGACGACCGGCTTCTCGCGGGCCTTGGTCCAGAGGTAGACCAGCGTCCCTCCGAACAAGGTGACCAGCACGAGCGCCAGAAAGACGGTCAGGACTCTCTTCATGGGAATTCGTCTCCGGATCTCATACGATGGCGCGCAAGGCCTCGACGGGGCTCATCTTGACGGCGCGCCGGGCGGGAAAGAGGCCGGCCAGGACGCCCGAGCCGACCAGGATGACGAGCGTCTGCAAGGCGGCGGCCAGCGAGACCTCCGGATTCTTGAACATGCCGCCGTCCGAGGCGGGGATGAGGCCGGCGGTCACCTCGACGACGCCCACGCCCGCCACCAGCCCCAGGTATCCCGCCACACAGGTCAGGACCAGGGCCTCGTAGACGACCTGGAGCTGGATCGCGAAGGGCGTCGCGCCGACCGCGCGCCGCACGCCGATCTCGTTGGTCCTCTCGCGCACGATGACCAGCATGATGTTGCTCACGCCGATCACCCCGGCCGCGAGGGTTCCGATCCCGACGATCCAGATGAGCATCTTGATCCCGGCGAACAGCCCCTGGATCTGGCCGAACTCCTTCTCGAGGTTGAAGTGCCCCAGGGCGCGCTGGTCATCGGGGGCGATCCGGTGCCGCTCCTTGAGCAGCGCCAGGACCTTCTCCTCCATGACCGTTGCCGACGCCGCCGGCCGCGAGGTGATCGCGAACCAGCCCACCTTGTCGCCGTAGTTGAAGGCGGACTGGAAGGTGGTGAACGGGACGAACAGGCTCTGAGCCTGATCGTCCCTGGAATTCCCGGAGCGGGGCGGCTTGAAGACGCCGACGACCTTGAAGTAGACGCCGTTGATGCGGATCAGCCCCCCAAGCGGATCCTCGTCCTTGTCGAACAGGACCTCCTGCACGCGCGGGCCGATGACGGCGACCTTGCGGCGCTCCTGGACGTCGATGGGATTGAGGAAGCGGCCGGCGACCAGGCGCACCGACTGGATGCGGGCGATGTCCGGGTAGTCCCCCATGACGCTGAAGGCCCCCGCCTTCCGGCCCCGGGTGATGTTGTTGCCGCCGCGCCAGCCGCCGAGCTGGTTGCGCGGACAGACGACGCCGGCCTCCTCGACCTGCTGGCGGATAGCCGCCGCGTCCGCGACCTCGAGCTGGATGGTCCGCCCCGGCGGCATGCCGCGCCAGGGCTTGCTGGTGCGCTGCGACCAGATGAAGACGCTGTTGGTGGCGCCATCCGAGAAGTCCTGCTGGACGCCGTTCGACAGCCCGTTCCCCGATCCCAGCATCACCATGAGCATGAAGATGCCCCAGAACACGCCGAAGGCGGTCAGGAACGTGCGCGTCTTGTTGCCGCGCAGGACCTCCAGGATCTCCTGCCAGTGATCGGGATCGAAGAAGCTCATCCGCTCGTCCTCATTACTCGTTCCTCAGCGCCTCGACGGGGCGGAGCCGGCCGGCCCGGCGGGCGGGGAAGAAGCCGGCCGCGGCCCCGGCGACGATGAGCAGCACCGTCGCCTGGATGGCGACGCCGAGGTCGACCTCCGGCTGGAGGAAGAAGCCGTCCTTCGGCAGGAAGCCCGCGGCCACCTCGAGCGTGACGATGCCGAGCACCATGCCCGCATAGCCTGCGACCGAGGTGATGAGGATTGACTCCTTCAGGATGAGCGAGACGATCGACCAGGGCGTCGCGCCGAGCGCCCGCCGGACGCCGATCTCGCGGGTCCTCTCGCGCACGGCGATCATCATGATGTTGCTGACGCCCACGACGCCGGCCAGGATCGTTCCCAGCCCGACGATCCAGACGAACATCCGGATGGCTGCCATGAGCTTCACGAACCGCTCGAACTGCTCGTTGTTGTTGTTCACGAACACGGCCCGTGCATCCTCGACGTCGAAGGTGTGGCGCGCGGCCAGCCGCCGCTGGATCTCCTTCGACATCACCTGGGTCTCGGCGAGCGGGGCCTCCCCGGTCGTCATCATGATCTGGCCCACCCGGTTGGCGCCGCCGAACGCCCTCTGCGCCGTCGAGATCGGCAGGTAGATCTTCTCCTGCTCGGTCTCGGCGCCCTCGTCCGTGAACAGGCCCACGACCTTGAAGGCGACGCCGTTGATCTCCAGATCACGGCCGAGGGGGGAGACGTCCTTGAACAGGGCCGTCGCGACCTTCTGGCCAATCGCCGCGACCTTGCGGTGGTCCTTGATGTCCAGAGGGTTGATGAACCGCCCTTCTGTCATGATCGTCTTCTCGATGTAGAGGTGGCCCGGATGCACCGAGCGTACGTCGAACGTCCCGGTCTCGTCGCGGTAGCGCACGCTCAGCCGGCCGCCAATCATGAACCGCGACGTGACGTTCTCCACGCCGTTGACGCCGGTCTCGATCTCGTCGTGGTCCTCGTTCGTGAGCTGTACCTTGCGGCCGGGCTGCAGGCCCTTGTACGGCACGCTCACCTGCCCCGGGAAGACCCAGATGCTGTTGATGGCGTCGTCCCGGAACTGATAGGCCACGCCGTGTGACAGGCCGGCGCCCGATCCGAGGAGGATGATCAGCATGAAGATCCCCCAGGCGACGCTGAAGGCCGTCAGGAAGGATCGCATCTGATTGGCTCGGATCGTGTCCAGGATCTCCTGCCAGGTGTCGATGTCAAGCATCGGCGGGGCTCTCGTGGGAGTTCTCGATCCGCCCGTCCCGCAGGCGGATGATCCGCTGGGTCATCGCCGCCACCTCGCGCTCGTGGGTCACCACGACGACCGTGACCCCCTCACCGTTGACCTCCTGCAGGAGGCGCATGATCTCGAGCGACGTCGCCGAGTCGAGGGCGCCGGTCGGCTCGTCGGCCAGCAGCATCTTGGGACGGGAGACGAGCGCCCGGGCGATGGCGACCCGCTGCTGCTGGCCGCCCGACAGCTCCGAGGGCCGGTGCTCGGACCACTCCAGCAGGCCCACGCGCTCGAGCTGCCTGCGGGCCGCCTGCAGCCGCTTCCCCCGGCTCACGCCCTGGTAGTACAGGGGCAGGGCCACGTTCTCGGCCGCGGTCTTGAACGGGATCAGGTTGAAGGACTGGAACACGAACCCGACCCACTGGCGCCGGCAGACCGCCGCCCGCGTCTCCGAGATGTCCTTCATCAGCTGACCGTCGAGGTGGTAGGCCCCGGCATCGTAGCCGTCGAGCAGCCCCAGGATGTTCATCAGGGTGGACTTCCCGGACCCCGACGTCCCCATGATGGAGACCATCTCCCCCCGGTCGATCATCAGGTCGACGGACTTCAGGACGTGCAGGCGGCTGCGGCCCATGACGTACGACTTCTCGACCTTCTCGAGCTGGAGCATGGTCCTTTAAACGATACGCCAGGTCTGGGGTTCCATGCGAGCAGCGAATCGAAAGACGGTGCGGGGCCGCGCGGCGGCCGGGCTGGGCTCCTAGGAGCCCTGGGACCCCCAGCCGTCCCCCTGGGGATAGGCCGCCCAGTCCCCGGCGGGCACGGAACACGCCACCACCACGCCGCCCTGGGGGCCGTTGCGGACCTCCAGGGTGCCGCCCACCATCCGGGCGCGGTACTTCATGATGCGCAGTCCCATGCCATGCTGGCCGTCGAGGTCGCCTGGCAGGCCCACGCCGTCGTCCGTGATGGTCAGGTTGACGGTCCCGTTGACCGTGGTGAGGTCGATCGCCAGTCGTTGCGCCCGGCCGTGCTTGACGGCGTTGTGCACGGCCTCCTGCACGATACGGAAGAGCTGGATGGCCGTCGGCCCCCTGAGCTCGGCGCACGGCGAGCCGTCCGATCGGACCGTGCACGTGACGCCGCGCGCGATCTCGGTGCCGCGAGCCAGGTTCTTCAAGGTCGGCAGCAGCCCGAGCCCTTCCAGCTCCACCGGGTAGGATCGCCGCGCCAGGCTGCGTGTCTCCTGAATGCTCTGCTCGACCAGTTTCTGCACCTGCCGGGCGTCCTGCGCCCGTTCGGGAGAGACGTCCCGCAGCTTCTCGCGCAGACCCGCCAGCATGAACCCGATGCCGGCCAGTTGCTGGCCGAGGCCGTCGTGCAGCTCCGATCCGAGCCGGAGGTGCTCGCGCTCGATGATGCCGGCGATCTGCGCCTCCAGCTGCCTCCGCTCGTCGATCTGCGCCTGCAGCTCCTGCCTCGACCGCGACAGGTCTGCGGTGCGCCTCTGGACGCGCGCCTCGATCTCGAGGACGTGACGCTGCAGCTCCGCCTCGCTCTTGCGCAGCGCATCCTCGACACGCCGTACCTTGAAGACCGCGGCTCCGAGCACCAGGTTCGTCATGGTGACGGTGCCCACGAACGACTGCAGCAGGAGGAGGGAGTCGTTCGGGTCGCTCACGACGAGCGGCCCGTACCCCCCCAAGGTGCCCCAGAGGGCGACCCAGGCGACGAGGAACACCGACGTCGCCGCCCCGAGCGGGCCGAAGCGGAAGGCCGCCCAGAGAAGCGGCGGGATGGCCATGAACGACCTGATGCCCCCCCCGAATCGCTCCGGAAGGAAGCCCCCGAAGACGATCAGGGCGGTGGCGCCCAGAACCGCGAGCATCGCCAGCGCTTCGGCGAGCACCCTGCCGCCCCAGCGCGGCCGCAGCGTCGTGCTCCAGATCAGGAGCAGCGGGGCGATCACCATGGCGCTCACCAGGTCGCCGAGCCACCAGGTCAGCCAGATGTGCGGGCCTTCGCTCCACGCCATGAAGCTCGCCAGCCCCAGGCTCAAGACTCCGATCGTGGCGCTGATGGCGGTGCTCGGGACCGCCGCGACCAGGATGTACCTGAAAACGCTGCCGGCGTCCTCGAAGGCCCGGCGGCCGCCGGAGAAGCGCAGGGCCAGGGCGCCGCCCACGACCGCCTCGAGGGTGTTCCCGGTGGCGATCCCGATTGACGTCAGCCAGAAACCGGTCGTGGTGAGGTTGACGAAGAAGGCCCCGATCCAGATGCCCGGCCACATGCGGGGCCCCAGCAGGACGACGGCCGCCAGCGCGATCCCGGTTGGAGGCCAGACGGCGGAGGCGCTCTGGTTGGCGAACGCCAGCAGGAGCCCGAACTTGCCGGCGAGGTAATAGACCAGCGCCAGGGCCGCCATCCTGGCCAGATCCGAGACCGGAGCGCCCCGCGTCGTTGCTGGCAATAGGGGAGTGTCGGCCCGTTCAGGCTCCACCAGGAACCTCGCCACAGGGTACCCTCCGGCCGCGCCGGGCGGGAGGATCGGCCCGATCCCTTAGGGATGGCGCGAGTAAAGCACAGGACTCGTCGCCGACGCAAGGACGCGCGAAGCACCGGGAGGGCCCGGGACTTCACCCGCCTGCGATTACGGCCTTCTCCTTATAGGCGTTGCCGGCGGGAGAGAGCAGACTCGGATCGTGTCAGGGGGTTCCATGCGAGCGGGTCCGACAAAAATCACGCGTGCCGCGGTGCTGGCTGCCGTGGCCCTGGCACCCGATCTCTCTCGCGCGGCCGCCCCGCTCGACCTCTGGACGCCCGAGGTGCTCCAGAAAATCCGGGATCAGGCCACGCTGAACCTTTTGATGGTCCAGGGTCCCGGTTACACCGATCTGTTCTACGACTCCGAGGTCGGCGACGCGAAATGGGCCGACAGCGAGCCGCCCTACGGCGTGCACACGGGCGACACGATACGCATCCACGGGTACCTCGCCGTCCCTCCCGGCCGCGGCCCGTACCCGGCCCTGGTGATCGGCCACGGACACCGCGGCAAAGGCAGCGCCCGCCTGGCGCAGGCGCTCGCCCTCCTGGGATACGTGGCGCTCTCCATCGACGGGCCGAGCGCCGGACTGTCGACGGGAGGGCCGCGGGACACCGAGCAGGCCTGGCTCTCGGTCGAGGAGGTCGAGAACCAGCCGTCGCCGGAGGTCTCCTATCTCTATCACTGGGCCTACGCGGGCATGCGCGCGCTCACGCTGCTCGAGTCCCTCGCCGCGCGGCCCTACAACCCCTACAAGATCGACCCGACGCGGCTCGGCGTCGTCGGCGCCTCCATGGGGGGGCAATTCACCTACTACATCAACGGGATCGACGACCGCGTCCGGGCGGCGGTCGCCATCGCCGTCGCGGGCGACTGGAAGAACGTGATGAACTACGACGGGGCCTGGCTCTACCACGGGCTCTACTACTACACGCGGGACGGCTGGAGGAGCGGCCTGGATGCGCTCAACGCGGTCACCGGCTGCGACGACCCGACCTTCAGCACCTTCCTCGACTACTTCGACCCCATCCGCTACGCGCCGACGCAGCACGCCCCCCTGCTCACGATCCTGGGGTCGAACGACCAGTACTTCACGATCCCCGCCATCAATACGACATTCGATCGCGTGGCGTCCGCTGGGACGACGGAACGGTTCCGGAAGGAGATCCTCGTCGTCCCCAACGGCGAGCACGGGGTGCTGGAGGGGGACGAATCGCTGGGCACCGTCCTGATCCTGCTCGAGACCATCAGCCGCTGGCTGAAGTTCGGCTTCGGTGAAGGGAGGGACCCGCTGCAGACGCCCTCCATCGAGCGGACGACAGCGGGGAACTGGATGGTCTTCAAGGTGAGGACGCGTCCCGGCGCAACACCGATCACGAGGGCGTACCTGAGTCTCGCCTCGCAACTCGACAGCACCCCGAAAGCGCCGTGCGACTTCGTGACCGTGCCCCTGCTGCGCTACGGGGAGAATTTCTACGGCTTCGTCAAGAGCGGGCACGCGGTGCCCTGCGGGGAGCCGCTGGCGCCGGACAATGTCCTCTATTTCGCGTCGGTTACGGACGAGGCCGGCTACACGGTCAGCTCGAAGCTCTACTATGCCGACGGCGAGATGACCTTCCGGTCGGGGCTCGTGCCGCGGATCCAGCACTGGCCAGGGGATGACCTGCCCGTTCCGCCGGTGCCGCTCTGCGCCGCGGACGCGGCGCGCGACCGGGAAACCCGATCTCAGGAATCGGCAGTGGCGGAGCCCGCCCCCGTCCCGACGGCTGCGACGTTCTCGGCCCATTCGCCCTCCGGCCGCTGATCGCGCTGCTCCCAGGCCGGCGGCTCCTGACGGACCGTTCCCCGGAGGACGATGCGGTACTCTCCGGTCTTGGTGCTGAGGCACTCGACGTCGGCCCGGACGTTGCTGCTGTGGTCGATCATCTGTCCGAGACGTTCCGTGAGAGCGGAATTGTCGCCGGCGACCTCCCCGATGGTCAGGATGTCTTCGACGGTGAATTGAGTCATGAGCCCACCTGTCCTCTCTGCCGGGTCGGGCCGCCGGGCCTCTCGTGCCCCGGCCCCTCCGGCGCGAAATCCTGCCACCTCGTGACGGCCGGTCAGCCTCGCCCTTCCTCCACCATGGCCCCGATTCGGTCGCCGGCCTCGGGGGCCGGTGTCGTGGCATCGAGCCGTCGCGCCCGCTGGCCGATGTCCAAGGTGCCTTCGAGGACCACGACGAAGTTGCCGGTTCGCGGGTTGCTGTCGTAAACCTTGGCTTCGATCTCGCGGCTGGCGAAGATGAGTTTCACGATGAGAGCGCTGAGCCGGCCGGGTTCGGCCTGGATCGTCTCGAGGGCGCGGACATCATCCATCTGAAGCAGTTCCATGAAGGCCTCCTTCTGGCTTGGCTGCAGGTGGATCCTGCACGACCCGTCAGGCTCTTCCCATACCTGCGAACCCGGAAGACGCCGGTTTCTTCGCTGTAGGAGCGGGTTCCGGACCTGGGCGGGTCAGGCGACGATCAGGTTGTTGCGGAGGGCGTAGTGGATGAGGTCGCTCAGACTGTGGAGTTCGAGTTTCCGCATGATGTTGCTGCGGTGGGTCTCGACGGTCTTGACGCTAAGGTCCAGGAGGCTGGCGACTTCCTTGTTGGACTTCCCTTCGGCCAGGAGCTGGACGATCTCCTGTTCGCGGCCCGTCAGGACCCGCCCCGAGGCCCCGTCCGCGGGTTCTGGGCCGCGCTCCGTGAGGTAGGCGTCCAGGAGCTGCCGGGATACCTCGCCCGTGAAGTACGGCCGGTGGGCCCTGAGCGCGTCCACGGCGATGATGAGGCTGTTCGCCGCATCGGACTTCAGGATGTAGCCTCGCGCCCCGGACTTCAGGACCTGTTCGACCATCTGCTCCGAGCAGTGCATCGACAGGATGAGGATCTCAGTCGAGGGGGAGAGGGCCTTGATCCGGCGCGCCGCCTCGAGCCCGTTGAGCCGGGGCATCGTGATGTCGAGGATCACGATGTCCGGAGTGAGGCGCCCGCTCAGGTCGACGGCCTCGTTGCCGTCACCGGCCTCGCCGACCACCTGGTATCCCTCCGCTTCCAGGAGGCCGCGCAACCCGCGCCGGACGATCTCGTGGTCGTCCGCCACGAGAATGCGGACCACGCCCCTTCCGTCGCTCGGGCTCTCATTGCGATCGGCATCCGTCGGCTGGGGGCGACTCATGCGACGACCACCCTGTCCGGTGTGTTTTTTGTCCGATCCGGCCACCATCGTCACCCTTTTATTACCACGGGAGTCCGGCAGGAGGCAAGGTAAGAGGGGGTCAGAGCGACTTCAGAAAGGCCCCGAGGTCGGCGCGCTCCTTGTCGTCGAGGGACTGATACAGCTCCCGCGAGTGTGACGCCTCGCCGCCGTGGAGACGGATCGCCTCGTCGATCGATGGAGCGCGGCCATCGTGCAGGAACCGGGTCACGAGACGCAAGCCCATCAGCGGCTCGGTCCGGAACTCCCCCGGGGCGGCCCGCCCCATACAGATGTCGGCCAGATCCTCGCCCATGTCGTGCAGGAGCAGGTCGGTGTAGGCGGCCACCTTCCTGTGAGCCAGCGCCCGGATGGGGTGGTCGCCGGTCTTGAGGACCGGGACGTGGCAGCGGGCGCAGCCGATGCGCTCGAACACCTTCTTGCCACGGCGGCCGTACCGGTCCAGCCGCAGCGGCTCGGGCGGCGCCAGGAAGCGCACGAAGGCGTCGGCCTTCTCGAGCGCCGCCTGGTCGATCTCGGGGTCGAGCGCGGGATCGACCCCGGGGGGGATGGGCTGGCCGCCGATCGTCTCCTCGGTCGGGTGCCGAGGGATCGTGATCCCCTGCTCGATGAGGAAGGCGAGACCATTGAACTCCTCGAGCGCCGCCACCGTGGCCTTGCGCCCGAACCGGCCGATCCGTCCGTCGGCCGTGCGGTTCGGCCGCCCGGAGATCCCATCCCCGTCGCGGTCGTCGGCATCGGCGTAGGAGAGGATCGTCTTCTCCGACACGGCGTCCAGGAGCCCGAAACCGAACAGGTCCGGGCTGGTGCGGCGCGCCTGCGGGACGCCCTCCGGAGCCGGCTCCTGTTCGATGCCGAGCGCCGCCTTCAGCGCCGGGGTGACCTGCTGCTGCACGACCGGCCCGCCGCGATCCTCCACCAGATCGCAGGAGCCTCCGGGGCGGAGCAGCGCGATGTGGACCTCCTCCTCGTCGCCGCCGCCTCCGGCCACCGGGTCCTCGTGGCATTCGCCGCAGGCGTTCGCGTTGAACAGCGGCCCGAGCCCCGTCTCCGGCGTGAACTCCCGCTCGAAGACGGCGCGTCCGTCGTCGAACTGGGCGCGCTGCGCGCGCGTCAGGTGCGCCAGCGGGTCACCGAGGTGAGGCGATCGCGCGCACCCCGTTCCGAGCAGGAGGACGAGGACCAGGGGAAACGCCATCGTTCGAAGTCGCATGGGGGCCTCTCTCCAGGGATCGGACCTGGAGCAAGATTCATCCCAGGTCCGGCGCGAGCGCAGGCCGAGCCGCCGCCTCCCGCCTGTTCGCTTAGGGTGTCGTCCTCCTGGACGCGCGGCCGGGCGCGCCACGCGAGGCTTCTGACGCGCGGTGACCGCGGCCGCGCCCGTGGGCGGTTCCCGCGCACGGACCGTCAGCGGCGCGACGTCGGGCGCGCGGCCAGGCGTGTCCCGCACGACTCGAGTGTCCTGCCCGAGCGCCGGATGTCTCCTGGATGGGCCGGTTCCACGTGCTACCATTCCGGCCAACGCCAGTCAGTCCCAAGTCATGGAGGTGGAGCCTGCACAAATCCCGTCCGCGCGTCGTCGTGGTCGGCGCGGGGGCCTTCGGCGGCTGGACGGCGCTCATGCTGGTGCGGAAAGGCGCCCGGGTGGTCCTCCTCGACTCCCGCGGCGCCGGGAACGGGCTCGCCAGCAGCGGAGGGGAGACGCGCGTCGCGCGCGCCGTCTACGGCGGCGACGCGCTCGCCACGCGGATGGCGATCCGCGCCATGCTGCTGTGGAAGGAGCACCAGGCGCGCTTCAACGTGGAGCTGCTCCGCGAGCGGGGAGTCCTCTGGATCGCGTCCGACGACGACGGTTATCTCGGGGCGTCCTTGCCCCTTCTCAAGGAAGCCGGGAGGAGCTGGGAGGAGATGACTCCGGCCGCCGCCGCGAGACGCTTCCCCGCCCTCGATTTCGACGGCACGCGGCGCGTCGTCCTGGAGCCGGCGGCCGGCTACTTGCTCGCGCGGCGCGCCTGCGAGACAGTCGCCCGCGCCGTGGTCGCGGAGGGTGGAGAGCTCCGCCAGGTCGAAGCGCGCGCCCCGGATCTGCCGGGCGGCCGCCCCCCGAAGAACGCCGCCATCGAGCGCCGGCGGGTCGAGGCGCTGCCGCTCGCGGGTGGCGGCCGGCTGGAGGCGGACCTGTTCGTGTTCGCGTGCGGGCCGTGGCTCGGCAGCCTGTTCCCGGGCCTCGTCGGCGACTGGGTCCGGCCGACGCGCCAGGAGCTGTTCACTTTCAGGATCCCCCCGGGCGACGCGCGCTTCTTTGACGACCGCCTGCCGACCTGGGTGGACCTGGGACCGCCGCTCCGCTACGGCATCCCGGGCGAGGGAGAGCGCGGCATGAAATACGGCGACGACACGCGCGGACCGCTCTTCGACCCGACGTCCGGGGACAGGACGGCGAGTGTCTTGGGGGAGCGGGCGGCGCGCGCCTATCTGGCGCGCCGCATGCCGGCGCTGAAGGACGCGCCGCTCGAGAGCGCGCAGGTCTGCCAGTACGAGAACTCTCCCGACAACCGCTTCCTGATCGACTGGCACCCGCACGCCACGAACGTGTTCCTCGCCGGCGGCGGCTCCGGCCACGGCTTCAAGCACGGGCCCGCGGTCGGCGAGCTGGTGGCCGCGATGGTGCTCGGCGAGCGTCCCGTGGACGGGACCTACGCCCTGCGCCGGCTCCTGGCCTGAAGGCCGTCGCGATTTCGGTTGCCGGGGAGCTGGGACTGGCGTATGTGGGATGTCACCCGCGCGTCATTCCGCCCCGAAGGCCCGTGTCGGCCGGAGGGAGGAGGAGGGATCGTCATGCGAACCCGGAGACTCCTGTTCTTCGTCAGCGGTTTCGTGATCCTGCTCGCCGCGCCCTGCGCCTACGCGGCATCCGGCTACCAGCACTTCATCGTCGGCAACCCGGCCGACGTCGTCACCCCGACCTCGGGCCTCCTCGTCCTGCACGGCGGGGGGACCGACGCCGACGAGAACTTCGTCCGCATGGGGGCGCACGCGGGGGGCGGCGATTTCGTCGTCATCCGGTTCTTCGGGACCGACGCCTACAACCAGTACATCTACGATCTCTGCCATTGCGATTCGGTCGAGACGATCGTGTTCAAGAACGCCAACGCCACCACCAATCCGTTCGTCATCGAGCGCATCCGCAACGCCGAGGCGCTCTGGATCGCCGGCGGCGACCAGTCGTACTACGTGAATTTCTGGAAGGGCACGCCGATCGAGGACGCCATCCTCTTCGTGGCGTCCAAGCCGGCCCCCGTCGGCGGCACCAGCGCCGGGATGGCGATCATGGGCGAGTTCCTCAACGCGGCGTTGAGCAACAGCACTTTGACGTCGAGCGAGGCCCTGGCCGATCCCTTCCACAAGGACCTGACGCTCGATCGCGACTTCCTGCACCTTGCGAGCCTGGAAGGGATCATCACCGACCAGCATCTTCAGGAGAGAGACCGGATGGGGCGGACGGTGGCCTTCCTGGCCCGCCTCGTCAAGGACGGCTGGACCGTGGAGGGCCGCGCCGTGGCGGCGGACCGCGAGACGGCGCTGCACCTCGATCCGTCGACCGGGCGATCGGAGGTCATCGCCGTTCCCGGTCATCCGACGCCCTTCGTCTACTTCCTGCGCACGCCCGGCCCGCCCGAGATCTGCCAGCCGGGCACGCCGCTCACGTTCCGTAACCTGTCGGTCTACCGGATCGGGCCGGGCGGCTCGTTCGATCTGGGCGCCTGGAGAGGGCAGGGCGGGATCGCCTACACCCTCAGCGCCGAGGCGGGCGTTCTCCAGTCGTCGCGCGGCGACATCTACTGATCGCCGCTGGACGCAGGGTGGCCGGCGCGTCCGGCCTCACCAGCCGACCGGCTTCCCCTTGTTCTGCTCGTCGAGCCACTTCTTGAGCGGGGCGAAGTACTCGGCGACGGCGGAGGCGTCCATCTGACGCTGCCCGGTGAGGGCGAAGAGCGCCTCGGGCCAGGGGCGGCTCTGCCCCATCTCCATCATCTTCCGCAGGCGCGCGCCGGCGGCCTGGCTGCCGTAGATGGAGCCCTGGTGCGCCGGACCGGCCCAGCCGGCCTCCTTCAGGAGGGCGCGGTGGAACTGGAACTGCAGGATGTCGGCGAGGAAGTAGCGCGTGTAGGGCGTGTTGCCGGGCACGTGGTACTTGGCTCCGGGGTCGAAATCGGACTCGGTGCGCCCGGCGGGCGGAGCGATCCCCTGATACTTGAGGCGCAGGTCCCACCACGCCTTGTTGTACTGATCCGGCGGGATCTCGCCGGAGAAGACCTTCCAGCGCCACTGGTCGATGAGCAGGCCGAACGGCAGGAACGCCACCTTCTCGAGGGCCATGCGCAGGAGGAGCGCCGTGTCGCTGCCGAGAGCCGGGTCGCGGTCGAG
>DASRJX010000224.1:0-18396 GCA_035649235.1 Candidatus Cryosericum sp.
CCGCCCGCTTGCGACGCCCGCGGGCCAGGCCGGGACCTTCGTATGCTACGAGGCGATCTTCCCGGAGCTCGTGCGTCGTGTGGCGATCTCCTCGGACTTCCTGATCAACATCACCAACGACGCCTGGTTCGGCCGATCGGCGGCACCGCGCCAGCACCTCGCGATGGCGGTCTTCCGCGCCCCGGAGAACCGCCGCTGGCTGGTGCGCGCCGCCAACACCGGCATCAGCGCCCTCGTCGACCCGGGCGGCCGGGTCGTCGCGTCGACCCCGCTCGAGGTCCGGACGATCCTGTCGGGCCGCATCGCAAAGCAATCCGGGCCCACCCTCTACGCGCGTACCGGCGATGTCTTCGCCTGGGCGTGTGCTATAGTCACCCTCCTCTCCGGCGCCGCGCTCCGCGCGGCCGTTCCGCGCCGGGCCCTTGGGGGCCGGGCGCCATAGGCGCAGTCGATGCCACGTGATCCGGATCTCGACGATCTCGTCCGCCGCGCGGAAGCGCTACGGGAACGCCTCGCCAGCCTCCGAGGTCATCTTTGAGCGGGACGACTCCAGGAGAAGGCTCGAAGAGCTGGAGAAGAAGGCCGCCGATCCTGACCTCTGGAAGGACCCCGCGCAGGCCCAGCAGATCCTCAGGCACCGCACCCGCCTGACCGAGGAGATCGAGTCGGAGCAAGTCCTGGCGCAGAAGGCCGAGGACGCGGACGTCCTCGTCGAGCTGGCGCGCGAGGGGGAGCCGGTGACGGGCGAGCTGTCGGCGGCCGTGACGGCTTTCGAGACCCTGCTCGACGAGCGCGAATTGCATCTCATGCTGACGGGCGAGCATGACGCCGGGAACGCCATCTTGACGATCCACCCTGGCGCCGGCGGCACCGAATCCCAGGACTGGGCCGAGATGCTGTACCGGATGTACCTGCGCTGGGCAGAGGAACACGGCTATCGCGTCGAGGCACTCGACTACCAGAAGGGGGAGGAGGCCGGGATCAAGAGCGCCACCCTCATGGTGCGCGGGCGCAACGCCTACGGTTTCCTGCGGGCGGAGAATGGCGTGCATCGGCTGGTGCGGATCTCCCCCTTCGACGCCTCGGGCCGCAGGCACACCTCCTTCGCCAGCGTCTACGCCTATCCCGACCTCGACGATTCGATCGAGGTCAAGATCGAGGACAAGGACATCCGAGTCGACACCTACAGGAGCAGCGGCGCCGGCGGGCAGCATGTCAACGTGACCGATTCCGCGGTCCGCGTCACCCACATGCCGAGCGGCATCGTCGTCTCCTGCCAGAACGAGCGCTCCCAGCACCGCAACCGCGAGATGGCGATGCGCGTCCTGCGCTCCCGTCTGTACGAGCAGGAGCTCGGGAAGCGGGAGGAGAAGCGCCAGGCCGAGGAGGGGGAGAAGAAGGACATCGACTTCGGCAGCCAGATCCGGTCGTACGTCCTGCAGCCCTACCAGATGGTGAAGGACCACCGGACGGCGCACGAGGTAGGGGACGTGAACTCCGTCCTCGACGGCCACGTCGATCCGTTCATCAAAACCTACCTCCTGAGCCTGCGGGCCAAACCCGCTGCGGCGGGCCGCGCATCCTGACTCCAGGTCCGACGCCTTCCCGACCCCGTGGACAAGAAGCGACCTGCAGGCTAAATTAGCACTCGGCTTCCATAAGCGCCAAAGGACGATCTGAGATGCCTCAGGAACTGTCGACCCGGGCGCAGGAAATCCTCCGCAGCGTCGTCACCCACTACATCCTGACGGGGGAGCCGGTCGGATCCCGGACCATCGCCAAGATGAGCCTGGAGGGGTTGAGCCCCGCCTCGATCCGTACCGTCATGGCGGACCTGGAGGAGATGGGCTTCCTGACCCAGCCGCACACGTCCGCCGGCCGCATCCCGACCGATCAGGGCTACCGCTACTACGTCGACAACCTCCCGCCCGCCGGCCGGGTGCTGCCGCAGGACCGGGACCTCATCGACTCGAGCCTGCGCGGGCTCGGAGGCGAGCCGAGGGAGGCGATGGAGGAGATCCCGAAGCTTCTCTCCCGCCTCACCCGCCAGGTCGCCTACCTGCTGGCGCCCCCTCCCTCCGACGCGGTGCTCCGGTACATCGAGTTCGTCCGCCTGCACCCACGCCGCATCCTGGCGGTGTTCGTGGACGGCTCGGAGGTCGTGAGCCACCGCATCCTCGACACCGAGGACGACTACGCGCAGGCCGACCTCGATCGGGCGGGCCGCTACCTCGTGGCGGAGTTCGGCGGCAAGAGCCTGCGGGAGATCCGGCAGGATCTCGTGCAGCGGATGGCGCAGGACAAGGCCGCATTCGACACGATGCTGCGCGATGCCCTGACGCTCGGCACGCGCTACATGGAGGCCGAGGAGGGGGAGCGCAAGATCGTGGTGGAGGGCACGGCGAACATCATCGAGCACCCGGGCCTGCAGGACGTGCAGACGATGCGCAGCCTGTTCGCCACGTTCGAGGAGAAGCACCGCCTGGTCACCCTGCTCGATCGCTACCTCGACACCTCCGGCGTGCGCGTCGTCATCGGCTCCGAGGCCGAGGACCTGACGCGCGGTCGGATGTCGCTGGTGGCCTCCCCGTACCAGCTGGGGGACGGCGGCACCGGCTGGCTCGGCATCATGGGGCCGACGCGCATGGAGTACGAGCGGGCGGTCGCTATCGTGAGTTATATCTCCCGCCTCGTCTCCACGCTGCTGGAGCGCACCAGCCTCTGACCGGCGCCTCCTGGCGCTGGCCATTTTCGAAATCCGTCCCTATATTCCGGCCGGAGGTGCCATGTCCGCTCGCGGGGCAAGGGCGAAGTCCGGCCACGGGAAGGCGACGGCGAAGGTCGTGCCGCTCGAAATACCCTCCGCCGATGACGAAATCGAGATCCTCGAGGTCGAGGGGATCAACGAGACGGAACGGCCCACCATCGTGGTTCCCGCCGAAATCCGCGCCGCGGTCCCGGCCGAGCCCGCGGGGCCGAGCCAGGCCGATCTCGAAGAGGCCGTCCGGGAGAAGGAGCGCTACCACGACCTCTGGCTCAGGCAGCAGGCGGAGTTCGATAACTTCAAGAAGCGCGCCGATCGCGACCTGGAGCGCCAGCGGGCCAACGCCGCGGCCGACGTCTTCCGCCGTCTCCTGCCGGTGCTCGACAACCTCGAGCGCGCGCTCGAGAACAGCGCCGGTGACGACCCTCTGCGGCAGGGCGTCTCTCTGATCCACCAGCAGATGCTCGACACTCTGGCGAAGGAGGGTCTGGAGACCATCGCCGCCAAAGGGGAGCGCTTCGACCCGAGCCGTCACGAGGCGGTGGAGATGGTCGATGCGGAGGGGCGCGAGGAGGGCGTCATCCTGGAGGTCGTCAGGAAGGGATTCATGCACAAGGATCGGCTCATCCGCCCGGCCCTGGTCAAGGTGTCGTCGGGGCGGGGCGCCGCGGGGCCGGCCCGGTCGGCGCAGTCGACGGACGGGGACTGAGGCCGAGGAAGGGGGAGGGGAGCGATGGGCAGGGTGATCGGCATCGACCTGGGCACCACCAACTGCTGCGTGGCGGTCATGGACCGTGGAACGCCGACGGTCATCCCCAACAAAGAGGGGGCGCGCACCACTCCCTCGGTCGTGGCGTTCACCGAGCGCGGTGAGAAGCTGGTGGGCCAGATCGCCCGCCGTCAGGCGGTCACCAATCCCCGGAACACCATCTACGCCGTGAAGCGGCTGATCGGACGCAAGTTCAATTCCCCCGAGGTGCAGCACGCCAAGAAGTTCGTGCCGTACGAGGTGGTGGAGGCCTCGAACGGCGACCTGCGCGTGCGCGTCCGGGACAAGGACCACAGCCCGCAGGAGATCTCAGCCATGCTCCTGCAGCGCCTCAAGGAGATGTCGGAGGACCACCTGCAGGCCGAGGTGGGCGAGGCGATCATCACCGTGCCGGCCTATTTCGACGACTCGCAGCGGCAGGCGACGAAGGACGCCGGGCGCATCGCCGGCCTCAAGGTCCTGCGCATCATCAACGAGCCGACGGCCGCGTCGCTCGCCTACCGGCTCAACGAGTCGAAGGAGAAGACGATCGCGGTCTACGACCTGGGTGGGGGCACCTTCGACGTGTCGATCCTGCAGCTCGGCCAGGGGGTGTTCGAGGTGCGCGCCACCTCGGGCGACACCTTCCTCGGCGGCGAGGACTTCGATCAGCGCGTCCTCGAGTGGCTGCTGCAGGAATTCGAGAAGAAGGAGGGCATCTCGCTGCGCGAGGACCGGCTGGCGCTGCAGCGCCTCAAGGAGGCCTCCGAGAAGGCCAAGTGCGAGCTGTCGGTCGAGCCGCGGGCCGAGATCAACCTGCCGTTCATCTCCGCGGACGCCAAGGGGCCGAAACACCTGAACATGGCCCTGACCCGCGAGACGTTCGATCAGCTGACGACCGACCTGGTCGAGCGCACGCGCCGGCCGTGCCTGGAGGCGCTGACGCTCGCCGGGCTGAAGCCCGAGAACATCGACGAGGTGCTGCTGGTCGGCGGCATGACCCGCGTGCCGCGCGTCGTCGAGGTGGTGCGCGAGATCTTCGCCAAGGAGCCCAGCCGGGACCGCAACCCCGAGGAAGTCGTCGGGGTCGGGGCGGCCGTGCAGGCCGGCATCCTGCAGGGCGAGGTCAAGGACATGGTCCTGCTGGACGTGACGCCGCTGTCGCTCGGCATCGAGACCCGGGGCGGCATGTTCACCAAGCTCATCGAGCGCAACACGACCATCCCGACCCGCAAGTCGAAGGTCTTCACGACCGTGGTCGACAACCAGGCCAAGGTGGAGATCAACGTCCTGCAGGGGGAGCGCGAGGTGGGCTCCTACAACAAGTCGCTGGGACGGTTCGAGCTGGTCGGCATCCCGCCCGCCCCCAAGGGCGTGCCGCAGATCGACGTGACCTTCGACATCGACAGCAACGGGATCGTCAACGTCTCGGCCCGCGACATGGCTTCCAAGAAGGAGCAGACGATCGTCGTGACGCCGTCGGGGGGCTTGACGGAGCGCGAGATCACGGAGATCATCGAGGATGCCGAGCGGCACGCAGCGGACGACCGGAAGAAGGGCGAGCTGTTCCGGATCCAGGCCCGGCTCGAGGGCCTGCTGGATTCGAACATGCGGTCCTTCGCGGAGTTCGGCAGCCTGCTCGACGAGGAAAAGCGGAGCACGGTC
Source organism: Candidatus Cryosericum sp. (assembly GCA_035649235.1). Lineage (GTDB taxonomy): Bacteria > Acidobacteriota > Polarisedimenticolia > Gp22-AA2 > Gp22-AA2 > DASRJX01. Next base: position 5,178 of record DASRJX010000224.1, read on the forward strand.
AAGAAGATCATCGACGCGGCGCGCAAGGCCCTGGCCTCCGCCAGCATCAGCGAGTGCGGCGCCTCGCTCGAGAAGCTGGCCGAGGCCTCCGCGATCCTGACCGAGGTCATCATGTTCCACCCGAGCACCAACGCCCCGAGAGGCGGCTCCGGCTCGGGCGAGGCGACCGGCTCGGGCAACAGCGCCGCCGCCTCCTGACGCGTCCGGACTGCCGGGGACGGGCGCGCTCAGCGCCTTAGCCTCCCCGGGCCGGGTGCGCATCCTTGAAGAAACGCGACTACTACGAGGTCCTGGGCGTCGCCAGGGACGCCGACGAGGGCGCGATCAAGAAGGCCTATCGCGCCCTGGCGATGAAGCACCACCCCGATCGCAATCCCGGCAACAAGGAAGCGGAGGAGAAGTTCAAGGAGGCCGCGGAGGCCTACGCCGTCCTGGCCGACAAGGAGAAGCGCGCCCAGTACGACCGCTTCGGCCACGCCGGACTCGGTGCTTCGGGCGGCGATCCGTTCGGCGGCTTCAACCCCGACGTGTTCGCCGGCTTCGAGGACGTCCTCGGCAACATCTTCGGCTTCTCGATGGGGGACCTGTTCGGCGGCCGGGGGCCGCGCGGCCGCGGCGGGACCCGGCGGGGCGCCGACCTGAGGTCCGATCTCGAGATCGACCTCCTCGAGGCGGCCCGCGGCACCGAGAAGGAAATCCGCGTTCCCCGCCTCGAGGCGTGCCCGGACTGCCACGGGACGGGATCGAAGACCGGGGCGCGGGTCACCTGCCGCCAGTGCGGGGGCCAGGGCCAGGTGGTCCGCCAGCAGGGTTTCTTCACGCTGAGCACGACCTGCGGCGCCTGCGGCGGCACCGGCCAGATCATCAAGGACCCGTGCCCGACCTGTCGCGGCGAGGGCCGCAAGCGCGAGACGCGCCACATCAAGGTGCGCATCCCCCCCGGCGTCGACACTGGCGTGCGCCTGCGCATCACGGGAGAAGGGGAGGGCGGGGCCCAAGGCGCCCGGCCCGGAGACCTCTACGTGGTCCTGACCGTCAGGGAGCACCCCGACTTCCGCCGCGAGGGCCCGCACCTGGTCAGCGCCGCCGCCCTGACGGTGTCGCAGGCCGCCCTCGGCTGTGACATCACCGTCCCGACGCTCGAAGGGAGCGCGCGGCTCACCATCCCCGCCGGCACCCAGAGCGGCACGAGCTTCGCCCTCAAAGGGAAGGGGCTTCCCTCCCTGGACGGCGGCCCGCGCGGCGATCTCTACATCACGGTGGCCGTCCGCGTTCCGACCCGCCTCTCGCGCCGCCTCCGCGAGATCTACGAGAGCCTGCGCGAGCACGAAGAGCCGGCCGAGGCGCGGCCGCGCGATCTCTTCGGGCGCGTCAAGGACATCTTCTCCTGAGGTCGAGGCGGAAGCCGGGAATCCGGCGCCAGGTCTGGGCCGGCGCCAGCGTCGATCTGCCGGCGGACCTCGAGGACCAGGCCGTCGCCGCCTTCTGGGAGACCGGTTGCCTCGGCGTGCAGGTGAGCGCCGCGGCGCGGCGTCCGGGACGCCCCCGGATTCTCCTGGAGGCGTGGTATCCGGGCCGGACGTCGCTCGAGAGCCTCGGCCGGCGGTTGCGGCGGTCGCTGCGGGTGGCCGGCGTGCCTGACGGGCCTCGGCTGCGCCTGCGCAGCGTGCGGGACGGACGCTGGGTGGAGGCCTGGCAGGCGACGCTCAAGCCGATGCCGATAGGCCGCCGCATCCTGGCGCTCCCCGAGCATCTGGAGCCCCCGCCGCGAACCCGCCGGATCGTCGTCCGCGTGCCGCTCGGCCAGGCGTTCGGCACGGGAGAGCACGCCACGACGCGCCTCTGCCTGCGCCTGCTCGAGGCCAAACTGAAGCGCGGCGATCGCGTGGCCGACCTGGGAACCGGCACCGGGATCCTGGCCGTCGCCGCCCTGCGTCTCGGCGCATCCCGGGTCGTGGCGGTGGACGCCGACCCGATCGCCGTGCGGGTGGCCCGCGACACCTTGCGGCGCAACCAGGTGGACGGCGCCATCGATCTGCACTGCGCCGACGCCGCCGAGGCGTGCCGCCGCGGGCCCTTCGATCTGGCGCTGGTCAACATCGGAGCGACCGCCCTCGAGCGGCTCCTGCCCGACATCGCGACGGCACTCCGCCCCGGCGGTCTCGCCGTGCTCGCCGGCCACCTCGTCGACGACGAGAAGGGCCTGTGCGCCCTGGCGCGGCCCCGCGGCCTGCGGCTAGTCGCGCGTCTCCGGACACGTCCCTGGTCGGCTCTTCTGCTGCGCCGCGCTTGATCGGTCCTTGGGGCTGTTTTATACTGCGGCGCTCGTTGTCTCTCCACCCGTCATCCGACAGGCCGCTCCAGCGGCCCGACTGAGGACAACATGGCGTTCGCCAAAAACGGCAAAGTCTGGATGAACGGCCGACTGGTCCCCTGGGAGCAGGCGACCGTGCACGTCTGCTCGCACGTCATTCACTACGGCTCCTGCATTTTCGAAGGCATCCGCTGCTACAAGACTCCGAAGGGCCCCGCCGTCTTCCGGCTGCGCGATCACGTGGAGCGCCTGTTCGACGGCTGCCGCATCTACCGAATGGAGCTGACGTTCAGCCGGGACCAGATCGAATCGGCGATCCTGGAGACGATCCGCGCCAACAAGATGGAGGCCTGCTACATCCGTCCGCTGGCCTACCGCGGCTACGAGTCGCTCGGCGTCGATCCCTTCCCCTGCCCGATCGACGTCGCCGTCGCCGTCTGGCCCTGGGGCGCCTACCTGGGCAAGGACGCCGCCGAGAAAGGCGTCGAGGTGATGGTCTCCTCCTGGCGGCGCCAGGCGCCTGACACCCTGCCGGCCATGGCCAAGGCCAGCGCGAACTACATGAACTCCCAGCTGATCAAGATGGAAGCCCTCGTCAACGGCTACGCCGAGGGGATCGCCCTCGACAACACCGGCTTCGTCAGCGAAGGGAGCGGCGAGAACCTGTTCCTCGTCAAGCGGGGCACGCTCTACACGCCGCCGCTCACCGCGTCCATCCTCCCCGGTATCACCCGGGCCAGCGTCCTGCAGCTGGCCGCCGAATTGGGCATCCCGGTCGTGGAGCGGAGCATCCCGCGCGAGATGCTCTACATCGCCGACGAGGTGTTCTTCGTCGGCACCGCCACCGAGGTCACCCCGATCCGCGGCATCGACCGCTACACCATCGGGCGCGGCTCGCGAGGCGAGATCACCGCGCGCCTGCAGGCGGAGTTCAACGCCCTGGTGGCAGGCCGGAAGGACGACCGGCACCACTGGCTGACGCACGTCTGAAGCCAGCCAGTAGCGCGTAAATCCCGGGAAACAAAGCCCCTTCCTTGACTTGGGCGGGCGAGGGCCCTAGATTCCCCCCGACCTGCGCGGGCTCCCTGCTCGCCTGACGAGGGAACACGATGCACATCAACGACTTGCTCAAGATCGCGACGGAAAGGAGGGCGTCGGACCTCCATTTGAAGGTGGGCAGCTACCCGGTCATCCGGGTCAGCGGCGCCCTCACCGCCTTGAGCGAGCTCAGCCGCCTGTCGCAGGAAGACACCATCGCCATGGCGTTCAGCATCATGAGCGGGCGCCAGAAGCAGAAGTTCAAGGATCACTTCGAGATCGACCTGGCGTACTCGGTCCCCGGCCTGGGACGCTTCCGCGTCAACATCTTCCAGCAGCGAGGCACCGTCGGTCTGGTGCTGCGCGTCATCCCCTCGAAGATCCTGACGACCGAGGAGCTGATGCTGCCGCCGGTCCTCAAGACCATCGCCGATGAGCGGCGCGGACTGATCCTGGTGACCGGGACCACCGGATCGGGCAAGTCGACCAGCCTGGCGGCGATGATCGACTACATCAACACGACGCGGACCGAGCACATCATGACCATCGAGGACCCGATCGAGTTCCTGCATCGGGACAAGAAGAGCCTCGTCAACCAGCGGGAGGTGGAGGTCGACACCAAGGGGTTCGCCTCCGCCCTGCGCTCCGCGCTGCGGCAGGATCCGGACGTCATCCTGGTCGGCGAGATGCGCGACTACGAGACCATCGAGACCGCCCTCAACGCCGCCGAGACGGGACACCTCGTCCTGTCGACCCTGCACACGCTGGACGCCACGGAGACGATCAACCGCATCATCTCCGTCTTCCCGCCGCACCAGCAGAAGCAGATCCGGCTGCAGCTCGCGGTGGTGCTCAAGGCCGCCATCTCGATGCGCCTGCTGCCGCGCGCCGACGGCTCCGGCCGCGTGCCCGCCATCGAGGTCATGCGGGCCACGAACTTCATCCGCGATTGCATCGAGAACAAGGACAAGACCAAGCTGATCCACGACGCGATCGCCCAGGGCACTTCCCAGTACGGGATGCAGACCTTCGACCAGTCCATCTACCAGCTCTACAAGAAGGATCTCATCAGCATGGAGGAGGCCCTGCGCCGGGCCACGAACCCGGACGAGTTCAAGCTCAAGCTGGCCGGCATCGAGTCGACCGCCGAGATGTCGCAGCGCGAGATGGAGAGCACGCTGCGGACCGGCTTCGAGGGCGGCTCCACGGGGGGCGGCTCCGTCTTCGATCTGTCGCGAGCCCATGCGGCCGGCGGAGGCAAGAAGAAATAGGCGGTCCGCCACCGCCCGCGGGGCCGGGTGACACCCTCATGTATAATTTCGCGCTCCGCCGGTGCAGCCGGAGGGCCTCGCGGCCCGCGGCTGACCGGCGGACGTCCATTGGCCCGATCGCGCTCGGGACGGGGCGGCCCGGATAAGGCATGCGACACCCAGCGTCGGAGATCCGCAGCCGCTTCCTTGCCTACTTCGGAGAGCGCGGGCACCAGGTCGTGCCCTCCTCCTCCCTCATCCCGGCGCAGGATCCGACGCTCCTGTTCTGCAACGCCGGCATGAACCAGTTCAAGGACGTCTTCCTCGGCCGCGAGGCGCGGCCCTACGTCCGCGCCGCCTCCTCGCAGAAGTGCATGCGGGTCTCCGGCAAGCACAACGACCTCGAGCAGGTCGGCCGCACGCCGCGCCACCACACCTTCTTCGAGATGCTCGGCAACTTCTCCTTCGGGGATTACTTCAAGAAGGAGGCCATCCAGTTCGCCTGGGAGCTCCTGACCTCGAAGCAGCAGTACGCCCTGCCCCCCGAGAGGCTGCGGATCACCGTGTTCCGCGACGACGACGAGGCGTTCCGGCACTGGCAGGGCGACGTCGGCCTCGAGGAGAAGGTCATCGTCCGGATGGGGGAGGAGGACAACTTCTGGTCGATGGGGGAGACCGGTCCCTGCGGGCCCTGCTCGGAGGTGCACTACGACCGCGGCCGCGGGGACGGTCCGTGCACGCAGCCCGGCTGCGGTCCGGGCTGCGGCTGCGGGCGGTACATGGAGATCTGGAACCTGGTGTTCATGCAGTTCGACCGCCAGCCGGGCGGGGCGCTGCAGCCTCTCGCGCGCACGGGCGTCGACACCGGGATGGGCCTGGAGCGGCTGAGCGCCGTCCTGCAGGGCGTCGAGAGCAACTATGAGACCGATCTGTTCACGCCGATCGTCGAGGCCGCCGCCGACCGCGCCGCCGAGGCGGGGGGACGCCGTCCGGACCCCGACCGCGAGTCGGACCAGACGGCCCTCCACGTGATCGCGGATCACGTGCGGGCCATGACCTTCCTGATGAGCGACGGTGTGGTGCCGTCGAACGACGGCCGGGGCTACGTGCTGCGCCGCATCATGCGGCGCGCCATCCGCTTCGCGCGCGCCCTGGGCGCCGAAGGTCCGATCCTCTCCCCGCTGAGTGGCACCGTCATCGACACGATGGAGGCGGCCTATCCCGAGCTCCTCGCCCACCGCGCCCTCATCGCGGAGAGCGCCCGGCGCGAGGAGGACCGCTTCGCCGCGACGCTGACGATCGGGCTGCAGAAGGTGGAGGCGCTGGCGCAGTCCCTCCGCCAGGAGGGCCAGAGCGCCATCCCCGGCCTCGAGGCCTTCCGCCTGTACGACACGTTTGGCGTGCCGCCGGATCTCATCCGAGACGTGGCCCAGGCCTGGAACCTCGGCGTCGACGAGGCGGGATTCGAGCGGGAGATGGAGGAGCAGCGCGCGCGCTCCCGTCGCGGCATGAAGGAGACGGCGCCGATCGTCACGGGGGCCCTGGAGCGGCTCGACGTCCGCCAGGTCCAGTTCGAAGGCTACGACGCGACCACGGTCCAGGAGGCGACGGTCCTGGCGCTCCTCAAGGAAGGCACTCCGGCCGAGCAGCTGCTCGAAGGGGACGAAGGCGGCGCAGTCCTCGACCGCACGCCCTTCTACGCCGAGGGGGGCGGCCAGGTGGGGGATCGCGGCTACCTGACCGCCGCCCAGGGCGCCGCCGAGGTGCTCGATACCAAGGCGCCCATCCGGGGCCTGATCGTGCACGCCGTCAAGGTCCGCGAAGGCCGGCTGCGGGTCGGGGATCGGGTGCGCGCCGAGGTCGACGCCTCTCGCCGGCTGGCCGTGACCCGGAGCCACGACGCGACGCACCTCCTGCACGCCGCGCTGCGCGAGGTCGTGGGGACGCACGTCAAGCAGGCCGGCTCGCTCGTCGGTCCGGACCGGCTGCGCTTCGACTTCCAGCACTTCGCCCCGCTCCCGGAGGCGATCCAGCGGCAGGTGGAGGAGATCGTCAACGACGTCATCCGCCAGGATCTGCCGATCCGATCCGCGGTCATGCCCATCGACGAGGCGCTCCGGCGCGGCGCGCTCGCCTTCTTCGGCGACAAGTACGGCGACGTGGTGCGGGTGATCGAGATCCCCGGCTTCAGCATGGAGCTGTGCGGCGGGACGCACGCCGCGAGCACGGGATCGATCGGCGTGGTCCGCCTGACGCAAGAGCGCGGCATCGCCGCGGGCACCCGCCGGGTCGAGGCGCTGACGGGGGAGGGCGCCCTGCGCGACGCGCGCGACGACAGGCAGGTCCTGTCGGGCGTGCAGGCGGCGCTCAACGCGGAGCGCTCGACGGTGCCCGAGGCGCTGACGCGGCTCCTGGAGCAGAACCGAGCCCTCAAGCAGGAGGTCGACCGGCTCAAGGTCGCCATCGCGGCCGGCCCGGCCGGTGGAGGCGCCGGGGCCGAGGAGGTCCGCGACGTCTCGGGCGTGAGGCTGCTCGTGCCGCGCGTCCAGACCGGGCTCGACAAGAACGCCGTGCGCGCCCTCGTCGACCGGAGCCGCGAGCGGCTGCCTTCGGGCGTGATCGTGCAGTGGGCGGTGCAGGAGGACCGGGTCAACGTCACCACCTCGGTGAGCCGGGATCTGATCCCGCCGCTGCACGCAGGCGAGATCGTCAAGGCCCTCGCCCCCCTGGTCGACGGGCGCGGGGGCGGCCGGGCCGAGATGGCCGAGGCCGGAGGACGCAAGGCCGGAGACCTCGAGCAGGTGCGGGCCCGCTCGCTCGAGATCGTGGAAGGCCTGATCCGCGAGGCGCGCGCCGCCCGATGAGCCGCTGGCCGGTGGTCGTGGCGGCGGTCGTCCTCGTGGGAGGTTGGATCTGGGCCGGCGACGCGATCTACTATCGGCGCAACCCGGACGGGACTCTCGTGATCACCAACGTGCCGGACCGCCGGGATCTCAGGGTCCTGCGCCCCGAGGTGCGATCCTCCTACCGGCCGGGCTCCGGCGAGCGCTTCCGCGCGCTCATCGCGCACGCGGCGCGCGAGCACGGGGTCCATCCCGAGCTGGTCTACGCCGTGGCGGCCGTCGAGTCGAGCTTCGACCCCATGGCGCGGTCGGTCAAGGGCGCCCAGGGGCTCATGCAGCTCATGCCGGAGACCGCGGAGCGCTTCGGGGTGTCCAACGCGTTCGACCCGGCGGAGAACGTGCGGGGCGGCGTGCGCTACCTGCGCTACCTCCTCGATCTTTTCAACGGGGACGTGCGCCTGGCATTGGCAGCCTACAATGCCGGCGAGAACGTCGTGCTCGCCCAGGGGCGGGTGCCACCGTATGCCGAGACGCGCAACTACGTGGCCCGGATCATCAAGCGCTTCGGCCCCGGCCGGGGCCCGTACGTCGCGCCCGTCGAGGCCGAACCGCCGCCCTCCGGCGATCAACCGGCGGCCCCTCCCGCCCCCTGACGGCGGCTCATGGCCATCATCGAGGGCAGGCCCTTCGCCGCCGTGCCGAAAGCGGACCTGCACCTCCACCTGGAGGGCTCGATCGACCTCGACACCCTCCTTTTGATCCGGTCGCGCCGCGGCGCCGCGGCCGCTGACGCGGAGAGACGGCGCCTGGGGCGGCTCTACCAGCACCGCGACTTCCCCCATTTCCTCTCCAATTTCCGCGATCTGTGCCTGGAATTGCAGGCACCCGAGGATTTCGCCCTGGCGACGGAGCGGCTGGCCTCGAAGCTGGCGGAGGACGGCGTGCGGCACGCCGAGGTGATGTGCTCGGCCACGATCTTCGCGCGCCGGGGCCTGCCCGCGGCGGAGATCTTCGACGCCGCACGGGAAGCCGCGGGGCGCGCCGCCTCAACAGGCGGGCCGCGCCTGCTGTTCCTCATCGACGGCGTGCGGCAGTGGGGGCCCGAGGGGCTCGAGGAGGTTGTGCGCGCCGCCCTGGAGTGCCGGAGGTACGGCGTCGTCGGCATCGGCATGGGCGGGGACGAGACCGCCTGGCCCGCCGCCGCGTTCGCCCCCGCCTACCGGGAGGCCCGACGCCAGGGCCTGCGCACCACGGTGCATGCCGGGGAGTTCGACGGCCCGCGGTCGGTCTGGCAGGCGCTCGAGGTGCTGGAGGTCGATCGCATCGGCCACGGCGTGCGGGCCGTCGAGGATCGGGAGCTGGTGCGCGTCCTGGCGCGGCGCCGCGTGCCGCTCGAGTGCTGTCCCACGAGCAACCTGCGCACCGGTGTCGTCGCGGACCTGGAAGGGCACCCCGTCGGGGCGCTCGCCCGCGCCGGGGTCCTGGTCACGATCAACAGCGACGACCCGGCGCTCTTCGACACCTCGACCCTGCGGGAGTGGGAGGCCCTTGCCACGCGGGCCGGGCTGGCCACCGGGGAGGTGCTGGCGATCGGCCGCGCCACGATCGGGGCGGCCTTCCTCGACCCTCAGGAGCGCGACGTGCTTCTCTCGGAGTTCGATGACAGGGCATCCTCCATGGCGCGGGACTCATGAGAGGCTCCCCGCGGGGCGCCGCCTGGGCCCTGGCGGCCGCGGCGGCGCTCCTTCTCCTCGTCGCGTCCGCCCTGGCCTCCGCCCGCGGCGGTCTCGCGGGCGTCTACTCGTTCGTCGGGGCCCAGGGGCAGGAGATCGAGGTCCTCCGCCGTGTCGATCCGCGGATCGACTTCCCGGTGCCGCAACGGATCGACGCGGCCTACATCTTCCACTGGGACCTGAAGCGGTTCGGCTTCCCGACCGAGATGCCGGCCTACGCGATCCACTGGCGCGGACTGCTCTCGGTTCCCGAGTCGGGGACCTACGGATTCTCGGTCGACTCGCAGGGCGAGGCGGCCTTCAGCCTCGACGGCACGCCGCTCGAGATCCGGAAGGACGCCATCACCGAGCGCCCCCTGACCGCGGGGTTGCACCCGATCGCCCTGGACTACAGCCTGACGTCGGGGGAAGCCCACCTCGTCCTCTCCTGGAGGCCGCCGGGTCGCCGCCTCGATCCGATCCCCGACCGGTTCCTTGCGGCCGACCGCGCGGCGCTCCTCGTGCGCCGCGGCCGCCGCGCCTGGGGCGTGTCGCTGCTGCTCGCGGGTGCTTTGAGCGCGGCGCTCCTGTTTCTCGCCGCGCGCCGCCGTCCCGAAGGGGCCGCCGGGAAGATCCTGCAGGCCGCCTGGGACGACCGCGGCCGCCTGGGGGTGGCCGCGATCGTCCTGCTGGCGGCGCTCCTGAGGTTCCACGACTATGCGCTGGTCCCGTTCCATCACGAGACCGCGGACGAGTACCAGCACGCCTGGGAGGGATGGCACCTGCTCCACGAAGGGTTCCCCGCCGCCTGGAGCACGTTCCCGGACAAGTATCCCGAGGCGCAGACGCGCGACTTCCGCTGGTTCGGCGATCGCTACCACCTGGTGCAGCCGTACTTCGATCATCCGCCTCTGTTTTCCATTCCGGTGGGGCTCGTCTGCACGCTCGCGGGCGCCGGGTCCTTCCTGGAGTGCACCCTGCCGGCGATGCGGCTGGTCCCGATCCTCCTCAGCCTCCTCGGGATCCCGCTCCTCGTCCGTCTGGCGCGCTCGTACGGCGCCTCCGAGCGCGCCGCTCTCCTGGCGGCGCTGGTCTACGCCACGCTGCCGGTCATCATCCTCGGGCACCGGCTGGTCAAGGCCGAGAGCCTCCTGAGCCTGCTGTTCATGGGGGCGCTGATCCTGGTCCGGGAGCAGGACCGCCGATCGCCACGGCGGGCCGCGCTCTGGGCGGGAGTCCTGGGCGGGCTCGCGATCCTGACCAAGGCGACCGGTGTCGTTGTGCCCGTGGCCGTCCTGCTCCTCCTGATGTCCGCGAAGCGCTGGCGGGACGCGGCGCTGGTGGCCGGGATCGCGGCCGGCTCCGTGGTGCTCTACGTGCTCTACGCGTGGCGCTACGATCTCGGCATCTTCCTCTCCGTCCTGCGCTCGCAGTCGACGAGCAAGTGGGTGAGCCTCGAAGCGATTCCCGATCTCCTGTCCGGGAAGGCGGTCGTGAAGTTCTTCGGACGCGGCTCGTATCTCTTCCTGCTGCTCGCGGGCGGGGTCGCCGCCTTCCGGAAGGAGCGGGCGCTGCTCCTGCCGCCCGTCCTCTACGCCACGATCCTGGCGCTGACCGCCGATCACCGCGTGGTCTACGGCTGGTACCGGATCCCGCTCTTCCCGTTCCTGTGTGTCGCCGCGGGACTCTATCTCGAGGCGATGCTGGAGGAGGCGGATCTGCCGCGCGCCTTCCCGTTCGCGGCCACCGCGGTCGCGACGGGGCTGCTCTACGCCCTGCCCGAGCCTCTGGCCTCGAGCCGCACGCTGATGGTCGGGTTCGCCGCCCTGGCCCTGCTGCCGTTCCTGCCTCTCCTGGTGCAGGAGGCTCCCTGGGCTCGGCGGCTGGCGCGGGGCGGGGCGTTCGTCCTGCTGTCGGTCTTCCTTCTGACCAGCGTGGCGACGGCCGGGCGGCTGCTCGAGATCTACTCTTCGACCCGCGGCGTCCAGTGAGGCGCGCTCAGGCGAGCGAGCGGATCCGCGACAGGCCGGCCCGGATCACCCGATCCACCAGCGCCGCGCCCTGGGCCTCGCAGTAGACGCGCAGCACGGGCTCCGTTCCGGAGGCCCGGAACAGGATCCAGCCGGGATCGCCGAACAGCAGCTTGACGCCGTCGAGCGTGTCAACGCGCTGCACGGTCAGCCCCGCGAGCCGGGTGGGAGGTGCTAACCGGAGCCGTTCGACGGCTCGCTGGCCGCGCTCCGTGGGGATCGGCAGGTCGACGCGGCGGTAGTCGTACGCGCCGTAGACCTTCTGCATCGCCGCGATGCGGCGGCTCAGCCGGCGGCCCCCGGTCGCCAGCATCTCGAACAGGAGCAGCCCGATGAGGATGCCGTCGCGCTCCGGCAGGAAGCGCTTCACGCCGATGCCGCCGCTCTCTTCGCCGCCGATCAGGATGTCGTCTTCGAGCATCAGGCGCGCGATGTGCTTGAAGCCGATCGGCAGGTCGTGAAAGGGGACGCCGTGCCGCTGCGCGATGCGCTCCGCCAGGAGCGTGTTGGCGAAGGTGCGCGCGATCCCCCCGCGCCACTTCTTCCCCTCGAGCAGGTGCTGCGCCAGGAGGGCGAAGATCTGCAGGGGCGGCACCATCCGGCCGGTGTCGTCGCACACCCCGATGCGGTCGGCGTCGCCGTCGGTCGCGATGCCGATGTGGGCGCGGTGCTGGAGCACGGCGGCGCGCAGCGGCTCCAGGTACTCGGGCCGCGGCTCCGGCGGCGTGCCGCCGAAGAGCACGTCGGGCTCGGAGCGGATGGTGTGGACGCGGATCTTATGGCCGCGCAGCAGTCCCTCCAGGATGCGCCCTCCGGCGCCGTGCATGCTGTCGACCACCACGCGCAGGGGCGCCCGGCGCACCGTCTCGAGGTCGACCACGGCGTGCAGCCGCGGCACGTACGAGGGCAGGAACGGGTGGCGCCGGGTCGGGGCCCGGCCGTGACGCGGGGCGCGCCGGCCGACCAGCGCCTCGAGGCGCTGCGTCAATTCCGGCGGCGCGCTGCCGCCGAAGGCGGCCTTCACCTTGAAGCCGTTCCACTGCGGTGGGTTGTGGCTGGCGGTGATGACGACTCCGAGCGGCGCCGCGGACGCCACCACCTGGCAGGAGACCATCGGCGTCGTGGTCGGCGCCTCGGGCAGGATCGTCGGGATGCCGTTCCCTTCGAGCACGCCGGCGACCGCCTCGGCGAACCTCCGGCCGAGGAAGCGCACGTCGTGCCCCACCGGGACGGGGGATCCGGCCCGTCCCTCCTCGTGGATCAGATCTGCGACCGCCTGGGAGAGCGCGCGGACGTTCTCGAAGGTGAAGTCGTCGGCAATGATGCCGCGCCAGCCGTCGGTCCCGAAGTGAATCGCCACGCCGACTCCCGTCCGGCCGGTTTCCTGACGGCCGGCTCCTGCCGGCCGGATTCCGTTGACGCTCCTGTGCGCCTGTGTTATGTTCCGCGCGGCCGAATGTCCGCAGAGTACTGGCGAGCGTCTCGGCACGCCCGCCGGGTGGTCGCGCCGGCGCATTCTACCCAACGCACCTTCCCGCAGCAACCGAGGGATGATCAACCTTCCGACCTGGATCACGATCATCCGCATCTTCATGACGCCGGTGCTCGTCGTGATCCTCCTGACGAGGAACACCGGCCTCGAGCACCTGGGCCTCTCGTGGCAGATGATCGGCGCGGCGGTGTTCCTGATCGCCTCGTTCACCGACTGGCTCGACGGCTGGCTGGCGCGGCGGCGGGACCAGGTCACGACCCTCGGCATCCTGCTCGATCCGATCGCCGACAAGCTCCTGACCTCGGCGGCGTTCGTGTCGCTGATCGAGATCGGCGCGGCACGGGCCTGGATGGTTTGGATCATCCTGGGCCGCGAGTTCGCCGTGGACGGGCTGCGCATGATCGCCAGCAGCCAGGGGATCACGATCGGCGCCAGCGTCTGGGGGAAGTACAAGACGGTGAGCCAGATCATCGCCATCGTGCTGCTGATCTTCGGCAACCAGTACCTCGGCTCCTGGGACCTGGCGGGGGACGTCGCCCT
>DASRJX010000225.1:0-2503 GCA_035649235.1 Candidatus Cryosericum sp.
GACCTCATGCTGACTCTTGCCGCAGAACGAGCAGTAAAGCAGCTTTTCGCTCGAGCCCTTCTTCTCCGACATACCCCGCTCGCCTTTGCAGTCGTCTACCGCTAGCGCCCGTCTGCGCTGTCTCCGCGCTTGACGAAGATCTTGTCGATCAATCCGTAGCTTACTGCATCCTCCGCCGACATGAAGTTGTCGCGGTCCGTGTCCTTGGCGATCCGCTCGACGCTTTGTCCGGTGCGTTGCGCAAGGATCTTGTTCAGCCTTTCGCGCAGGTACAGGATTTCCTTGGCGTGGATCTCGATGTCGGCAGCCTGGCCCTGCACGCCGCCGAGCGGCTGGTGAATCATGATGCGGGCGTGCGGCAGCGCGAACCGCTTGCCCCGCGAGCCCGCGCACAAGAGCAGGGCGCCCATGGAGGCCGCCTGGCCCATGCAGATCGTCGAGATGGCCGGCTTCACGTACTGCATGGTGTCGTAGATCGCCATGCCGGCCGTCACCGAGCCCCCCGGCGAGTTGATGTAGAGGTAGATGTCCTTGTCGGGATCCTCCGCCTCCAGGAACAGCATCTGGGCGATGACCAGGTTGGCCAGCTCGTCCTCGATGAAGGTGGGGAGGAAGATGATCCGCTCCTTGAGGAGCCGCGAGAAGATGTCGAACGCCCGCTCGCCCCGGGGTGTCTGCTCGATGACCATCGGGACCAGAGCCATGCCACTCTCCTTGACGCGTGACCTCACGGGGTGACGCGCGCGTGTTCGATGAGGAGATCGAGCGTCTTGCGCTCGCGCAGCCCGTGACGCAGCGCCTCGAGATCGCCGCTCTTCTCCATCATACGCCGGACGGCCGGGGTCGGCCGCTGGCTGGCCCGGGCGAGCTTCTCGACCTCGGCGTCGAGGTCCCCCTCGGCGGCGGTCACGGCCTCCCGGTCGGCGATGGCCTCCAGCAGCAGCGCCCGCCGCACGGCCCGCTCGGCGCCCGGACGCAGCTCCCCGACGATCTTGCCGTAGTCCCACTGGATGCCGTCGGGGTCGACACCCTGGCGGCGCAGCCGGTCGCGGGTGTGCTCGACCTGGTGCGCGACTTGCCGCATGACCATGGCGTCGGGCACGCCGAACTCGTGGCGGGCCAGCAGCGCGTCCACGACCTTGTCGTCCAGGGCCTGGCGCGACTCGGCCTCCCGGCGCGCCTCGAGCTGCCGGTGCACCTCGGCCCGCAGCGCCTCCAGCGTGTCGAACTCGCCCAGGGTCTTGGCGAACTCGTCGTCCAGCGCGGGCAGGATCTTCTCCTTGACCTCGGACATCTTCAGCCGGGCCGTCCCCGGCTTGCCGCGCAGGCTCTCCATCCGGTGATCGTCGGCGAAGCGCAGGGGCACCTCGCGCTCCTCGCCGGCGTGCATGCCGACCGCCGCGGTGTCGATCTCGGGAAGGACGGTGCCGCTCCCGATCAGGAAATGATAGCCGGTGGCCGTCGTCGGCTCGTGGTCCTGGGGGCTGAGCGTGTAATCGACCACGACGAGGTCGCCGGGGGCGGCGGCGCGCTCGACGCTGCGGAACTGCGCGTGCTGGTCGCGCATCCGCTCGAGGGTCTCGTCGACGTCGGCGTCGGTCACCGCGGCCAGGGCGTGCTGGACCTCGAGGCCGCGGTACTCGCCGAGCGCGATGGCCGGCTTGACCTCGACGACGGCCGTGAAGGACAGCGGCGCGCCTTCCTCGAGCGTGAGGTTCTGCAGGTCCGGCTCGTTGACCGGATCGATCCGGGCCTCCGACAGGGCCTGGCGGTACACGTCGGGGATGAGATGCTCGGCGACCTCGCGACGGACGTCGTCGGCGAAGTGCAGCTTCACCAGCGAGCGCGGGACCCGGCCGCGCCGGAAGCCCGGCAGCGTCGCCCGCTTCTGCACGCGCCCGTAGGCGCGTTCCCATTCTTGCGTCACGACGTCGGCCGGCGCCTCCACGGCGAGGCGCCGCTTGCAGCCCTCCATCTCCTCCACGGCGACCTTCATGCGGGCTCGTGTCCTCGAGCGTCGGGGATTCCGGACGCGCTATCCGAACGTGGTGCGAGAGGGGGGAGTTGAACCCCCAAGGGCTTTGGGCCCACTGGATCCTAAGTCCAGCGCGTCTGCCAGTTTCGCCACTCTCGCGGAAAGTACGACCAGATCGACGCTTCAGCATACCCAGGACGCCCGGGCGTCGCAAGGCACCCGGCGACGGCCGGGCGCCGGCCTCGACGCGCCGGGGAGAGCCGGAGCGCGAGCGAGAGCGGCAACGGCGGCGGGCGGATCGACGGAGCGGCTGCCGACCGCGAGGCCCGGGCGGGGGGGCGACGGACGCGGCGTCGTCCCTCCCGTGGCCGTTCCGGCGGCGATCAGCGCGTCTCGGTGCGGGCGGACGCGCGCCCGAGCGCCGACGCCTCGGGGCGTTGCTCCAGGTAGAGCTGGTGCTCGGCGCGGAAGCGATCGAGGCACTTGCCGCAGATGCCGTCGGTGAACCGCACGGTCCACCCGCGCCAC
>DASRJX010000226.1:0-7776 GCA_035649235.1 Candidatus Cryosericum sp.
CTCTCGCACCACCCAGGTCCTGAAGGGACTGGCCCTGGATCACCGCTACCGCGTCCGCGAGGGAGACGCGCAGGCGGTGCCGCTCACGGTGAAGCGCTTCGACCTGTCTCCGGATCGCCCGGCCGCCGCCAACGCCGCGGCGCGCTGACCCGACCGGCCCGGCCCCCGGCCGCCGCGGTCGAGGCGGGCTCCGGCGGCCCGCCGGGGCCGTTGCATCTTTCCCGAAAACGTGGCAAGAAGGGGCGCCCGCGACGGTGCTGCGGGCCGGAGGACCCATGGCCGCCAGGACCAGCTTCCCGCCCGTCTTCTGGATCGCGAACTCGATCGAGGTGCTGGAGCGCTTCTCCTACTACGGCATCTTCATCGGCTTCGGCATCTACATGGAGTCCCTGGGCTACACCAAGGCCCAGCTCGGGTTCGTCCAGGGGATCTTCCTGCTGCTTTCCTACATGGTCCCGGTCATCTCCGGCACGTTCGCGGACCGGTTCGGATTCAAGAAGGTGCTGATCGTCTCCTACCTGGCGTACCTGCCATCGGTGCTCCTGCTCCTCGTCACCCGCAGCTTCTCGGGGCTGGCGCTGACGATGCTGAGCATCGGCCTGGCCGCCGGCATCTTCAAGCCTCTCATCTCGGGCACCGTGCGGACGGTCTCGGACAAGACGAACAAGACATTGGGCTTCGGCATCTTCTACGCCATGGTGAACATCGGCGCCACGTTCGGGCCGATCATCATGGGGAAGCTCCGGGCCGTCTCCTGGAACCACGCCTTCGTCGCCGCGGCGATCGGCATCGGCGCCATGCTCCTGATCACGATCTTCTTCTACAAGGAGCCGCCGCGCGAGATGCAGTCGGTCACGCTCAAGGAGAAGTTCAAGGAGATGTATGTGGCGCTGTCCGACCTCCGGTTCCTCCTGTTCCTGGCGGTGCTCGGCGTCTTCTTCTGGATCCCGTTCTGGGCCTTCTTCAACCTGCTGGCTCTCTACGTCGACAAGAACCTCGACACGGCCCGGCTTTACCTCGACATCCGGGCCGTGCTCGGGACCTGGGTGGCCGATTTCATCTCCCACGTCGACGAGACCGGCGTGCGGCGCATCCTGGGGGAGACGATCTCCCACGACGGCTACGTCATCATGCTCTTCCAGATCCCGATCTCGCACGCCATCGCGAAGCTCAAGCCGCTGCCGACGTTCATGCTGGGCCTGTTCGTGAGCGGCGTCGGCTTCGTGATGCTGGGCGTCGCCCTGCAGGGTCCCCCGTCGCTCGTGTTCATCGGGATCGCCCTGTTCGCGATCGGCGAGATGCTCTCCTCCCCCCGGATCCAGGAGTACATCACGTGGATCGCCCCCAAGGAGAAGGCCGGCCTCTACATGGGCACGAACTTCCTGGCCACCGCCGTCGGCGCCTTCCTGAGCGGCCCCATCTATACGAGCCTCTACGGCGTCTTCCGCGAGCAGGGCCACCCCGACTACGTCTGGTACGTCCTGGGCGCCCACATGGCGGCGGGCGTCGCGGCGCTGTGGCTGTTCACCAGGACGCTGGGCGAGTTCAAGGAGCTGGAGGCGTAGACGGGCCCGCCGGTGCCGAAGCAGTGGACGGCCATCGGCTACACGCTCCTGCTCCTGGCCACGATCGCCGCCTTCCTTTTGATCAGGGCGCACGGCGAGACCCTCGTGGCTCCCCCGGCCGCCCCGGCAGCCCCGGCCGGGCAGGCGCCGCCCGCCGCAGGCGCCGGCGATGCCCTCAGACAGGTACTGATCGCGCTCGTGGCGGTCGTCGTCGTGGGCCGTCTCCTGGCGTGGCTCCTCGCCCGCCTCGGTCAGCCGCCGGTGATCGGCGAGGTGATCGCCGGCATCCTGCTGGGCCCCTCGCTCATCGGCGAGAAGGCCTCGTCCCTCGTCCTCCCCGCCTCGGCCGCCCCGGTCCTGGGCGTCATCGCGCAGCTCGGCATCATCCTGTACATGTTCATCGTCGGACTGCAGCTCAACGCCGGCCTGGTGAGGCGCCGCGCCCAGGCCGTGGTCGCGACGTCCCACGCCAGCATCTGCCTGCCGTTCGTGCTCGGAGCGCTCCTGGCCTTGCACCTGTACCCCCGGCTCTCGAGCGAGGACGTCTCCTTCACGAGCTTCGCGCTGTTCCTCGGGGTGGCGATGTCGATCACGGCGTTCCCCGTCCTGGCGCGCATCCTCTCGGACCGCGGCCTGAGCGGCACGGAGCTGGGCGTCCTCGCATTGAGCTGCGCCGCCATCGACGACGTCACCGCCTGGTGCCTCCTGGCGTTCGTCGTCGGCGTGGCGAAGGCCCGGATCGGCGACGGGCTCCTCGTCGCCGCCTGGACCGCCGCCTACGTCGCGGTCATGCTGGGGCTCGCCCGGCCCGCGCTGCGCCGGCTGTCCGCCGCCCACGAGGGCGAGCGGCTTCCCCAGGGCGCGGTCGCGGCCATCTTCGTGGCGCTGCTCCTCTCCGCGCTCGCGACCGAGCTCATCGGCATCCACGCCATCTTCGGCGCCTTCCTGCTGGGCGCCGTGATCCCCCACGACAGCGCGGTGGCGCGCGCCTTCAGCGCCCAGCTCGAGTCGATCGTAACCGTCCTCCTGCTGCCGGCGTTTTTCGCCTTCACCGGCATGCGGACGCGTCTCGACCTGGTCTCGGGAGTCGATCAGTGGATGCTGTGCGGGCTCATCATCGTGGTCGCCACGCTGGGGAAGTTCGGTGGCACCGTCCTGGCGGCCCGCCTGACCGGTCAGGGCCTGCGGGACGCCGCCTGCCTGGGTGCGCTCATGAACACCCGCGGGCTGATGGAGCTGATCGTCGTCAACATCGGCCTCGACCTCGGGGTCATCTCTCCGACGCTGTTCTCCATGCTGGTGCTGATGGCGCTGGTGACCACGATGACGGCCGCGCCCGTCCTGCAGTGGCTCCTCCCGGAGGACCTCAGTAATAAAGCCGTCCCTCGAGACTCCTGAGCCGGTCCAGCGCCGCCCTGGTCAGGCGCTCCGATCGCCGCCGCCGCAGGCTCTCCGGCAGGCCGGCGAGGCCGGCGCAGAGAGCGCCCACGAAAACGTCCGGCCGTCCGGTCCGAACCGCTTCGGCCAGGAAGTAGCCGCTCCAGGCGCAGGCTTGCGTCGCCACCATCCTCCATGGCAGGTAGCGCGGGCCGATCCAGAGCTTGTTGCGATAGAAGTAGTAGAGCCGGCGCCAGGAGGGCCGCGCCTTCCGCGACAGGCCGTGCAGGACGACGATCTCGGGCCGGTAGAAGATCCGGAACCCGCGCCCGATGGCCCGGTAGCAGAAATCGAGCTCCTCGAAGCCGTAGACGAGCGAGGGATCCATGCCGCCGACCGCGTCGTGCACGCTCCGCCGCACGGCGCAGCCCGCCGCGATGAAGTAGGTCGTCTCGAACGGCTCGCCGGCGCGCTCCTTCCTCCGGCAGGGGACCTCGAAGGACCGGGAGCGCCGGGTCGAAGGGTCGAGGAGCCGGAAGGCGATCGCCCCCGCTTCCGGCTGCGCCGCGAAGGCCCGCCTCACCCGGTCGAAGAACTCACGGTCCTCGACCCGCGTGTCGTCGTCGAGGAAGACCAGCAGGTCCCCCTGCGACGCGGCGGCCCCGGCGGCGCGCCCCGCGGGGGCGCCGCGATTCCGGCCGTTCTCGATCAACCGGACCTCGGGAAAGGCGGACCGAATCGCCTCAGCCGTGCCGTCGGAGGAGCCGTTGTCGACGACGGTGACGTCGTCGCCCGCGCCGCCCCGGCCGGCGAGATCGCCGATCAGGGCGAGGATCTCCTGCCGCCGGTTCAAGGTCACGATGACGACGCTGATGGAGGGCATGGTCGCGAGCGAAGGTCAGGGAATCGTCCGGGTCATCGCTTGGGCCGCGCGGAGTCTAGCGACCGTCCCCTCAAAACGCAATGCTGCTAAGATGCGCCGGGCGCGTCACGGCTGGCGCCGATGACGCTCGCCCGCCGCATGGTCCCTTATCCCGAAGAGAACCTGCTGCTCCGTCTGCTCGGCGGCGCGCCCGCCGCCTCGGTGGAGCCGGGGCAGGTCGACCCGGCCCGGTTCGTCGAGCTGTGCCGACGTCACGGCGTGGCCGGCATCGCCCGCAAGGCGATGGCCGGCGGCGAGGACTCGTGGCCGCCCGCCATCTGGGAAGGACTGCACCAGGCCGCCCGCAAGACTCTGGTGGACAACCTCGCCCTCCTGAGGTCGCTGCGCGAGGCGGCCGCGGCGCTCGACGAGGCGCGGGTCGAGTTCATCCTCCTCAAGGGCGTCAGCCTGCTCGGCTTCCTCTACCCGCAGATCGACCAGCGGCCGATGACCGATATGGATCTCCTGATCCGCGAAGCGGACTGGCCCGCGGTCGCGGAGGCGCTGCAGCGGCGCGGGTGCACGCTGCCGACCGCTGAGTCCGAGAAGGCTCTGGGGGAGCACTGGTACAACCATCTGGTGGAGATGCCCGGCACCCCGCCCTGCTCGCTCGAGATCCACTGGAACCTGGAGTCGATCGAGAGGAGCCGCATCGACCCCGGCGTCCTGTTCCGCGACGCCGTTCCCTGCGTCATCGAGGAGCGCGCCTACCGCAGGCTGTCGGACGATCACCTGCTCCTCCACCTGGCGGTCCATCTGGCGCACCACCTCGAAGCGCCGTCCCTGCACTGGGTCGAGGACCTGCGGCGCCTGCTGCGCTCCGGCGCGCTGCACTGGGAGAGGATCGATGCCGAGGCCAAGGCCTGGGGCGTCCGGAACTGCCTCGCCTACAGCCTGGGGTATGTGGAGCGGATCTTCCCGGGCTCGGTCCCCGAGGCGGGCCTGCGCTTCCGGTGGTCTCCGGCGCGACGCTTCATCCTGAAGGGGCTGGGCACGCGCAATCCGATCCTCCCGCACCGCGATCTGGGACGGAGTCCCCTGCGGCACGCCGCCAGCCTGATCCTGCTCGACCGGTGGCGCGACGCGTCCCGCTACGTCGCGCGGCATGCGGCGCAGCGGACGGCTCGCGCCCTCGGGCGCGGCTAAGCTCCGGGCACGAATCCGTCATCGACACCCGGTGACCACCGTGTGATCCAGGCGTCCGCGCGTCGCCACTTTCTCGTGATTCGCTTGCCTGAGCCGTTTCCGCGACCCTACCTTCTCGCCTGATGGCGGCTGGGAGGAGGTGGGGAGGAAGACGCGCCACGTTGTCAGCGTTAACTCATCAGCGTTAACAATGAAGTTCGTCAACCTCGGGCATTGAACAATCCAACGTCACGATTCATGGGGAGAACAATGAAGAAGATACTCACAGTCGCGTTCGTGGCCCTGTTCGCCTTTTCGGTGCCTGCCCTGGCCGGCATCGGACAGGGGAACGGGGAGGTCGGCTTCGACTACGGCAGCACCGACTACGACTCGGATACCGGCCTCGATTCGTCCGACAGCCTGTCCGTGCGTGGCGGCTACTTCATGACGAACCTCTTCCAGATCGAGGGCCAGTTCCAGACGGCCGACGCCACGACGGAAGATCTGGGCATCGACGTCGACGCCTCCACCGACATCATGATGGTGAACGGCGTGTTCAACTTCCACCCGAACAAGGAGATCACGCCGTACGTGCTGGCGGGCGTTGGCCGGGCGGACGTCTCCGTGGACGCCGCCGGCTTCTCGGACAGCGACAGCGGCATGGCGTATCAGATCGGCGCCGGCAGCCGCTTCTTCTTCGGCAAGAGCAAGCGGGCCGCGTTCCGGGTCGACCTGTCCAGGATCAGCCAGGACACGTTCGAAGAGAGCACGACGAACACGACCTTCGCGGGTGGCTTCACTTGGAGGATCGGCAAGTAAGACCCTCCACGCCCAACGGGGCAGCATCACGAAGCCCCGGCTGCCACGCGCAGCCGGGGCTTTTTGCTTTCCGCCCCTCCCTCAGCGAAGGCCTTGTCCTCGGGGTGCATCCGGGCGAGAATGCCCGCGTATGACAGCTCCTATCGATCGCCGCAAGTTCCTCGGCACCGCCGTCGCGGGCGGGACGGCGCTGGGGCTCGGCCGGCTGCCCGGCGTTTTCGCCGGCGACCAGGCGGCCGGACGCGCCGCCGAGAGCCCGCTCCCGAAACGCGCACTGGGGCGCACCGGATACGACGTCGCGCTCTTCTCCCTGGGCGGTCAGGCCCTCCTGGAGACGCGGGGGCCGGGGGTCCGGGAGCGGGCGGTCGCCCTCATCCACCGGGCCCTCGACCTCGGCGTGAACTACTGCGACACGGCGCCGCTCTACGGCCCCAGCCAGGACTATTTCGGCGAGGTCATGAAGACTCGCCGGCGCGAGACCTTCCTGGCCACCAAGACGTCGGATCGCACGCGCGACGGATCGCTCCGGCTCCTCCACGAGTCGCTGCGCCGCCTGCAGACGGACCACCTGGATCTCTGGCAGCTGCACCACGTGGGGCCGCAGTCCGACCTCGACGGCATCTTCGCGAAAGGAGGCGCCATCGAAGCGCTGCGCCGGGCGCGCGACGAGAAGATGGTCCGCTTTCTGGGCATCACCGGGCATTTCGATCCCGCCATGCTCCTCAAGGGACTCCGGCGCTTCGACTTCGACTGCATCCTGATGGCGCTCAACGCGGCCGATCGCCACCACCTGCCGTTCCAGGAGGACCTCCTGGCCTACGCGGTCAGCAAGCAGATGGGCATCATCGGTATGAAGGTGCCGGCCCGCGGCCGGCTCCTACAGCACGCCGGGCTGACGATGAAGGAGTGCGTCGACTACGTCTGGAGCCTGCCGGTGTCGACCATCATCGTCGGCTGCGACTCGATCGCCCAGGTCGAGGAGAACGTCGCCCTGGCGCGCGGCTTCCAGCCGCTCGACCGCGACCGCTTGGCCCTCCTCGAGGCTCGCACCCGGGCCGAGGGCCTGCAGTGCTCCTGGTACAAGCGCGGCTCGGTCGAGCCCTGGGGCTGATGGCACGTGCCGCCGGCGCCACCGGGCCGCGGGCCGTGCTCAGTTCCAGTGCTTCAGGCGGGGCCAGAGCTCGGCAAGCGAGGTCTTGAGGCCCCGGCAGACGTAGATCGGGTTGTTCTCCTCGGCCATGCCCCAGGGATGCGAGTGGACCGCGGCCTCCTCGACCGAGGCGCAGACGTGCTCCAGGTCCTCGCGATCGCCCTGCAGGACGATGAAGACGTCGCCGCGGCTCTCGCCGGGTCCCCACAGGAAATGCGTCTGGTGGGCGCTGACCGCGGGCGGCAGCCCGAAACGCGGCCCGAACAGATTGATGGCGCCCGCCTCGCCGTAGTTGTTCGCGAAGATGCCGGTCCGGGCCCTCTCCTCGGGCGGGAGAGCGTTGTAGATGCGGGCGACCTCGGCCGCCAGCTCCTCCCAGCCGAACTGGTCGCCGAACGGCTGCGGCAATGGACCGCGGTGTCCCACCTCCGTCTTCGGCGGCGAGATGCCGAGCGTCTTCTCGTACGCGACGTAGTCCTCCGGGTCCAGGAGGGGCAGGGCGAGCGGTGCCGTGACGGCGCCCGCCGCCAGGACCAGCGTCACGCAGGCCGCCTGCGCCACGAGCCGCCCCCTGCCGCGCAGTCGCTGCACGCCCGACTCCAGCGCCACCGAGCCGGCCGCGAACAGCATCGGGTAGATCGGTGCCAGGTAGTAGTTCTTCCCCTTCAGCGCGAACAGCAGAGCGTAGAAGACCAGGTACGTCCAGCCGAGCATCCGGTACCGTCCCCGGCGCGCCAGGAGGAGCCAGACCAGTCCCGCGAGCCAGAGCGGGAAGAGCACCGGATGCACGATGAAGATCTGCTGCCGCAGGAAATCCC